>JBDTIS010000226.1:0-52198 GCA_039936235.1 Burkholderiaceae bacterium | reverse complement strand
CCTGTCCAGCGATGCGTTCTGGGCGATCGGACATCCCGAGAAGGTGATCGACTACGCCTACCGGGCCAAACACCTGGTGACGTTGGCAGCGAAAGCGCTTACCGCGACTTTCTACGGTAAGCCCGCTACCAGGTCGTATCTCAATTCCTGCTCTAACGGAGGCCGCCAGGCGCTGATGGAAGTACAGCGATACCCGGAGGACTTCGACGGTGTCGTTGCAGGTGCACCTTGGAATTACCAGTCGCATTCCAATGCCGGCATGATCTGGACCGCACAAGCGCTCAGTCAACCGGGCAGTGCAATTCCTGTTGCGAAGTTACCGGCGATCGCTGCGGCCGTGACCGCGCAGTGCGACGCGAAAGACGGACTGGTCGACGGATTGATCGAGGACCCGAGAAAGTGCGGTTTTAGCGCTGCGTCGTTGCTCTGTACTGGCGCCGACTCGAACAGTTGCCTGACTGCGCCGCAGGTGACCGCCCTGACGAAGCTCTGGCAAGGCCCTGTGAATCCGAGAACGGGCGAGGCCGTTTACCCCGGCTGGGCTCAGGGTGGCGAAGCGTCGTGGGCCGGAATCGTGGGAACTGTCCCGACCAGCCTCGGCTTGTCTTACTACGCCAATCTGGTGTTCGAAAATCCGGCCTGGAACTTCACCACTTTAAACTTTGATTCGGACTTGACGTTCGCGGATAACAAGGTCGGTCGTCTTGCCGATTCCATCGCGACCGATATGACCGTTGCAAAGAATCGCGGCGTGAAGGTCCTCATGTATCAGGGTTGGAACGACACTGTCCTCCAACCTGGCTGGTTGCCGCAATACTATGAGAAGGTAGCTGCGAGCATGGGTGGAATCGTCGCGACGCAGCAGTTTGCTCGCGTGTTCATGGTCCCGGGCATGACCCACTGCTACTTTGGTCCCGGGGCGACCAGTTTCGGCGGCGTCGGTCAGCAGATTCCTCCATCGCGCGATCCGGCTCACGACCTTCAGAAGGCTCTCGAAAATTGGGTCGAGAAGGGCGTGGCTCCGGAAACGATGATCGCGACGAAATACACGGACGACGCCGCCGCAACGAAGACGATCAAGATGCAGCGTCTGCTGTGCACCTACCCAAAGGTTGCGAAATACCGGGGAACCGGAGATGCGACCTCAGCGGATAGTTTCGACTGCGTGAGTCCTTAGTCGCGCACAGCGGACGGCGGCGCAGTGGCGTCGCCTGACCCAGTGAATGACTCTCCCACTCGTCTTTTCAACGATGCCGCCGTGCTTCACAAGGATGCACGCGACTTGGCAAAAGGATGCCGGGCTGCTGTGGACCTGACCCAGCCGGCTTCGCCGTCATTGATGCTTCAGGGGATCGGCTAGGGCCTCCAAGAAGCTGCCGCAATACCGGCCATAGGTCCAGACCGAGTAGTGGCAGTTCTTGGCATCGCCCTGCGAGTCGAACGGCGGAGGCGTCGGCGGATCGTTCGCGCTATGCACCATGGCGACCTTCTCGCCGGTCGGCTTCAACGCCGATGGAGTTGCACCGCCGACGCCGATCGACTCCATGTACGCAGCTACGTCCGCGATGTCCTGGTCGGAGAGATTGGCCACGTTCCTGGCCATCGCCATGCGGGCTCGCGACACCAGGTAGCTCTTTCCCGTCGCCGCTGCGTTGCTTCGTGATTTGCGTGCCCTGCGTGAACCCGGTCCACTTGAAGTAGCGACCGTAGGGAGTCTGTTCCGGATACTGGCCGCCGACATGGCACGCCACACAGTTCGCCGCGTTCGTCGTGCGAACGTTGGAATCGCTCGGGCCGGTCCTGCCAGGACAGCAAGTGTCAGCGCCGGTGTCAGCATCACCGGTCGCCAAGCCGGGCACTTCGACGGGCGACGGACGATCTTTGGATACGGCGTTGGCCCATGCTATGTTCCAGCGCGGACGATGGCCGTGCCCCGACGCCTCGATTCCAAACGACATGCCGCTTCCTCCATCTTGCGCAATCGAACTCGATCCCGGCAAGTACGGAGTTCCCGTCGTCGCGGCGGCGTCTGGCGAATCTAGACCAACTGGGTAGCGCCTGCAAATGTATGGTGCAGCTTGCTTGTGTGGATAGAGTCCCGCGCGGCCGACCGCGGGTAAAGCGAGGAAATTAAATGGGTCGTAAAAAAAATCTATCCGCGGAGCAAAAGCGTCCGCAGTCCCGGCCTTGGTGACGCAGGACGGAATCCGCGAACAACGAGAACTCCCTGCGACCCGATAGGCGCGACCGCGATCGATTCGCGCTACTCGTTGGCGATGGATATTCCGATAACGACCGACAGTCGACATTCGATCCAATCGGCTTCTGTCCTAGCCGTATCCGATCGATGGCTCTGACAATCGAACGCGATGCGTTGTCGAAGATCGCCCGACGATGCCAACCCCTTTCCCGAAGGCCTGCATGCGATGAGATCGCATGGCGGAGATCACGACCGATGAAACGATCCGACGACTCGATGTCGAAAAAAGCCAGGCTCTTCGGGTCCGGTTTCTACACCGCCCTATGCATCGTGCTCGCCGCCGCGGCGAGCACCGCTGTTGCGCAGGAGCCACCATCGACTGGCGACGCCTTGACAGCGTCTAAAGCAGACGCACCACCCCTGCGCTCTCCGATGGAGTATCGAAGCGAGGGGGGCAACCTCGTCGTGACGATGGAGGCACGTCCGACCGTCGTCAAGGTGGGTCCACACCAAATCGCCGGCGCCACTTACAACGGTATTTACGGCGGTCCGGTGTTGCGGCTGAAGCCTGGCGACACCCTGCACTTTCGCCTGGTCAATCATCTGCACCAGATCACGAATGTCCACTTCCACGGACTGGCGGTATCTCCCGCAGGGCACGGGGACGATTCGATGCACATGGTCGCGCCGGGCGAGAGTTGGGAATACGTCATTCCCATTCCCAATGACCATCCTCCGGGAATCTACTGGTTTCACACGCACGGCCACGATTTCGCAGAGCGTCAGGTGATGGGCGGGCTGAGTGGCACCCTGGTTATCGAAGGCTTTCAGGACGAGGTTCCGGCAACGAAACCGCTCGTGGAGCGGCTGATCGCTCTCAAGGAGTTCTCGCCCGATGGAAAGGGGGCGCTGAATAATGTTCCCAAGCCTGTGAATGGCACCGTCCAGAACATCAACGGCCAATTCCAGCCGCGCATCGACATCCAGCCTGGCGAGACACAGCTCTGGCGCTTCAGCGACCAGACTGCAAATACCTACTTCCGCCTCCAACTCGAGGGACATCAGATGACGCAGGTGGGTCGCGACGCCCGACCCATCCTTCATCCCGAGGCGTCGTCCGAAATCATCATCGGTCCGAGCGAGCGGATCGACGTGCTCGTCACGGCCGGCCCGACGGGGCAGTATCGGCTCCTCTCGGAACCGACCGCAACGGGTCCGGCTGGCGACATGTTTCCGGCCCAGGTCCTTGCCACGATGGCTGCGGTCCGTGACCCGGATCGGCCGCCACCCGAGCCGGTTGGCGAACTGGTCGTGAACGCACCCAAGCAACAGCCGATCGCAGGCGATCGCATCGATGCGCAACGGATCGTCGTGTTCTCGGAAGACACGGTCACCGGCCTCTTCTTCATCAATCACCAGACCTTCGATCCCCACCGGGTGGACGTGAGGGTGCCGCTCGGATCGATCGAGGAGTGGACGATCCGAAATTCGTCCGAGGAACTGCACGTCTTCCACATCCACCAGCTTCCGTTCCAGGTACTCAGCATCAACGGCAAGCCAGTGCGATTCCAGGGCGTGCAGGACACGATCGACGTGCCCATCCATGGCGAGGTCAAGATTCGACTCGCGTTCACCGATCCCATCATCGTTGGCCGCTTCATGTTTCATTGCCACATCCTCGAGCATGAAGACAAGGGAATGATGGCGATGATCGAGGTCTACGACCCGAAGGCCGGACCGACGGCGGCCGGCATGAAGATGTCCGACGGCGCGAAAGGGATGTCTCATGCGGGCCGATGAGTGCATCCGGTCGCTGGTCGTCGTCGCAGCGTTGTTCGCGCCGGGTATCGGGCTCGCGCAGTCGTCGCCTCTTTCCAATTCGGCAGAAAAGTCGGGGACTGCGAGCAGGGACACCACTGCCGAAGCAGAACCGATCGGTGGATTCCCGAAAATCAGCTTCAGTACGCTGGGAAACCTTGAACTCGCAGGGATGGCCGCGGCGAGTGGTCCGAGCCGCGATCCTCGACCAAGCCTTCGCTTCGATTCAACGGCGCTGTTGAACCTCTCCGACGAGCTCTCGATCGATGGGCTGTTCCAGTTCAAGCCCAGGCAGCCGCTTCGTTCCGACGATCCCAACAAGGATCTGTTCATCAACCAGGGAGCCAGTCGCCGCGAGGGCGGCAAGATGAAGGAACTGTACGTGCGATACGGCGACTACCGTATCGGGAAGTTCGTTCAGAATTTCGGCCGGGCGTACGTGCTGCTTCCCGGACCCTATGCCGCGGACTTCATCGAGGAGACCGAACAGGGTTACGAGCCCACCGAGATGGTCGGCGTAGAGCGGATCCATGTCTTCGACGACGAAGGGAGCGGCTGGCGTCAGCTGTCCTTTTCGGCTTTTTTCGTCGACCGTACTTTCCTGCACCGGAGCTTCCCGTACGACGAGGGCGTCATTCATTACCGGAACGGCGGGGTGGGCAACACACGCTATCCCGAGAACTTCATGGTGACGTACGACGTGCTGAACATGCCGGTCGGTCAATGGGCTCAGATGACATGGCAGGCCAGCGCGATCCGCTTCGGGAAATCGTTCGGCGCGGAGCGCGGAGAGGTCTGGTCCACCTTGAATGGCGATATGGCGATACCCATCAACGGCTCGGTCGCATCGACGTTGTCGCGCAGCTACTCGCAATTGCACTTTTATGGAGAAGCAGTGCGACGGCAGAACTTTCAAGGGTTCGCCGGCCGGTCTCGCGATTTCCTGAGCGCCTCCGCCGAATACCTGTCCGGTTCGTGGATCTTCGACGCCACTACGACGCAACGGTGGACCACGGACCGGGTGATGCCGCTGCAGCGCGACAAGCTCTATACGGCGACGGTGGGCTACAAACTACCGAGCCAGACGATCGTATCGTTCAGTCTGGCGCACGAGGAGGTCGATCATCGTCGTGGCCTGTACGCAGGCGTACGACTGACACAGACTTTGACGACGTGCAGTCGTTGCCTCGTCAAGGGGCAGGCGTACTAGCGGGCTATAGCGTTCGAATCGGGAGTACAGACGATGTACTCGGATTCGGATCTTGCCGCCGATGACGTGATGGCGATCGTCGCGACGGATCGCGATACGCGGAAGGAGCACCGATGAACGTTGATCCGATGGGCAGGCCATTCGGCCGGCTCATCGACACGAAACGCTGAACGGCTACTGGCCAACCTGCGATGGTCGGGGACACCGAGCCCGTTCCAGGCCTTCCGAACTACTGAGCCTCTGAAGAGATTGCCAGCTTCTTGATCTTGTACCAGAGCGTTCGCTCGCTGATGTCGAGGAAGGCGGCAGCCTTCGCCTTGTTGCCCCCAGCCGACTTGAGCGCTTCCGCGATGAGTTTCGCTTCGAGCTGATCGACCGCCGATGCCAGCGGCCCGAGAGCGACCGAGGTGTTCTCGGCGCGGCGCGCAGGCGCACTTGCGGGCGTCGCCGCCGTTCCGAGAAGGAAATGATCCACATCGAGCACGACGTCGCCACTCAGGATGAGCGCCCGTTCGATCATGTTCTCCAGTTCGCGTACGTTGCCCGGCCAGGGATAGGCCGCCAGTGCGTCCATCGCCCGCTGGGTCGGACGGCGCGCAGCACTCTTCGGCCCGTGCTTGGCCACGAAGTGTTCGATCAGGCCGTCGAGGTCTTCGATGCGCTTCCTCAGAGGCGGAAGGTCGACCGTGATGACGTTGATCCGGTAGTAGAGATCTTCCCGTAGCAGACCCATCGCGACCGCCTCGCGAGGGTCCCGATTGGTGGCCGCGATGACGCGGATGTCGAGATCGATCACCCGATTGCCGCCGAGGCGCTCGATCGTGTTCTCCTGAAGCGCCCGAAGCATCTTGGCCTGCAACGCCATCGGCATCTCGGTCAGCTCGTCGAGGAAGATCGTGCCGCCGTCCGCGAGTTCGAACTTTCCGATCCGCTCCTTCATCGCCCCGGTGAACGCGCCTTTCTCGTAACCGAAGAGTTCGCTTTCGAGGATGTCGGCTGGAATAGCCGCGCAATTGACCGGGACGAACAACCGATCCTTCCGTGGCGACGCGTTGTGGACGGCGCGGGCCGCGAGTTCCTTTCCGGTCCCGGTCTCGCCGGTGATCAGCACGGACGCCTTGCTAGGACCCACGCGCTGGATCAGTGCGTACACGTCACGCATCGGCTGCGACGTGCCGATGAAGGCGTCCCAGCCGCGATCCCGTTCTTCCCGCAAAAATTCGTTCTGCCTCTCGGTCGCCTTTCCCTTGAGAACACGCGAAACCGCCATCTCGACCGTTTCGATGTCGAATGGCCGCAGCACGTAATCGGTCGCGCCCAGCTTCATCGCGGCCACCGCCGTCTCGACGGTCCCGTGTGCCGTGATCACGATCACGGGCACATCGGAGGTCTGTGCGCGGAGGGCCGAAAGCAGTTCGAGGCCATCGATGTGCGGCATCCGGAGATCGGTGATCACGAGATCGATCGCATTGGCCTGGAACACATCGAGCGCTTCCCGTCCGTCGGACGCGACAAATACGGCGTGCCCCAGCTTCTGGAGCATGATCTCGAGAACCCGACGCATCCTCGGCTCGTCATCGACCACGAGTATCTGCTGCGTTCTCATTCGATCCCCGCGCGGCTACGCGGAAGCAGAATGCGGAAGAGCGCCCCGCCGGCCGAACTCTGCGTCGCGTCGATCTCGCCGTGATGGGCAATCACGATCTGCTGCACGATCGCCAGGCCGAGGCCGATGCCTCCTTCGCGCTTGAAGAAGAAGGCTTCGAAGATCTTCGAACGTTCTTCCGGATCGATTCCGGGTCCGTCGTCGGCGACGTCGATGCACAGCGAATCCCCGGCGTCGCTGGTCGAGATGTCGATCGATCCTCCGTGGCTCAGGATCTGCAGACCATTCGTCATCAGATTGAAGAGGACCTGCAGGATCTGCTCCGCGTCGCAGTCGACGACCGGATGCGCCGCAGTCAGCTGGCGACGGATCGTGACGCCGGCTCGTCCGGCCTCGGCATTGAGCATCGTGGCGGCTTTCTCGACCAGCTCATGGAGGTCGACCGGCGCGAAAGTCGTGGTTCTCGGCCTCGCCGTGTCCAGCATCGCCGAAACGAGTCGGTTCAGTCGCTCGGTCTCGTCCTCGATGAAACCCACCAGCTCTCTGCCTTCCGGACTCAAGGCCGCCTCGCGGCGCAGCATCTGCGCCGACGATCGCAGGATCCCGAGCGGTGTGCGCACCTCGTGGGCGATGATCGCCGACATCTCACCGACGACCGCGAGCTTGGATGCTCGCACCAGACTCTGCTGGGCATGCTCGATATCGCGCATGAGTTGGACGAAGGCGCTCGTGAGTTCGCCGACTTCACCGCCTGCGGTCGCAATCGATTCCATCCAGACCTTGTTGCGCAGGTAGCCGCGCGTGAACGCCGTGAGTTGCGTGATGGGCTTCGCGACTTCACGGCTCACCCAGGTGGCGATCGCGAACGTCAGCGCCAGGATCACCAGGAACAGGGCGCCGAAAATCTGGGCCATCTGCGTGACCGGCGCATAGGCCACACCGACGGGCTGAATCACCAGCGTCTTCCACTGGAAGCCGTTGAACGAGCCATAGCCCTGCCCCGTGGCCTGGCCGACGATGACGTCCGAGCCGAACAGCGGCTCTCCGCTTTGGATGGTGACCGCATCGGCCGTGCGGCTCCATCGGACGAGCGCGTCGGCTGCGAGCAGATCACCGTTTCTCAACGCCGACGACGAGCCGATCAGACGCCCCTGCTCGTCGACCACCGCGACCAGACGTCCGTCGATCGCACCCGCTCGATCGAGTACGTCGTAGAGCGCGTTCCAGTCGAGTTTCAGACGCAGATAACCGAGCGGGTTCGGCGTGAAGCTCGACGGCAGTGCGACCTGAGCATCGACCTCACTCGCATTCTTGACGCGCAGGATGCGCAGTTCGACCCCGATGCCGGAAACGGACGTCGAGATCGATGGCGTCAATTTTGCTAGATCCGATCCCACGAGCGCGGTGTCGCTGCTGCTGATGACCCGTCCGGCCGGGTCGATACCGGACAAGGATACGTAGACGTCGCGATAGCCGTTCTCGAGTTCGGAAAGAAAGTTGCTCAGGCGCTTGTCGACATCCCGCACCTGCATGTCCTGCATGATGTCGAGTCGGCTCCAGGTGGCGGCGTTCTGGAAACGCTCGAACATCATTCGATCGATCTCGCTGGCAATGCTCGAAGCCTGGACGGAAAGACTCCTCTCGATTTCGCTGCGCAGCGCCGATCGCACCTTGACGAAGGCGAGACCCGCGAACAGCGCGGCCGAAGTCAGGCTGAGACCGAGAAACGCGATCAGGAGGGTCTTGCGAATGGACACGGATGACGCGAGCGGGGTCGCGGTAAGTAGTCTCGGCGAAATGGCGCACTTGCCAGGTATCTTGCCCTGTCCGTCAAAAGAAGGCGTCTTTCGAAAGCGTTGCCCGTGAAGCCGATGCATATGCTGGTCCCGATCGCCCTGCTGGGCGCCTGCATTGCAAGCTGCGGACCAGCGGTCGCAGGCGACTTCGATTATCGACTGGGCGAAGGGCTCCATTTTCCCGACATCGGACTCAACATCGGCGGCTATGCGACGGGGGCTTATGAGCGACCGACCGGATCGAAGTCGCGATTCGCACTGGACGACCTGAGCCTTTCGATCTGGTGGGAGGGTAGCGGGCCGTGGAAGGTGCTCGCCGAGTTCGATTCCGAGCGCGGCATCGCGCTGCAGTCGTCACGCAACGAGAATGACCGGCGCTATCTCGCCCTCGAGCGGTTCTATCTGGACTACGCGCTCAACGATCGGGCGACACTGCGTGTCGGCAAATTCCTGACGCCGATCGGTCGCTGGAACCAGATACACGCATCCCCGCTCGTGTGGACGACGTCGCGGCCGCTGGTGACCACCAATGCCTTTCCCACGAACACGACAGGCCTGATGCTGACCGGCACGGTGCCGGTATCCACGCTCGGTCTCGAATATTCGATCTACGGGTCCACCGGTGACGAGGTTCGCGCGAATCCTGCACTCGACACCTTCAGCGAGGCGGTCGGTACGCACGTGTCGTTCTCACCGTTCGCGAATGCCCGCATCGGCGTGTCCTACGTCAACTTCGAGCAGGCGATATCGCTCAATGAGCGGAAGCAACTCGTCGGCGCGGACTTCGTCTGGTCGAAGAATCGTTTCGAGCTGACGGCCGAGGGCGTCTATCGGCTGTCCAGCAAGGGAAGCGGCAAGGACGAACGCGGCGCGTTCGTGCAGGGCGTCGCGCCACTCTCGGAGAAGCTCTACGCAGTCGCGCGGTACGAGATCTATCGGCCGGCAGGCGCCCTGGTCAACACGCAGCTGTGGGTCGGCGGACTCAATTACCGTGCGTCCCCCGCGATCGTCCTAAAGGTGGAACTGGCAGGTGCCAGGCGCAATACGCCCGGCGTGCCGACCGGGTTGCTCTCCTCGGTCAGCGTGTTGTTCTAGCGCATGGCATCTAGTTGCGTCAGGCACGCGCTGGTCGTTTCCTGGGCCCTCTTCGCGCTCGCACCCAACACGACGCGCGCGGCCGAACCTTCGTTCGCCGTCATCGCGGCCGCCGACGCGACAGGCCATCGACTCAGCAAGGAGACGGTCGCCCTGATCTTCACGCGCAAGCAGCTCTTCTGGGAGGACCGACTGCGGATACAGCCGGTCAACCTGCCTTCGACGCATCCGCTTCGCAGGGCGTTTTCCCAGGTGATTCTCGGAAGCTCACCCGAAGGCTTCGAGGACTACTGGCGCGAGATGTATTTTCAGGGCGTCCTCCCCCCTCATGTCGTCGGATCCGAGGAAGCGGTCGCGCTCTTCGTGGAGTCCACGCCCGGCGGCATCGGCTACGTCTCGACCTGCATCCCGGCCCGGAAAGTCGTGGTCGTCTACGTATCCGGAAGCAGCCTTCCTGTTTGCCTGAAGTGATCCGCTCGCTGCAACGTTCGTAGACAAGCGTTGCAGTGCGCGCGCGCAAAAACCCGTCGCGGCGTCGTTGCGGGTTTCGAAGTGCGACCGGTTCGAACGCGAAATCCCTCTGTCGCGTCAGTCGCTTGAGTTTCTTTTTCGCCGATTCGGCGATCGTGGCATCGGCCTTGCAATGTCAGTGGAACCGGATCTCTACCGGCCTGACGCGGGAGTTCGATGCACATCGCTTTGCAGCAGCAAGCCGTTCGCATGCCCCATCCCGAGCGGGATTGCGGAGGGCAGGGCTCCGTCGCGCCCGTCAGCGGCCGCTACGAAATCCACGAACACGCGGTGCACGAGCGGGACGTGGTCCAGGACTTCGTCAGGCACTGCTTTCGTCAGTCGTTCGGCTCCGACGTGCGTGGCTTCATGCCGCGACTCTTCAGTCTGAGAGAGGGCGGGCAACTTTGCGGCGCATTCGGCCTGCGCAGCGGACGGGAGTCGTTCTTCCTCGAACGCTATCTCGACCGGCCCATCGAGCACTGGCCGGCGCGACATGGTCTGACGCCGTGGCATCGCCACCGGATCGTCGAAGTAGGCCACCTTTCGGCGAATTTTGCAGGCGGCGCGCGGACGCTGATCCGGTTGCTCACGTTGCAACTGCAACGAGAGGGGATCGAAGGGATCGCCTTCACAGGGACGACGAGCCTTCGAAACGCCTTCCGAAGAATGGGTCTCGCTCCCGTGGCACTCGGGGCCGCATCCGCCGATCGCCTCGCCGAACACGAGCGGCCGGCGTGGGGCAGTTACTACGGACACGCGCCGCAGGTGTACATCGGTGACGTGTCGGGTGGCTATCGCACGTTGACCGGAACTCGGACGCCTGCATGGTGAGCCACGCACGACAGGGCAGCAGCCGGCTGGAGCAGGCATTGCGTGCGCACGCTGCCCGCGACCCGTCCAGGATCGCGCTGCGGCAAGGTTCAGCGTCGATCTCTTACGGTCAGCTCATCAGGGAAGTCGACGACGTCCGCGCCAAGCTGGAAATCCTGGGCAACGGACGTCCGATCGCGCTGATGGCCGACAACGGCCTGGGCTGGGTCGTGACGGATCTCGCCGCCCACGTCGCGGGTATTCCCATCGTTCCGATAGCGACCTTCTTCTCGGGCGAGCAGGTCGCCCATGTCGTGGCGACGGCCGGCATCGGACATCTCGTCACCGACCAGCCCGGACGTTTCGCCGGGATGCACGGCACGGCCATGTCGGGGGCCCCGCTGCACCGCGGCCTGCATCGAATCGAACTGGGCGGCGGGACGGGTGGCACGCTGCCAGACGGCGTCACGAAGATCACCTTCACGTCGGGGACGACCGGGCAACCGAAAGGCGTCTGCCTGAAACGCGAGGAGATCGAGCAGGTCGCTGTTTCCCTTCGCGCTGCCGTGTGCGCCGTGGCCGAGGACCAGCACGTCTGCCTGCTGCCGCTTGCGACCCTGCTCGAGAACATCGGTGGTGTGTACGTTCCCCTGCTCGCAGGTGCGACGGTCAACGTGCCTGCTCTGTCGGAAGTCGGCTTGTCGGGCAGTTCGTCGTTCGATGTGCTGGCAGCGATCGCGACGCTCGGGTACTGCAAGGCGACCAGCGCGATCACCGTCCCGCAAATGCTTTCGGCCTTCGTGGCTGCAGCCAGAGCGGGCGTGTCGATGCCGCCTTCACTGCGCTATCTGGCGGTCGGCGGCGCACCGGTATCGACCCGTTCGCTCGAGCGCGCGATCGCGGCTGGACTGCCGGTCTTCGAGGGATACGGATTGTCCGAGTGTGCATCGGTGCTGGCCGTCAATCGACCCGGACAGCAGCGAACCGGCAGTGTCGGAAAGCCGCTCGATCACGTCGAACTCTGCTTCGCAGAAGACTCCGAGATTTTCGTTTGCCGGCGCGGCTGGGCCGGTTACCTCGGAGACGCGGACGGTCAGCCAGACTTCTTCGCGACAGGCGATACCGGCTACCAGGATCGCGATGGCTATCTCTACATCACCGCTCGCAAGAAGAACATGTTCATCAGCGCGTTCGGCCGCAACGTCTCGCCCGACTGGATCGAGAGCGAGCTGCTCGTTCACCCGTCGATCGCCCAGGTCGCGGTATTCGGCGAAGGACGCCCGTTCAATACGGCCGTCATCGTTGCCCCACCGTCCGCATCGCGGTCCGAGATCGAGGCTGCGATCGCCGACACGAATCGCCGACTGCCCGACTACGCGCGCGTCTCGAAATGGACCGCGGCCCGCGAGCCCTTTTCGACCGCGAACGGACTCCTGACTTCGAACGGGAAGCTGCGCCGGGACGCGCTTGTCGCGCGCTATGCGCAGGCCCTGAACACCCTTTATCCATCCGAAGACCAGGTCGTGACGCAGTGAACTTCTATCAGCAGTTGCAGCATGAGACGGCTGACGAACGACAGTCCCTCCACGCCGCGCCCATCGTGCAGGCGGCGATCGACGGCAGGGTTTCCAGGGAGCAGTACATCGACTTCCTGGTTCGCGCCTATCACCACGTGCGGCACACGACACCGTTGATGATGGCCGCCGGCGCGCGCCTTTCGTTCGACCAGGGCTGGCTGCGAAGGGCGCTGCTCGACTATGCCGAAGAAGAACTCGGCCACGACGAATGGATCCTCAGCGACATCGCCGCGGTCGGGGGCGACGCCGGGGCCGTCCAATCGAGTGCGCCCGACTTCGATACCGACGTCATGATCGCGTACGCCTACGACACGGTGACGCGTCGCAACCCGGTCGGTCTGCTGGGGATGGTCCATGTGCTCGAGGGGACGAGCGTCAGTCTCGCGTCCACCGTCGCCGCTTCGCTGCAGAAGGAACTGGTGCTGCCGGGCAGCGCATTCACTTATCTGACGAGTCACGGATCGCTCGACGTCGCGCATGTCGCGCACTTCGAAGCGCTCGTGAATCAGTTGCGCAGCCCGGCCGACCAGCGCTGCGTCGTCGCAAGCGCGAAGACGATGTTCCGCCTGTACGGGAACGTGCTGCAGGGCGTGGAAACGCAGGTGACGGCATGAAGTTCGACGGCACTTCGGTACTCATCACGGGCGCCGCCGGCGGCATCGGCAGCGAGATCGCGCGTCACATCGCACGGCCTGGTGTGCGTCTGATCCTTCTTGACCGGATCAAGGATCGCTGTGGCCGGCTCGCGACCGAGCTGCGCAGCAGCGGTGCGATCGTATCGTGCATCGCCGGAGACCTGGCGCAGAGCGGAGAACCGGAGCGACTCGTCGCGGAAGCACACGCCGGCGGCCCGATCGACGTGCTGGTGAACTGCGCCGGTCTGCAGAATTTCGGTTCCTTCGCGGACGAGTCGCCCGGCGCGACGGCCAGCCTGATCGCGGTCAATACGATCGGACCCATCGCGCTCGCTCACGCGGTCCTTCCACAGATGCTGTCGCGCGAGCGGGGGCAGATCGTCAACGTCGGGTCGATCTTCGGCTCGATCGGCTACCCCTACTTCGCGACCTACTCGGCGAGCAAGTTCGCCCTTCGCGGATTCTCCGAAGCCCTGCGGCGCGAACTGGTCGGCACCGGTGTCTCCGTCACCTATGTCGCTCCGCGCTTCACCAGGACCCGCTTCAACAGTGGCCCGGTCACGCGGATGGCCGACGCACTGCAGATGAATCAGGACGATCCGGCCGCGGTAGCGGCCGCGGTCGTGAAGTCGATCGAAACCGACGACAAGGATCGCTACCTCGGATGGCCCGAGAAGCTGTTCGTACGCCTCAACGCAGTCCTCCCCCGGCTGGTCGACCTGTCCCTGCACAAGCAGGTCGGCCAGATGCGGCCCTTCGCAGTGGAGACACAGCCGTGAATCACTTCTGCCCCGGAAAAAAAATGCAGCGCTACCGAGTCGCAGTATTCACTGCAACCCTCTTTTCGGCGATTACCGTTCAGGCCGCGACACCAGGACTCGACGAGAGCCTCGCCGACGTGATGCATCGCTGGGCGAGGATCACCTACCAGACGCCCGAAGGCGATCAGAAGGCCGCGCTGGCTCAACTCGTCCCGGCCACCGAGCAACTCGTCCAGGCGTATCCGGGACGCGCCGAAGCGTTGATCTGGGAAGCGATCGTCCTCTCGAGCGAGGCCAAGGCGGATGGCGGCCTGGGTGCCCTGTCGAAGGTCAAGCGCGCACGCCAACTGCTGCTGGATGCGGAGAAGATCGATCCGAACGCGCTGAACGGATCGATCTACAGCTCGCTCGGCAGTCTCTATGCGAAGGTTCCGTCCTGGCCGATCGGCTTCGGCGACAGGAAGGTGGCGAAGGGCTACTTCGAGAAGGCGCTAGCCATCAGTCCCGACGGCATCGATGCCAACTATTTCTACGGCGAGATGCTCGCCGGCGAAGGGGACTACCCGCAGGCGACGCGCTATCTCGCCAAGGCGCTCGGCGCGCCGGCACGCCCGGGTCGTGAAGACAGCGATGCCGGACGCCGGCAGGAGGCGCGGGTACTTCTGGCGAGCGTCAAGACGGAGCATGACAGGCGTGCGCGTCCATGAGGCTTACGACGCAGATGCCCACCGATCCGTCATCGCAAAGGGTGGGCGCCGGAAGCCCGGCCGCGCAACCGGCGACGCTCGTCCTGATCCATGGGCTGTTCAGTTCGCCGGCGGAGTTCGGACTGCTGTCCCGCATCCTCCGTGCCCGGGGCATCGCGTTCGAATTTCTCGAGATCCCCGGCTACACGAACGCGGACCGCACGCGACCTTCGTCGTGGCGTCAATGGGTCGATGCGGCCGACGCGGCGCTCGACGCGCGCTTTGCGACCGGCACGTCGATCGCGATCGGCGGCCTGTGCGTGGGCGGGATGATCGCCGCCGCACTGGCGATCAGACCGCGACCACAGACCGTCGTGGGACTGGCCCTGATGTCGCCGACCTTCGAATACGACGGCTGGTCGATCGGTCGCTGGCAGCGCTGGCGCAAGCTCGCCTACCTGCTGCGCATCGATCGCTGGATGACCGTGCGCGAACAGGCGCCGTTCGGCATCAAGAATCTGAAGACGCGCGAATGGGTCATGCAGGAACTTGCCGGCGCCGGCGCTTCCGCAGCGGGACCTGCGAAGCTCCCGCTACGCGGCATCAGGGAGGCGGAGCGCCTCTGCGCGTGGGTCAGGAAGAACTTCGCCGCGATCCGCGTGCCGTTGCTGGTGCTGCACGCGCGCGAAGACGAGATCGCCTCGCTGGCGAGCGTCGATCGCGTGCTCGCGACGGCGACGGCGACGGCGACGACGCGCCGCGTGGTGCTCGAGCACAGCTTTCACATGATCACGATCGACAACGACCGGCAGCGCGTCGCGCACGAACTCGCCGACTTCGCGACCGCATCGGCCCGGTTTCGGTCGCCCGATCGTCTCGACGTCACGCAGTGCCGCGTCGCGTCGTGATATCGCTTTCCCTCCTCGAAGAATGGAACAACGAATGAATACTTACGACGAGCTGATCGAACTGCTCTCTCCTGAATTCCATCTCGATCGGAATGCGATCGAGCCCGACAAGGATCTTGCCGACTACGGCATGGATTCCCTCACCGTCGTCGAGCTGATGTTCGTCGTCGAAGAACACTTCGGCATCGATCTGCCCAGCGACGTCACGGCCTTCAAGACGCTGAGCGATCTGGCTGCGGTCATCGACCGGCTTCGGCTGGCGCAAGCCGCATGACGGTCTCTCACGGTGACCGCCCTCTACCGGCGACGCGTCGACGCATCGCGGTAACGGGCCTCGGTCTCGTGTCGCCGCACGGAAGGTCCCCACGCTCGATGTTCGACGCACTCCGTGCCGGTCGCAGCGCCATCGACTGGGACGACGAACTCGGGACGGTGCTGGCGCGCTCGAGCGTCGACGAGTGCTCGACTCCCGCGTCACCGGTCAGGAAGCGGAGCGGCATCGACCGGGTCAGCGAGTTCGCGATCGCGGCCGGTGAGGATGCCGTCGCGGATGCGGACTGGTCGGAGAGCGCGCCGCCCTATGCGCCGGACCGTGTCGGCATCTATGTCGGTACCGGTTTCGGCGGGACCGCCACCATCGCCGAAGCGTATCGGCGTTTCCACGAAGGCGAACGGCTGCCACCGCTGTCGGTCGTGAGCGCGATGGCCAACGCGCCGGCTGCGCATCTGGCGATCCGCACCGGTTTCACCGGCCCGGTCCTCACGTTCTCGGTCGCCTGCGCGTCGTCGTCCGTCGCCATCGCAGCCGGCGCGAAGGACATCGCACTCGGTGAAATCGACGCCGCGCTGGTCGGTGGCGCCGAAGCGCCGCTCGTCGACAGCATGATCGCTTCGTGGAAGGCCATGCATACGCTCGCCGAAGGACGCGAAGGCGACATGGCAGCGTCCTGCCGTCCGTTCAGCGCGACTCGCACGGGCCTCGCACTGGGAGAAGGATCGGCCTTCCTGATCCTCGAGGAGATGGAACACGCGCAGCTCCGCGGCGCGCGCATCTACGCCGAACTGGCGGGATCGGGCACGTCCTGCGACTCGGCGCACTTGACGAAACCGCAGGTCGATGGTCAATTGCGCGCCATGCGAAAAGCGATCACACAAGCGGGGCTGGTGCCGGAGGCGGTTACCTACTGCAATGCGCACGGCACCGCGACGGTCGTCGGTGACGAGATCGAAGCACGATCGATCGGCATCCTGTGGGGCTCGGGCACGAAGCCGTTCGTCAGTTCGACCAAGGCGATGCACGGCCACCTGCTCGGCGCGGCCGGCGCGATCGAAGCAGTCGTCACGACGCTGTCCGTCCACACCGGCCAGTTGCCACCGAGCGTCCACTGCGACGACCCGGATCCGGCATCTCCGCTGCGCCTGGTACCGATCGATCACGACGGCGGCGGCGCATCGGTGCGAAGGGCGGCGATCACCAACTCGTTCGCATTCGGCGGGACCAACTCCTCGCTGGTCTTCAGGAGCGTCGATTGAGTCGTCGGATCTGAAGCGGCGCGCCGAACGATGTCCACACTACTTGTCCAGGGATTCACCCTGATCGGTATCGTGCTTCTCGGCATTTCGGCTTGCGGAAGCCTGTATGTGATCGTATCGGTCCTGGTGTTCGCCCGCTTCTTCGCCGGACGGAGCGACGACTGCCGCCCGCGTGGAGAGGCCGTCACCTTGCTGAAGCCGCTCTGCGGCGCCGAACCGCGGCTCGAGTCAAACCTTTCGAGCTTCGTGGCCCAGGCGCACGACGGCCCGGTGCAACTCATCTGCGGCGTGCACGGTGGCGACGAGCCGGCGATCGCGGCGGTCGCGGCGCTGCGTGCCGCATGGCCCGAGCGCGACATCGCAATGATCACCTGCCCGACCGCCATAGGGACGAGCGGAAAGATCTCGAACCTCGCCAGCATGAACGAGGTCGCCGTGCATCCTATCGTGGTCATCAGCGACAGCGATATCGTGGCATCGCCCGACTATCTCACCCGGGTCATCACGGCGTTGGACGGACCGGGTGTCGGCGCCGTGAGCCTGCTCTACGACGGCCGCAGCGATGGTGGCTTCTGGTCCTCCCTGAGCGCCGCCGGAATCAGCTATCAGTTCCTGCCGGGCGCGGTTTTCGGGGTATCGTCCGGCCTTGCCGAACCGTGCATGGGTTCGACGATCGCGATGTCGCGATCGACGCTCGACCGGATCGGCGGATTCGAGCGATTCGTGGATGTGCTGGCGGACGACTACGCGATCGGCGAGAGCATTCGTCAGCTCGACCTGGACGTCGTGGTCCCTCCCTATCTGGTCACGCATGCCTGCGCCGAGCAGACCTTCATGGACCTCTGGCGCCACGAGATCCGCTGGGGTGTAACGTTGCGGTCGCTCGTGCCGGGTGCGTATGCTGCGTCAGTCATCGGGATGCCGCTTCCGCTGGCGATCCTGGGTGCGGCATGCCTGCCTTCGCATCTCCTGGCAACCGCACTGATCGCCATTGCATGGATGGCGAGAATCGTGCTGGCACGGACTGTAGACCGGCAAGTGGGCCGCAACGCAGCGCCGCTTTGGCTGCTGCCGGCGCGAGATTGCCTGACGCTGGCCGTGTTCGTCGCTTCCTTTTTCGTTCGATCCGTCGAATGGCGTGGACAGCGGTTTCGGATGGAAACGGAAGGCCGCATGTCGGCCGATAACGGAGTCGTCGCATGATGCGCACCCTCTTTCTGCAAGCCCCTTCCTTCGACGGCTACGACGGTGGCGCCGGTGCGCGCTACCAGATGAAGCGCGAAGTGAAATCGTTCTGGTATCCAACCTGGCTCGCGCAACCCGCGGCGCTCGTCGAAGGCTCGAAGCTGATCGATGCGCCAGCCCACGGCCTAGGCTTCGACGACATCAAGCACGAGGCGTTCGAGCGTGACCTCATCGTCCTGCACACGTCGACGCCTTCGTTCAGGCAGGACGTGCATACCGCCGAACTCCTGAAAGCGCTCAATCCGTCTCTCGTCATCGGCATGATCGGCGCCAAGGTCGCGGTCGATGCGCACGGCTCGCTGAAGGCTTCGAAGGCGATCGATTTCGTGGCGCGCAACGAGTTCGACTTCACGATCAAGGATGTCGCGGACGGGATGCCGCTCGCCGACATCAAGGGAATCAGTTATCGGACCCCGGACGACCGTATCGTGCACAACGCCGATCGCGAAGTGATCGAGGACATGGACTCACTGCCTTTCGTGAGTCCGATCTACAAGCGTGACCTCACGATCGAAAAATACTTCGGCGGCTATCTGAAGCATCCGTACGTGAGCTTCTATACCGGTCGCGGTTGCAAGAGTCGCTGCACGTTCTGCCTGTGGCCGCAGACCGTCGGCGGTCACAACTACCGGACCCGTTCGATCCCGCACGTCATCGAGGAAGTGAAATACGTGCAGCGCGAGATGCCGGAGGTCAAGGAGATCTTCTTCGACGACGACACGCTCACCGACAACCTGCCGCGCATCGAAGCGCTGGCGGTGGAACTCGGCAAGCTGGGCGTGACGTGGTCCTGCAACGCCAAGGCGAACGTCCCGTACAAGACACTCAAGATCCTCAAGGAAAACGGCTTGCGCCTGCTGCTGGTCGGCTACGAGAGCGGCAACCAGAAGATCCTGCACAACATCAAGAAAGGGCTGCTGGTCGATGTGGCGCGACGCTTCACGAAGGACTGTCACGCGCTCGGCATCGTCATCCACGGTACCTTCATCCTCGGACTGCCGGGCGAGACCGAAGAGACGATCGAAGAAACCATCCGCTACGCGATGGAGATCGATCCTTACACGATCCAGGTTTCGCTGGCGGCTCCGTATCCAGGAACCTTCCTGTTCAAGCAGGCGACCGACAACGGCTGGTTCGATAGCTCGAACGCGCTGCTGACCAACGGTGGCATCCAGATTGCCCAGCTGAGCTATCCGCACCTGCCGGCCGCGATCATCTTCGACAAGGTCGAGGAGTTCTACAGGCGCTTCTATTTCCGCCCGCGGAAGATTCGCGCGATCGTCGGCGAGATGCTGCGCGATTTCGACATGCTCAAGCGGCGCCTTCGTGAAGGAGTCGAGTTCTTCGAGTTCCTGCGCAGGCGCAAGGAAGCTGCGTGAAGTTATCGCAATGAAAGCGCTGGTCGTCACGGCCGACGACTTCGGTTCGGCGCTCGAGGTCAACGAAGCCGTGGAGATCGCGTATCGCGACGGGATCCTGACAGCCGCCAGCCTGATGGTGTCGGCGCCGGCCGCGCGTGACGCGGTCGAACGGGCGCGCCGGCTGCCGGAGCTCGGCGTGGGTCTTCATCTCGTACTCGTCGACGGCCGACCGACGTTGCCCGCCGACCGCGTACCCGACCTCGTGGATCGCAACGGTCGCTTTCGCAACGACATGGCCGTCGTGGGGCTGCGGATCGCCATGTGGCCGAGCGTGCGAAAGCAGTTGCACGCAGAGATCGACGCGCAGTTCGCCGCGTTCGCAGCGACCGGACTGCCGTTCGACCACGTCAACGCGCACAAGCACTTCCATCTGCACCCTGTGATCGGTCGCATGGTCATGGAAACCGCAGCGCTCTACGCGGTCACCGCGATCAGGGCTCCGATAGAACCCCGCAGCGCGGCGACGTCCGGATGGCTCGTGAGCCCGTTCGCACGTCTGCTGGCGCTGAGCGCAAAGCGACACGGATTCATCACCCCTGACCATGTGCACGGGATCTCGCACTCGGGGCATATGACCGGCGAGCGCATCCGTCAGACCATCGCTTCGATGCCGGACGGGCTCAACGAGATCTATCTGCATCCGGCAGTGCGGGACGACTACGCTGGCCACGGTCCGGGTTATGCTCATCGTGCGGAGTTCGAAGGCCTGATCGCGGAGCAATCGTGCGCCTCGATCGAGACGCATGCGGTGCGCAGCGGAAGCTTCTCCAGCCTGCTCGAGGGTCCGCATTGAGCGAGTCGCTTCGGCCGAGACTCACAGGAGCCGGCGGGTCGGATGCAGCCATCGCGGCGAGTCGTACCCGGAGTCGGGCGCGTTGGGTTCGCGGCGCCATTCTCGCCGCCAGCCTCGTCGGCCTGTCGATTGCGGTCTGGGCCGTCGCCCGCTCCGACCTCACAGCCATCGCCACCACGGCGCGACGGATCGGCATCACGGGCTTCCTGATCTATTGCAGCTACTCGCTGGGCGTGTTCGGCTTGCTCGGTGGGGCATGGCTCGTCGTGTCGGGGACGGCCCTGCGACGCATCGGCGTATTCATCGGTGGGCGGATGCTGCGCGAAGCGGCGTCAGACCTTCTCCCGTTTTCCCAGATCGGGGGCATTCTCATCAGTGTCCGCCTGCTGATCTCGCACGGCGTCACGGGTGGTCTCGTAGGGGCTTCATTGATCGCCGACCTCACGACCGAAATGGCGAGCCAATTGGTTTTCACCGTGGTAGCGGCCGTCCTGGCTGCGGCATTCCTGATCGACCGCGATCGGGCTGACGCGTTCGGTGTCGTGTTGGTCGCGAGCATGGCCACGATGGCAATCATCATTGTGATCGCCGCCTCGGCACCGCGCTGGTTGCCGCGCGTCGGACAGGCGATTGCACAACGATTTCTGCCCCAGGCCGTTGTCGTGGTCGACCAGCTCGCCTTCCATCTGGACGCGATTTACGCGCGCCGTGCCGGCCTGCTTGCATCTTTCCTGATCAACCTCGCCGCATGGATCGCCAGCGCCGCAGGGGCGTGGGTCGCTCTTCGACTGATGCAGGTGGAACTGCCCATCGCCAGCATTCTCGCGCTCGAAGCTCTGGTCTTCGCGTCGCGCAGCGCGGCGTTCATGATTCCAGGGGGCCTGGGGGTTCAGGAAGCCACCTATGCGCTGGCAGCTCCGCTGTTCGGCCTGCCGGTCGAATCGGTACTCGCACTGGCTCTAGTCAAACGAATGCGTGACCTGGCCATCGGCATCCCGACGCTGCTGGTCTGGCAGGGGATCGAAGCGCGTGCCGTACACAGGGAAAGTCGGCCCCTGGTCCGCCATGTTTAGAGCCGTTGCAGCATGCGCGTCAGACCTGCGCGCCGAAGTATGCGCCGACCGCGTAAGTCACTCCCATTGCAAGGGCACTCCAGAAGGTGACGCGGAGGATGCCGGGCACCAGCCTCGCGCCGGCCACCCATGCCGCGAGGCCACCCAACAAGGCGAGCGACACGAGGGCTGCGAGCCCGACCCCGATGGCAAGACCAGACTCAGGGGCGACCGCGATAATGATCAGCGGCAGTGCGGCCCCGCCGGCGAAGCTGGATGCGGATGCGGCCGCTGCTTGCAGAGGTTTCGCGTTCATCAAGTCGGAAAATCCGAGTTCGTCGCGTGCATGCGCACCCAGCGCATCGTGCTGCATCAGTTCGCGGGCCACGCGTTGCGCCAACTCCGCGTCGAGACCGCGCCGGACATAGATGCCCGCCAATTCGCGCTGCTCGCTGGAATAGTCTCCCTCGATCTCGGCACGCTCCATGTCGAGTGCGGCACGCTCGCCATCGGCCTGCGACGACACGGAGACGAATTCGCCGGTCGCCATCGACATGGCCCCCGCCACGAGACCGGCGATGCCGGTCAGCAGGATGCTCCCATGTGACGCATGAGCCCCCACGACGCCGAGAACCAGACTCGACGTGGAGACGATTCCGTCATTGGCGCCGAGCACTGCAGCACGCAACCATCCGAGATGCTCGAGCCGATGACTCTCTACATGTCTGTTTCTTTGACGCTTCATTGATCGGCCAACCTCACGAAATCAACCCTCCCGCAGGTGAGAACTCAAAATATAAGATCGCAATGCAAATTGTTCTCTTTTACCGAAACACATCGAACGTAAGAAACTGCGCCGAATCATACCTCGGCAATCGAGATTCGCTGACATAATCCGGGCTCGATTAACTCGGATCTCCGAGAGACAACGTGCAATTGCCTTGCACTCGATATCAGGGAACCGACAGATATGGCATTCGAATCCAGCGCACGAACTTACGACAGGAGGACCATCGTTCTCCACTGGCTGACGGCGATCCTCGTGGTCGGACTGTGGTCCGTCGGGCAGACCATCGACTGGTTCCCGAAGGGGGCGCCGCGCACGTTCGCGCGCAGCGCCCACATTATTTTCGGCGTCTGCCTGCTGATCATCGTCATCACCCGAATCGGCTGGCGCAGTAGCGGCGGGCGGCGCCTGCCACCGGCCGACCGCGGCGGGCTGGCCGCGCTGGCACGAGCGACGCACTGGGTGCTCTATGGCCTGCTGCTCAGCACCGTCCTGCTCGGCTTGACGAACGCGCTGGTCCGCGGCGACAACATCCTGGGCCTCTTCACCATTCCGTCGATAGCGCCGGGCGACAAGGCGCTTCGCGAATCCGTCGAGAACTGGCACGGACTATCTGCCAACATTCTGGTCGGGGTCGCTGCTTTTCATGCGCTAGCCGGTCTGTTCCACTATTTCGTCCAGCGCGACAACGTTCTGGGCCGCATGATTCCGTCGACGCTTAAATAGAGAATTACTCGGCGGGAATCAATGCGCGACTTCTCGATAAGAATGATTCGATGCATTGTCGATCGGCTTTCATCTGGGAGTCGATTGAATTCGAAGGTCCGGATTTTCGCGATTGATTCATCGTTGGCATTCGTCGCGTAATGGATCCACTTGTCAATCCGCCATCGCCGCCGAATAACCGATCGCTGTACCTGAAACGGTTGCGTGAGTTCGATCGAGTCGCGAGGTCTTATGCCTCGCCAGGAAGCTCCCCGCCCCCTCCGACGACTTCCTGATCGATATCGCGTTCTGGTGCGTCTTCTATCCGACATCCACCAGGCGTGCGACGAGTGGGGCGGTTCGACGTATCAGGAGGTTGCAGGGCCACGAGATCGTCGGCCACGTCGCCGAGGTCGCCGGCAATGTCACCAGGGTCGCGACACGGCTCCTGCGAAAATTATGTGCGTTGCGATCCGGAACCGGACGTTGGAGGGGTGGCGAAGCACCGGTGTCCTCTCGATACCAGAGACGTCACCGGCGCAGCGTTTTGCCTGCGTGCGATGTCTCGACCGGGTCGGCCTGATGCTATCGATATGATTCGTGAGCCTCGGTCCCGATCTCGGCCAAGTCGATCCGTCGCAGATCGAGGCGGCCACCTATTGCTTACGGCATGCTAGCTCTCATATCCATAGACCTCGCACTGGACGGCTCACATTCAATCCCGTCGCATGTCCTTAACCCGTTGGAGATCAAGCAGATGACGACTTACGAAAAAAGCGCCGAGGCGATCGCGCGCCTGACGCCCGAGCAATATCGTGTGACGCAGGAAAGCGGCACCGAACGCCCGGGTACCGGCGAATACGCAGATCACGATGAGCCGGGTATCTACGTAGACGTCGTTTCTGGCGAACCGCTGTTCGCTTCGTCGACGAAGTACGAGTCGGGTTGCGGCTGGCCCAGCTTCACGAAGCCGATCGATCCGGCCCACGTGAACGAGCTGAGCGATCGATCACTCGGCATGGCGCGCACGGAGGTACGCTCGACATTCGGCGACAGTCATCTGGGCCACGTGTTCGAGGACGGACCGGCGGACCGGGGTGGCCTGCGCTACTGCATCAACTCGGCGTCGTTGCGCTTCGTTCACCGCGACGACATGGAAGCCGCCGGCTACGGCGCCTATCTCGATCAAGTGGAGGAAGCGAGATGAATCAGGAACGAGCAGTGCTTGCGGGTGGTTGCTTCTGGGGCATGCAGGACCTGATCCGCAAGAAGCCCGGTGTCATCTCCACGCGCGTCGGGTACACCGGCGGCAACGTTCGCAACGCCACGTATCGCAATCACGATGGTCACGCGGAGGCGATCGAGATCGTCTTCGATCCGGCGACGATCAGCTTTCGGACGCTGCTGGAATTCTTCTTCCAGATCCACGACCCGACGACGGTGGATCGTCAGGGGAACGATCGTGGATCGAGCTACCGCTCTGCCATTTTCTACACGTCCGACGAACAGAAGCGTGTGGCCGAAGACACGATCGCCGATGTCGAGGCTTCCGGTTCGTGGCCGGGACGCGTCGTCACGGAAGTCGAGGCGGTCGGTGACTTCTGGGAAGCCGAACCCGAGCATCAGGACTACCTGCAGCGCATTCCGAACGGCTATACCTGCCACTTCGTGCGGCCGGGTTGGAAGTTGCCGCACCGCGCAGCCAGCGCTGCGTGACACGCGGCGCTGGAGGTCGTTCCTGTCCATCGGAGGCTCGCGATGACGCTGGCACCGTAGCCGGCTGGTCGCTGGCACGACTGTCGGCGCGTATCGCGACGACGCCCGTGTCGCCACGGTCATCCGTCGAGCGTGTCGACGGGTGGTCTAGATCGGCCGTGCATCCAGGAAGGCCGACGCCTCGTCGGTGACGGTCGCGAGCGCGTCAGGAAGCGCAGCCCTTCCGGGCCTTCCAGCGAGAACATGCCGCCGCGTCCCGGCACGACGTCGATGGTCAGATGGGTGTGCTGCCAATACTCGAACTGCGGACCGCTGATATAGAACGGCGCGCCGCCGATGTGGCCGAGCAACTTGGCGTAGTCGCCGACGATGAATTCCTTCTGCGGACAGCACATCGGCGCGCTACCGTCGCAGCAGCCTCCCGATCGATGGAACATCAGCGGGCCGTACTTCGCGCGCAGCTTGCCGATCAGCGCGACGGTGGACTCGGTAGCCGTGACGCGGAGGACGTCGGTCGTCATCGTTTGCCTTCGGTGATCGACGGGCCTGCGCGGCCGCAGACCCGTCGGGTCGATCTGAAGAAGCCGAGTTTCTGCTCGCTGTAGCTCACCAGCGGATTCTTCGTCTGCTGGTAGTGGTCGAGCATCATCTTGTGATTCTCGCGGCCGATCCCCGACTGCTTGTAGCCGCCGAATGCCGCATGGGCCGGATACGGGTGGTAGCAGTTCGTCCACACGCGGCCCGCCTGGATTCCGCGCCCCATGCGGAACGCCGTGTTCGTGTCACGGCTCCACACGCCGGCACCGAGGCCGTAGAGCGTGTCGTTGGCGATCGAAAGCGCCTCGTCCTCGTCCTTGAACTGCGCGACCGAAACCACCGGTCCGAAAATCTCCTCCTGGAGCCAGTTCGCCGGGCAGGCTGCTGCGATCGCCGCCGGTCAGGACCTTCGCGCCTTCCGTCCGGCCGATGTCGAAGTTCGACAGGATCTTCTCCAATTGCTCGCTCGATGCCTGCGCTCCGATCATCGCGGTCATCTCCAGCGGGCTGCCCTGCACGATCGCCTCGACCCGCTTGATCGCCTTCTCCATGAACGCGTCGTGGATGGACTCGTGGACCCGCGCACCGGACGGGCAGGTGCTCGGCCCACACGAGGATCGAGACCGGCGTCTGCTCGGCCGGCTTCAGCACGACGCAATTGCGGGCCGCCAGTGCCGGCGCCAACTTCCACACCGCCATCAGGATCGGGAAGTTCCACGGGATGATCCGGTCCACGACAGCGATCGGCTCGTGGAAGTGATACGCATAGGCCTCGTGATCGATCTCGCTGACGCCGCCTTCCTGGGCGCGGATGCACGACGCGAAGTAACGGAAGTGTTCGACCGCCAGAGGCATGTCGGCGAGCGTCGTCTCCCGGATCGTTTTGCCGCTGTCCCAGGTTTCGGCGGCCGCCAGCATCGGCAGGTTCTGTTCCATCCGGTCGGCGATCCGCACCCGGATGTTGGCGCGGTCCGCCGGCGCCATCTTGCCCCACGCCGCCTTCGCCGTGTGCGCGGCGTCGAGCGCACGATCGACATCCGCTGCGGTCGAGCGCAGGCTCTCGCAGAAAACCTTGCCGGTCACCGGCGTGATGTTCTCGACAGTTCGCCTGGGGTGCGCCGCGGCTTCGCTATATCTTTTGAAATACGACGCTCGGCAGCGTCTATCCCTCTGCAGTCGCCGGATGTTTCGTGGATCGCGACCTGCTCGATGCGGGACGTTCGACTGCAGGCCTCAGTCCGGCGGCTGTCGCGCGTCGACATAGGCCCATGCGGACCGTCCCGACTGCAGGAGCACGCGTTGCCGGCGATAGTCGTCGACTTCATAGGCATCCGCCTGCGCGAGTTCCGCCGCGGTGAGCGTCAACACCGCGCCGGCAACGAGATCGCCGGGGCGTCCCGTGCGTACGGCTATCGGATGATAGGTCGCGCCGCTGGTGGACACGACGCCCGTATCGCGGATGAGGAGCGAATCGATCCGATAGCCGGCCAGCTCGTCCGGGCTGCCGGCCAGCAGACGACCGAAGGTCGCATGCTGCACCGACTCGCGTTGCAGCGTGCCGTACGAGAACAGGCATTCGTCGGCGTCGGGCAGGTTCGTCACGGCGACCTCTCGTCGGTCGACAGCAGCTCCTCGAAGAAGGCACCGAACGGTCGTTCGGGATGCGCGATCTGCATCTCGAGAACCCACAGTCCCGCTTGGGGAGACCCGTCGAAATCGCCGAGCTTGCCGCCATGGTGGATCGCATGCGGAAAATCGCTCACGCGATGTCCCCTGATGTCGAGGTTGAGCGTCCAGCCCGACGCACGCGCCTGGCGCGCGGCCCAGGCATAGAGCTCGCGCCCCGAGGCACCGTGTCGCCACGCCTCGCGAACGTCGTTCCACAGTGTGCGGACCGCCGATGCACAAGCCAGCATGTCGGGATCGCCTCCGACGACGAACGTATCGCCCGCGTCGCCTTCATGTCCGTCCCACACCGGCCCGATGTCGACGAAGTAGATGTCGTTCTTAGCTAACACCGAAGACGGACTCGGTGGCTCCCTGAAGACCCTGAGCGTGTCTTCGCCGAAGCGCACGATCACCGGATGCCAGCTACGCTCCGCGGACAGGTCGGCCAGCACCCGTAGCGCGAGTTCCGATGCGTCGGCAGCCGTCATGCCCGGCTCGATGGAAGCTCCGATGCATTCGACCGCGTACCGCGACAGGTCGCGGGCACGATGCATCGCGGGAAGCGAGAAAGCGGATCCGACCGCCTCGCGTGTTGCCGCTTCCGTCATCGTCGACTGGTCCCCTTGAGGCATGCGTTGTATTCGGGTGAATATTACGCTTCGGCGTCGGCCGGTTTCATGGGAGACGATGCATGCGCCCGGCTTGGCGCGGGTGTAGTTCGGTCCCACCAGGATCCTCCAGCGATGACGACACCAGCGGGTTCGTCGAGTGTATCAAGCGCAGGCAGTCGCATCTGGCCGGTATGCGATGCCCGGCGTCGCTGAACTGCGCTTTTACCTGGGTATAGACGTCGTCGGGTGCATGGGTCTCCGAAACCCGAGTCAGCGCTTGGGTCCATGCGAGTGCCGCGCGCTCCCGCTCGCTGTACAGCGCGGACTCGTGCCAGCCATCGAGCAGATGGAGCCGCATGGCGTCTTCGTCGAGCGCCAGGGCGTCCGTCGCATGCTGGCCTATGCAGAAGGCGCAGCCGTTGATCTGCGGAGCGCGCATCCGTACCAGATCCTGCAGCTTCGGCTCGAGCCCGCTTGACTTGAAGCTGCCCTCCAGCGCCATCATCGCCCTGGTCGCCTCGGGTGTCCGTTTGAAATGATTCTTTACGCGTTGCGTCATCAAGTTTCTCCCGGTGGATCTGCGGCGCGTATCACGCGCCTGTTGCGTTATGCGCCAGCCATTTGCATGGCTTGCGCGACCGCGGTCATTGCCGTTGACCGCCATGATCTCGAGCGGAAGTGTCGTCGCGATCGATGAGAGAAGGATGTCCGATGCGGAGATGAAAGACCTTGCGGCTGTCTTCTGTTTCGATCGGATTTGCCTTGTGTTCTTGTTTAGATCGCCCACAAGCCCAGCCCCGTCCGACTGGTGTACCGGTCCGTCGAACGACCGCACATGTGCGAATCGGCGTCGCGGGCGCTCGGTACTCCGAGGCCGCGCTTTCTATCACCCTCGCGGCGGATGCCGGATGCGAGTCCATCGCGGCGTGCGATCCCCCTTCGATCACGACGATCTGTCTGGCGTGCGCCCACTTGGCCATTTGGTACCGCTACGCGGGCTTGGAAATCCGATGCTGGGCGATGGGGACAGATGGGAAGTCGAGGTCGAACCCGTTGACGGGAGGAGGCCCAATGCTCGGAGCAGGAACCTTGCGGTTGCCATTTCGTTCTACCGGATTTGTCTTATGTTTTTGTTCAGATCGGCCGCCAGCGCAGCGCCGCGTGCCGACGAAGGTCGATCTGCGATAAATAGTTGCGCCGCGCGCTACGCACGGATTGGGGACGCCGGAAAGCCATTTGTTTTTCGAGACTGCGTGCTCGACCCGGATCGCAGGAACTGACCCGCGGCTCCGAGTCGATCGCAGTAGGGCCACAGGTATTCGACCTGCTGCTTCATCTGGTGACGAATCGCGAATGCGTTGTCAGCAAGGACCGGTTGCTCGCCGAGGCGATGCCGTTCACCGGCGCCCCGACCGCAAGATCCGCCAGCGCAGCCGCCGTGTCATCCGATGCAATGGGTTGCAGGAGGGCCGGCGACAGGCGGATCGTGTCGCCGTCGGCGCCGGAATCGACAATGCTGCCGATGAACTCGAAGAACTGCGTCGAGCGCAGGATGGTGAAGGAAATCCCGGAGGCTCTGATCAGGTTTTCCTGGGCGACCTTTGCGCGTAGATAGCCGCTTTCCGGAAGACGGTCGGCGCCGACAACAGCAAGCGCGACGTGATGCTCCACGCCGGCTACCGCTTCAGCGACAAGAAGATTCCGGCCCGACGTTTCGAAGAATTCCAGTACGGCCCTGTCTTCGAATGACGTGAGTTGGCGACGTCGACGACAACCTGAGCGCCGATCAGTGATTCGGTCAGTCCCTCACCGGTGAGGTGATCGACGCCGGTCCTGGGCGAAGCCGCCACGATCGCATGGCCACCCTGACGAAGCCTGTTCACGACGTTCGAGCCGATACGGCCACTGCTACCAATAACGACAATTTTCATGCTCGTGCTCCTGCTTCTCGATTTCGGTGTCGATCACGCGGCTGGCGATCGATGGATGGAGTATGGAAAGATGCCGGCTGCAAGACTTTGCCGCGACCTTGGATTTCGGTCGAGTTCGGATTGGAGATCTGTCCAGAAACCAGCGCGGGACGCCGTGAACGCCAAAGTCTTGAACGAGGAAATGGCGCACGGGGATAACGTCCGGCAAAGGCGACCGTCGGGAGAAACGAGTTGAGCAATCACAGAGCGCAGCCATGCGCACGGATGTCGGCGACGCGCGGATTGCGGCCATCGTTCAGGCACCTTCTAGGCGTCATCGCGCTCATTGCATCCGGTCTGGTACCGGCGACGCTCGCACACGCAGCCTGCCAGGTCCGAACCCTCGAACTGCCGGTGAAGATGATCGGCTCCCGCGCGGTGGCGACCGTGGGAATCAATGGCACGCCCGTCACCCTGACGGTAGATAGCGGCGCCTTCTACAGCATCCTGACGGACGCCGCGGCCGAGCAACTCAAGCTGACGACGAGGCGAAACGACGGACCGCGCGTCCAGGGCATTACGGGCCTCGTCGAGACGCGCAAGACGAAGGTCGAGAAGCTGCAACTGCTCGGCGGCGACATCCCGAACGTGGAATTCATCGTTGGCGGCAACGAGCCCGGCGCAGGCACGATGGGGTTGATGGGGCGCAACCTGCTGTCGTTCACCGACACGGAGTACGACCTCGCGCACGGTGTCATCCGTTTCCACTTTCCGGACAAGGGCTGCGCGAATTCCAACATGGCCTATTGGGCCGGCTCGTCGCCGGTCACGGAGATCGAACTGGACACGCCCTACCGCGCCAGGACACCGGCAGTCCGCGCGAACGTCAAGCTCGACGGACGCGAATTGATGGCGCTGTTCGACACCGGCGCCACCACGATGGTATCGACACGGGCGGCAGAGCACGTCGGCGTCGCGGAACGGGACATGACGCCGGCAGGGAGCATCTACGGCGCAGGCCGCGGTACGGCCAAGGCATGGACTGCTCACTTCTCGAAGTTCGAACTCGGCGGCGAGGCGATCTCGAACAACACGCTGAGCGTCTCCGACTTCGATCTCGGCGATGTCGACATGCTGCTCGGCATCGACTTCTTCCTGGCGCACCGCATCTACATCTCGAATGCGCAGTCGAAGATGTACCTGACCTACAGTGGCGGCAAGGTCTTCGCACTCAACAAGAGCGAGCGCCCTGGCGTCGCCGCCTTCGAAGGCGATCAGCCCGCCGCCGGCGCGCAGGGCGCGAACGCGGATCAGCTCGCGCGACGCGGCGCCGCGTCGGCTGCCCGCAACGACTACGAAAGTGCGCTGGCCGACCTGAACCAGGCATGCGAACTCGAGCCGACCACGGCCGCGTTCCTCGCGCAACGGGGCGTCATCCAGGAAGCGCTGAAGCGTCCCGCGAAGGCGCTCGAGGACTACGACAAGGCGCTGGAACTGGAACCGACGCAGGCCGATGCGCGCGCGCGGCGCGCCGGCGCGCGTCTAGCCGCGAAAGATCGAGACGGCGCGAAGGCGGACCTGGACGCTCTCGACAGGACGCTCGCACCGCAGGCGCAGATGCGCCTGGGCATGTCGCGGCTCTACGTCGAACTCGATCAACCTGCTCTGGCGCTCGCACAGCTCGATCAGTGGCTATCCGCCCATCCGAACGAGATCCTGCGCGGCAGCGCACTCCACAGTCGCTGCCTGATTCGCTTGCGACTCGGCATCGATCTGGACAAGGCGCTCGACGATTGCGACGATGCCGTGAGCAGCAACTCCAGAAATGCGTCGTTTCTCGATACTCGCGGCTGGATCCGATTGCGTCTGGGCAAGTACCGGAACGCGCTCGCGGACTTCGATCGCAGCATCGAGTACCGACCGAAGAATGCCTGGGCTCTCTATGGCCGCGGACTGACGAAGATTCGTCAGGGCGATGCCGCACAAGCCGATGCCGACCTCGCGGACGCGCGCAAGCTGCAACCGGACATCGACCTCAGGGTGACGAAGGCCGGACTGACGACGGAGGCGGCACCACAGCACTGAAGACGCTATGAACGAACCCATTCCTACATCAAGAGCAAGACTTCCTCGTCGGGTAGGGAAGAACGAAGACGTACATGCCACGGGATGTCGTGCTTCACCGGCTGCTTCGATGATCACGCGCGCGGCTCTACACGCGGCACTGCCCGCCCTCCTTGCGTGCTTCACCCCATCAGCCCACGCCGACGCACGCGCAGATCTCGCGCGAAGTACCTGTGCAGTGCTCGACCAGGCCGTGATCGGACAACCGGGCGGCCCGCTGCTGCTGGCTAGCTATCAGCCATGGCAGGGCAAGCCGCCCGACATCGAGGCGCTGCGGGACGTGGCGTTCACTTACGACAACGCGCTGGCCAGCATCGCACTGTTCGCCTGCGGCAAGCCGCAGTCGGGGCGGCGCATCGCCGACGCGCTGATGCTGGCCATCTCGAGCGACCCGGAGTACCACGATGGACGGGTTCGCAACGCCTACGCAGCGGGACTGATCAGGGACGCGACGGTGAAGCTGCCGGGTTACTGGAACGCGGCGCGCAAGGCGTGGAACCAGGACGCGTATCAGGCGAGTTTTGCAACAGGCAACATGGCCTGGGCGGCGCTTACCCTGCTCGAGGCGTATCGGCAAAGCCACCACGCGCCTTACCTCGCCGCAGCCAGACACGTGCTCGACTGGACGCGGAAGAACACCCTCGATACCACGGCGCCGGCTGGATTCATCGGCGGCTACTTCGTCGATCCGCCCGACCTGATCCGACAGGACTGGAAGTCCACCGAACACAATACGGATCTGGCGGCGGCCTGGACTGCCGTAGACCGCATCGCGCCGGATGTCGATGCCAGGGCGCAGGCGGCGATCGCCAGCGCATTCGTCGGCAGTCAGTGGGACGGCAACGAAGGCCGCTTCCTGATCGGTACCGGTCCGGACGGCCAGACCTCGGACCACGATCGATCCGGGCTCGATGCGCAGATCTGGCCGTTGATCGCGCTCCCCAGCCCGCCCGCCGACTGGATGCGTGTGCTGACATTCGTGGATTCGGCCCATGGCATCGCCGGCGGCTACGGCTTCAACCGCCGCCCGAACGGCGTCTGGACCGAAGGCACTGCGCAGATGGCGTCGGTGTTCGTGCTGCGCGACCTGGCGAAGCGGGCGGCGCCACTGTGGCCGATGCTCGGTCAGCAGCAGACGGAACAGGGCTGGCTGTTCGCCACGCCGCAGTCTCGCGTCAGCACGGGACTGGCGGTGGGACCGGATTCCGTGACCGACGACTTCTTCTACTACCACCTGCCGCATCTCGGGGCGACGGCGTGGGCGGCCATCGCGGCGAAGGGTGTCAATCCGTTCAACGGAAGATGAGCTTTGTTACTCCGGCGCAGAGCATGCCCCTGTGAAGAAAATTGTCGAGAGCGACGACTCGTCGATCCGTCGTTTCCGCGAACGCGGAAACCCAGTTTCGTTGCTCGGTTTCGCCCGAGCGGGTCCGTCAAATCCACTGACGCTCGACCTGCCGCCCGCTGTAGGCAATCGCCAGCCCTACAGCAGCGAACAGCGTCACGCCGATCATCCCGAGTACCGTCTCGGGGATCCACCACGTAGGCAGCCCCGGCACCACGTCGCTGATCCCGCGATACGCGATCTGCGGCTGCGCCTCTCGCATCGCGAACGTGAGCACCTGGGCGACGACACCGGCGAGGACCTGGAACGCAGCGCAGCGGTAGAGCACACGTCCGATCAGCGTGAGCCGCTGCGGCTGGGAAATCAAAAAACGAAGGAAGAGATCGGTCACGGCAGGACTCCTAGGTCGGGACTATTGGCGTGCGATGATCTTATGTCATCAATATGATCATTACAAGCACTTCTTCGGATCGGCTGATCGGACAAGCCGTTATCATCCGTCGATGATTGCCCAGTCCAAGCATCGTCTCGATCTCCTCGCCGGGCTCACGCGAACGCAGGCCGAGCGGCTCTCGCACATCGACTTCCGTCTCTACTTTCTCGGCGAGTTGCGCAGGCTCGACGTGTCCGAACGCTTCGGCACCGGACCCGCCGGCGCGACGCGCGACATCGCGATGTATCGCGAGATCGCACCGCTCAATCTCGTGCTGGATCCCTCGGACAAGATCTACCGGCCGAGCGAGGTCTTCCAGCCGGTGTTCGACCACGTGCCCGAACGCGTCCTGACCGCGTTGTCGCAAGGTTTCGGTGAAGGCTTCGGGACGGCTAACGGCCCGTTGGTGCGCTGCGAATTTCCGTTGTCGCTGAACATCCCGGCGATGGCGATCCTGGCGCCGGTCACGCGGGCGATCCATCGCGGCAAGGCGGTCCGACTGAGGTATCGCTCGACGTCGAGCGGTGCGAGCCAGCGTGAGATCGTACCGATCGCGCTGGTCGATGCCGGCGTCCGCTGGCATGTCCACGCCTACGATCGGAAGTCGCAGGAGTTCCGCGACTTCGTCTTCACCCGCATGAGCGATGTCTTCTTGCTCGAGGACGGCACGCTCGCAGTCGGGGAGTCGGTCGACCACGACGTGCAATGGAACCGCATCATCGAACTCGAACTCGTGCCGCATCCGGACTATCCGGACCCGGCGATCGTGCGGATGGACTACGACATGCGGGACGGCGTGCTCGGCGTCCGTGTCCGCGCTGCGAACGTCGGCTACATGCTGCGGCGCTGGAATGTCGACTGTTCGACGGACCACAGTCTCGGCGGGCCCGCCTGCGCGCTATGGCTGCGCGATCCGCTGGCGCTGTACGGTGCGAGCAACGCGATCCTGGCCCCCGGCTATAGCGATCCGAGAGGGACGAAGAACGCTGCGACGAACCGGCTCTAGTGACGCGCGCGGACGCGTCAGTCCGCAAACGAGTAACGCATCCCCAGAACCACGGTCCGCGGTGCGCCCGGCGAATAGAACGTCGAATGCCGCAACGGAAAGTCCCCGTTGGCATTCGCGGCGAACGGTCGCGCCTGGAACCCGCCACCCGCACCGAATGCCGCGGCACCGAGCTGCGACGCCGTGTTGTATCCGCGATCGAACAGGTTGTTGACCTGTGCGAACCATTTCAAGCGCTTGGTCGGTCGATAGTCGACGCCGAGGTTGAAGACCGCGTACCCGGCACTTCCGCCGGGTCCGACATAGAGCGTGCCGTCCGGCGCGTGCTGGTTGTTCCCGTTGCCGCGCGCGAAAGAGTGGCCGATCGCGATCATGTCCAGGCCGACCGACCAGTCAGACGCGATCGCGACGTCGACGAAGGCCTTGAAGAGGTGTCGCGGCGTCAGCGGGATACGGTCGCCGGGGGCGATCGTGATGTTGCCGTCGACGCCCGGCAATTCCACCAGCGCATGATCGTTGCTGCTGTTGCTCGCCCCGTTGACCGTCTCGGCGCTGCGATAGGTGGCGTCCAGCAACGTGTAGTTCGCACCGACCGTGACCGGATCCGCACGCGCGGTGATGCCGGCCTCGATCCCCTGTCTGCGCGTACGACCGAAGTTCTTGAAGTAGCCGAAGCCTGCCGCGTTGTCCGCGACGAACAGGATGTCGTCCTTGTTGTCGGTGCGGAACACGCCGAGATTCCAGTCGACACCGCGACGATCGCCGCCGCGCACGCCGGCTTCGAAGGTTCGCGCGACGACCTGGCGCAACGGTGGATCACCTGCGAAAGAGTTCGGCAGCTTGCACGGATTGGCCGGGTCCGCGCAGCCGAGCTCGATCACCGAAGGCGCCCGCGTGCCCTGGTTGTAGCCCGCATACAGCGTCACGCGCGGAACGGGCGCGAACGTCAGGCCGGCGGCCGGATTGAAACGGCTGAACCGGTTGTCGCCGTCGAGCGAGCCGGGGCCGCCGCCCGGAACGATCGCGTCGCGCGTCCTGACGCGGGTGTTGTTGAAGCGGCCCGACACGGTCAGATGCGTACGCGGATCGATCGCGAAGGTGTCGGTCGCGAACAGGCTCGCGGTCTGCGTGCGGCCGGTCAGGTCGACGCGCGTATCGTAAGGATCGCCGTTGACATTGCCCCCGGTCACGCCGCCGTCCCCGAATCCGCCGACGCCGGTGAGACCGCGGTCGGGATTCAGGTAACCGAGCTCGGAGCCTTGCGTGAAGCGCACGTGGCTGAGGTCGTAGGCGACGCCGGCGACGAACAGGTTGCGATGTCCTGCCAAATCGCCCTGGGCATCGAGCTGCGCCGACAGACCCTCGTTGTTCTGCAGCGTGTGCGTGGTGTTGATGACGCCGTCGCATTTTTCAGCGGGTTCGTCGTTGAGCAGCACGTTCGCGATGCAACGCCACTTCGGAAACGGCGTGTTGACGGCGTTCGCGCCGGCGGTCGGGAAGCCGCTGTAGCCGGCGTTCCGTAGCGCCGTCTGCTCGGCCGCGCTCGGCTGGTAGACTGCCTGGTCGAGCGAATTGTCGTTGACGTCGCCGTTGGTGGTCCCGGTGCGGATGTTGCGGTAGTAGGTGTTGCCGGAAACCGACAGCATGTCGTTGAAGCGATGCGACCCCACGAGGTTCAGCATCCACGACTTGTTGCGCGTGTTGTCCGGCAGGGTGTAGACGCTGGCCGGGTTGCGCGACAGCATGCCCTGCTCCTGCAGACCGTTGCCGGTGAGATCGTTGTCCGCCGTCGCGATCGACAGTGCCAGTTGCGAATCCGCCGATCGCCAGCCCAGCTTGCCGAACAGCTGAGCGACGTCGGTCGGCGACGCGTCGCGCCAGCCCTGGTCGTGGAAGCGGCTCCCGGTGAGATACCAGCTCAATCCGTTTGCCGCGCTGCCGCCTGTCTCGAACTCGGCCGAGAACCGACCGTACGATCCGCCTCTGAGCTCGATCGACGAACCCGGAGCCGTCCATCCGTCCTTGGTCGTGACCGACAACGCACCCCCGAGCGTGTTGAGACCGAAGACCGGATTCGACCCTGGCATGAGAGTCAGGTTCGCGATCGCAGCGCGCGGGATCAGGTCCCAGCTGACGACGTCGCCGAACGGCTGGTTGACGCGGACGCCGTCGACGAAGACCGATAGCCCCTGCGGTGTGCCGAGCAACGGCGACGCGGTGAATCCGCGATAGTTGATGTCGGGCTGGAATGGGTTGTTCTGGACGTCGTTGACATAGACGCTGCCGAGTCGGCGTCGCATGAACTCGCCGAGGTCCTCCGCATGACTCCGGTCGATGTCGGCACCGGTGGCGGTCTGCACGTTGCTCGGTACCTGGTCCTTCGCAACGCCGACGCCGATGAGCGGCGTCGTGCCGATGACGAGCACCGGCGTCAGCGGCACCGGCGGCGCATCGGACGGTTCCGCAACGGCGGGCACGCAGGTCGCGATCAGCAGTGTGGCGGCCGCCTGCCGGTATATCCGGTCGAACATGTCATCCCCGTCTCGTTGTCGTCGTCGCCATCGATGAGCGACGCTGTTTCGCTAACGGTAACCACGACGACGGCAGGACGGAAGGGAGTTTTTCCCCAGGTGGTCCGCTGCGGACGCTCAGACGTCGACGGGCGCGATCACCCGTTGGCGGATCGCGAGATGCGCGAGCGCGGCGGAGGTGGACACGTCCAGCTTGTCCTTGATCACCGTCTGATGGTTCGCGACGGTCTTCGGACTCAGGTTCAGCAGCGCAGCGCATGCGGCCGGCGTCTTCCCTTCGGCCAGCATCCGGAAGATCTCGAACTCGCGGGCGCTCAACGCCGCGAGGCGCTCGGCCTCGCTGTAAGCGTCCGCATGCAACAGCGTCGGCGGCAACTCGGGGCCGAGATAGCGCTCGCCGGCGTGCAGCACGCGAATCGCGTCGATCAGGCGATCGGGTGCACTTGCCTTGGTGAGGAAACCACGGGCCCCCCCCTGCAACGCGCGTCGCACGAGCAACGCACCGTCGTGCATCGTGAAGACGAGGACGCGCGCATCGGGAGCTCTGATCAGCACACGGCGAATCAGTTCGAGACCCCCGCATGGCGCCATCGACAGGTCGGTGACCAGCACATCGGGACTGCACTTGATGAACGCTGCGTAGGCCTCGTTGCCATCGCCGGCTTCGGCCACGTCGATGTCGCCGGCCTGCTCGAGCAGGCGCCGATAACCGGTTCGCACGACTGGATGGTCGTCGACGAGCAGGACGCGGATCATGCCGCGACTTTCCAAACCTGCTCGGTCGGCAAGCCACCCGGAAGTTGGGGCGACCCGGTCCAAGGAATTTCCGCGGCGACCGTGACCCCATGGCCCGGCGAGCTGGCAACCGACAGGCTGCCGTCAGCGGCGGCGACACGCTCGGTGGCGCCGAGTAGCCCGAGTCCATGACGCACGACGTCCAGATCCATGCCGACGCCGTCGTCCTCGATCGACAGGACGATCGTGGACGGCTCCATGACGCGCTGCACGCGGACCACGACGCGGCCGGCTTGCGCGTGGCGCCCGACGTTGGTCAATGCCTCCTGCACCACGCGATAGACCGTGATCGCCAACGGATCGCCGCAGTGGTCGATCTCGCCGTCGACATCGAGGACGCAATGCACACCGGTCCGCTCTTCCCAGGCATCGCACAGTTCCTCCAGCGCCGCGGTGAGGCCGAGCGCATCGAGCTGTGCGGGACGAAGCCGTCGCAGCATCCCGCTCAGCAGTCGATACAGCGTCTGCGTGGCGGCGTCCGCACGCCGCGCGGCGCCGAGGATCCCGGCTCTGTCGCCGGGGGCGCAGCCGCACAGGAATGCGGTTTCGGCTCGGATCGCCGCGCAGCTCTGTCCGAGCTCGTCATGCAACTCGCGAGCGAGCACGACGCGTTCGCTTTCCTGCATCGCGATCATCCGCCGTGCGAGTTCCCGGTTGTGGACGAGAAGATCGGCGATTCGCACCTCGGCCGCCTCCCGCAGCGCAAGTTGCGCAAGCATCTCCTGGCGCCGGCGCCAGACGTACCAGGCGAAGCCGCATGCGAGCACCGTCAGGCACAGCGGGATCTCGTCGGCCTGCCAGCGCTCGAAGCGCATCAGTCGCGCGGCGACGACCTCGTGCAGTTCGAGCGCGGATCCGATGACATAGGCGCCGGCAGTCGCGGCGGCGACCAGCGCCAGGTCGAGGCGCCAGCGTGACGAGGTCCCTTGTCGCATCAGCTCAGCGGGATGCGATCGAACGCGGCGTCGCGCGCCTGCGCGGGCGTAAATGCTTTGCCAGATGTGTTCTCGCTTGAGATCATGCAAATTCTCCTCATCGTCAGCGTAACCGACGTCGTGGAGATTCGGCTCTGAATTTACGACTTCACGAAGCCGTTGATCGTTTCGAACTTATCGCGGTCCGCGTCCGGTACGGGGAGAGTTCGCATTGTGGGCACATGGCATGCGGGACGAAGCGTAGCTCGCAGATCGTGGCAGTTCGACAGCGCCGAAGAAGGCGCCGTCGTACGCCATTCGCGGGCGACTTCGCCGCCACCCGACGACTGTTCTGCCGGCCAATGCGACACTGCCGGGGGTGCGTGTCGCCGACAATGGCCTTCATGGCCCGTCCACTGAACGCCGAACGAGTCCATCCATTTTCTTGCTGAGGTATCGATGCGCATTCTCGTACTGCACGGTCCGAACCTGAATCTCTTCGGTCGCCGCGAGCCGCACATCTACGGCACGACGACGCTCGCCGAAATCGACGACAAGCTGCAGTCGATCGCGCACGAAGCGGGCATCGAGCTGGTGACGTTCCAGTCGAATCACGAAGGTGCGCTGGTCGATCGACTCCACGAGAACATCGACATCGCGAAGGGCGCGCTGGTCAATCCGGCCGGTCTGACCCAGCACGGCGTGTCGCTGCACGATGCCATCAAGGCGATGCCCTTCCCGGTCATCGAGGTCCACATGTCGAACATCGCGGCGCGCGAGGCTTGGCGTACGCATTCGATCATCTCGCCGGCGGTCAGGGGCACGGTTCAGGGGCTCGGCTGGCGTTCTTACACGAACGCGCTGCGTGCCGTCATCGAGATGGCGCAGGAGGCCGGCGATAGCTGATGTCAGACGACTTCGATCCGTACAGCCAAGCACTGCACGGCGCTCTTCCGTAACCTGAAGTCCACCGCGTACACTTGTCCGATATTCCGACCGGGATCGACCGGGCGCCAGGGAGACCATCATGCAACGTTCACGGACCCCGCGTGCAACCGCCACGTGCCTGATCATCGTCGCCTCGCTGGCCGGCTGCGGCGGCGACGACGGCAACAACGGCACGCCGGTCACCCCGGCACCGGTCGCGCTGGCATGCGACAACTCGATCACGAGCAGCTTCAAGCCCGACGCGAACACCACCGTGCTGCTGGTCAAGGCGTTCAAGCAGGGCGACCCGCTGCTGCTGAGCGGCACGGCGACCGCGACGACGCCGATCGCGGCGAACGACCTGTGCGTCGTCAAGCTCAACGTCGGGCCGGGTCATCCCGGTCCGGCTGATGCGCTGTCGACGTCTCCCGGCATCGGGATCGAGATCTGGTTGCCGGCGCCGGTCAACTGGAACAGTCGCATCCACGTCTTCGGCGGCGGCGGATGGGCCGGTGGCAACGCGGGATCGATCACGGCGCTGGCCGGCGCAGGCGTGGCCAGCGTGTCGAGCATCGGCGCACCGGCGGTCACGGCGGGCATCGAAGGTGCGGTCTCGGCGACGACCGACACCGGCCACACGGCCTCGCAGGGATCGTTCGCGATGAACCCGGACGGCACGATCAACACGACGCTGTGGAACGACTTCTCCGTGCGCGGCATCCACGAGATGGCCGTCAAGACGAAGGCGCTGACGCTGGCCTACTACGGCAAGGCGCAGAAGTTCGCGTACTGGGACGGCTTCTCGACCGGCGGTCGCCAGGGGCACAAGGAGGCCCAGGAGAACGCGGCCGACTTCGACGGCATCCTGGCCGGCGCGCCCGCGTTCAACTGGACGCGCTTCATCACCAGCGAGCTCTATCCGCAGATCGTCTACCAACGCGACCTCGCCGGCGTGAACCTCACGACGGCGCAACTCACGTCGGTGTCGAATGCGGCCAACGCGGCCTGCGACGTGGTCGGCGGCCAGCACCTGAACTATGTCAAGGATCCGTCGGTCTGCCGTTACGACCCGACGACCGACGCATCGGTGCTCTGCACAGCCGACGGCGGCACCAACGCCACGGCGGCCTGCGTCACGCCGACCCAGGCCACCGTCGTCAACAAGATCTGGTACGGGCAGACGCGCGACGGCTCGGTGCCATCGCCGGTCGTGGACAACAGCTGGTCGCTGACGCTCGGCTCGAACCAGCTCTGGTACGGACTGACGCGCGGCGCAAGCCTGACCGCGCTCGCCGGCGCAACACCGTTCACGATCTCGTCGGACATCACCGCGCTGGAACTGCAGAATCCGACGATCGCGACGCCGAGCTTCGTCAACGCGACCGGCAACGGCGCCGACGGCTGGAAGGCTCTCACCTATGCCCAGCTGGCCAACGCGACGGACCGCGGCACCGCACTGCAGCCGAACTTCGCGAATATCAATACCGACAACCCCGACCTGTCGGCCTTCCGCGACGCGGGTCACAAGATGCTGATGTACCACGGGCTCGCCGACGTACTGATCATGCCGCAGGGCTCCGTGCAGTACTACAACCGCGTCGCCACCGCGATGGGCGGCATCGCGGCCATCCAGTCGTTCTATCGGTTCTATCTCGTCCCTGGCATGCAGCACGGACTCGGCAACGGCTCGTCCAACACGGCCGCCAACCCGCCGCTGCCGGCAGGCGCGCTCGCACCGACGGGCGGATCGCAGCTCTACGGCGTGCTGACCGAGTGGGTCGAGAAAGGCATCGCGCCGACGCGGCTCGAGATCGCGAGCCCGATCACGACGTCGCGCCCGACGGCCAATACGGCACCGCTCTGCCTGTATCCGCTGAAGGCGAACTACACGACGGGCGATCCGAACGTATCGGCCAGCTACACCTGCGCGTAGCCACGGCGGGCAAGGGATGCACGGGCGGTCGGGTCCCGCGTGCGTCGTGACGACGGCTGCTTCGCAGGGGATTGCTTCACCTCGTCGGGCGGCCGCACAGGCTCGCCGACGCGCGGTATCGGGGCGGTTCCAACGAGGTGTTGGGACGACGACCTATGCACGACCATCGCCTTTCGCGACAGGCTTCGTGTCAATCAACATGACAGGAAATCACGATGGAACCGATGAAGCCGATGAAGCCCATGGAACCGATGAAGCCGCAGAAACCATGGTGGCCCGGTAATCTCGGCAGTCCGAGCAGCAGCGGCTCGCAGAACGAAACCCGCTACGCGTACTTCGATCAGGCCCACCGGCTGGTGGTGGATACCGGCGGCACGATCACGATCTACGACACCGGGTCGCATCGCATCCAGGGCTTCGGTCAGCAGCAGAGCGGCGGCAGCGCGATGCGCTTCCAGTCGGACAGCGGCACGGTCGACCTCGGATCTCTGAAGCAGGTGAGCTGAGCCGAGCGGGGTCGTGGGCGCAACGGTGGGAAGATGACAGACCCTCCACCGTCCTCTCGAACATCATGCCCACACGAAACGCCTTCTACGCACAGTCCGGCGGCGTCACCGCGGTGATCAACGCGTCGGCCTGCGGCGTGATCGAGACCGCACGACGCCATCCGGAACGGATAGGCAAGGTCTACGCGGGGCGCAACGGCATTCTCGGCGCACTGCACGAAGATCTGATCGACACGTCGGCTGAATCGGCGGAAGAGATCGCCGCGCTGCGCACGACGCCGTCGGGTGCGTTCGGTTCGTGTCGCTACAAGCTCCAGCCGCCCGAGAAGGGCCGGCGCGAATACGAACGGCTGATCGACGTGTTCAAGGCGCACGACATCGGCTGGTTCTTCTACAACGGCGGTGGCGACTCGGCCGACACCTGCTACAAGGTCAGCCAGCTTTCGGCCACGTTGGGCTATCCGCTGCAGGCCATCCACGTCCCCAAAACGATCGACAACGACCTGCCCATCACCGACTGCTGCCCCGGCTTCGGATCGGTCGCGAAGTACGTCGCGGTATCGACACTCGAGGCGTCGTTTGACGTGCGGTCGATGAAGCAGACGTCGACCCGCGTTTTCGTGCTCGAGGTGATGGGCAGGCACGCCGGCTGGATCGCGTCCGCCGGCGGCCTGGTCGAGGAGCACGGAGTCCCGGTCGTGATCCTGTTCCCTGAGATCACGTTCAATGCCGCGACCTTCATCGCACGCGTCGACGCGCTCGTCCGCGAGCACGGCTACTGCACCGTCGTCGTCTCGGAAGGGTGCAAGAACCCCGACGGCCGCTTCCTCGCCGAACAGGGCTCGCGCGACGCGTTCGGTCACGCACAGCTCGGCGGCGCGGCGCCCGTCGTCGCCGCGATGATCAACCAGGCGCTCGGTGTCAAGGTCCATTGGGCCGTGGCCGACTACCTACAGCGGTCAGCGCGCCACGTCGCGTCGGCGACCGACGTGCGCCAGGCGTGGGAGCTCGGCGAGAAGGCGGTCGAACTCGCCCTCGAGGGGCACAACGCGGTGATGCCGACGATCGAGCGGATCGCCGACGCGCCCTACGCCTACCGGATCGGGGTCGCCGCGCTCGCCGATGTCGCGAACACCGAGAAGTTCATGCCGCGCGACTTCATCACCGACGACGGTTTCGGAATCACAGCGGCCTGCAAGCGCTACCTGGCCCCGCTGATCCAGGGCGAAGACTATCCGGCCTACGCGAACGGCTTGCCGGTCTACGTGACGCTGAAGAACCTGTCGATCGCGAAGAAGCTCGCAGCGTTCACGCATGGCTGACCGGAACTTCGAGCAGGTGGTGGGTCGCCGTGTCGGCCGCGTCCATAAGGCGACCTACGCGTCGACGGTCCACCCGGCGTCGAGCTCGAGAATCGCTCCGAGGGGTCGGATGCCGATCAGCGGGAACGTGCTGCCCTGCGCGGCGATGCGACCGGTCTCGTCGACCGACGAACCGTGCCGGATACAGGCCGACAAGCGGGCGCAACTGTGATTGCGATGCCGCACACTGGGCAACGGCCGGCATTGCAAATAAAATAAGCCGGACCCCATCGTCAGCAAGGCGCTGTGCGCATGCCCCTGCGTCACATCGAAAGAACCGATGCCCGCACCGTCCCGTCCGAGTCGAAGCAACACCGTCGAGCACGCACCGCGCGCCTGCGCATGAAGGTCGCCGTCCTGGCGGTCGTCCTGACGCTGGTCATCGTCTGGCTGCTCGCTAACCTGGCCACCGGCGAGAAGCGCGTGGCGCAGCGCATAGAGCATCGCTACGCGGCGAGCGACCCGCAGTTCCAGTACCTGATGGGCGTCCTGCTCGGGCCGCCGGTCGTTCCCGGCAATCAGGTCGGGACGCTGATCAACGGCGACCAGATCTTCTCGTCGATGCTGACGGCGATCGGTTCGGCGCAGCAGTCGGTCTGCTTCGAAACCTTCATCTACTGGTCGGGCGACATCGGTCGCGCGTTCGCCGACGCGCTTGCCGAACGTGCGCGTGCCGGCGTCTCGGTGCTCGTCATGCTCGACTGGATCGGGACCTCCAAGATGGACGCGGCCCTGCTCGACGAGTTGCGCGAAGCGGGCGCGCAGATCGAGCGATATCACAAACCGAGCTGGACCGGCCTCGGCAAGCTCAACAACAGGACACACCGCAAGCTGCTGATCGTCGACGGGCGCATCGGCTTCACGGGCGGCGTCGGCATCGCGGACGAATGGACCGGCGACGCGCAGGATCCGATGCACTGGCGCGACACGCATTTCCGCATCGTCGGTCCGGCCGTCGCACAGATGCAGGCCGTGTTCATGGACAACTGGATCAAGACGTCGAATACCGTGCTGCACGACATTCGTTACTTCCCGCGACTCGAAGACGCCGGACCGTCCCCGGCGCAGGTCTTCATGAGTTCAGCCAATGGCGGATCGACCAGCATGGAGGTGATGTACCTGCTGTCGATCGCCTCGGCAGCCCGCAGCATCCGCCTGTCGAGCTCGTACTTCGTACCCAACAGGGTCGCGGTCGACGCGTTCGTGGCGGCGACGAAACGGGGCGTGAAGATCCAGATCATCACGCCGGGCAGGAACATCGACGCGGGCATCGTGCGTGCTGCGTCGCGCGCCAAGTGGGGACCGCTGCTGAAGGCCGGCGTGGAGATGTTCGAATATCAGCCGACGATGTTCCACGTCAAGGTGATGGTGGTCGACGAGCTGATGGTGTCGTGCGGCTCGACCAATTTCGACGATCGATCGTTCCGGCTGAACGCCGAGGCGAACCTGAACGTCTACGACGCCGAGTTCGCAGCGCTGCAGGTCCGTGTATTCGACGACGACCTGTCCCGCTCGAAGCGGATCGGCATGGCGCAGTGGAAGCGCCGTCCGTGGCTCGAACGCCTCGAAGGCGCCGTGGCCGCGATGATGGACTCGCAGCTGTAACGTTTCACCGGAGCGCCGGCAAACCGAAAGGCCCCGGACGGAGCCCTTCGGATCCCGACCGGATTACTTGCCGTAGGTCGACTTGGCGGTCGACTGGCAGTTGTCCTTCGCAGCGCCGGCGAACGCATCGCACTTCTCCATCGCGACCTTGTAGTTCGCATCGCGCTTGTCGTCGGCGGCGTCATGTCGCGCGTCGGCGGTCTTCAGCGAGGCCTTGGCGTCGGCCTTGGTCTTTACTTCGACGGCCTTGGCTTCCTTGACGCAGACATCCTTCTCGTTGCCGGTCTTCGCGTCGCAACGCTGCTTGGCGACGTCGTAGTCTGCATCCGCCACGCTTTCCATCGCTTCGGCGTGTGCCTTCGGCGTGTTCTTGTAGTCGGCTTCGGCCATCGCTTCCGACTTCGTGCGAGCAGCCTTCGCTTCGGCGACGCAGACGTCCTTCGGGTTGCCGGCGAGGCTCTTGCACGCGTCGGAGGCAGTCTTGTAGGCGGCTTCGGCACGGTCCTTCGCGGCGCTGTAGTCCGCCTTCGTGGCCGCGATCGACGGGGCACTGAAAGCGAACAGAACGCCGACGGCGGCCGCGCTGATACTGGTCTGGAAACGATTCATGGATGACTCCTTTGTAATGGCGCAGTGCGCGCTATGTGGCTGGCAGCGGCTCCTGCCGGGGGCGAGTCCCCGCCTGACTGACCAGCGCGGGGCCGGTCGCAACGATGGTCGAGATGCCGCAGGACGGAGCTAGGCCGATGTCTCAATCTGGCGCGAGCCGAGGCCTATGCTTCGCATCGTCGATGCGGCTGCCGCTTCGATGCCCTCGCATTACCGTCGCGATCATCTGATGGAGTCTCATCAGCGGAAAAGGCTTGTTTACACAGGTGCTACTACGCACGAAACGCCAAAATTCGCGCATTAAATGCGCAAGACAGGATCATTTCGGCAATCGAGTTTCGTTTTCGCGTTGAAAAACCGGTCGTGCCCCACACCCTCCCTGAGTGGGAAGAACAACGTACTGGCGACCCTTATCAGGACCTGCCCGGGCTCGCATGGCAGCGCCGGCTCTCTGAGCCAGATCGGGTGGCGATGACCGCCCTCGTTCCATTACATGCTCGACGGGTTGCGATCCGCAACGGCGTCAAGCCGTCTTCGTCGCCTGGAGTCCGAGTTCCTCGATCATCGATTCCCGCATCCTGAACTTCTGGATCTTTCCGGTGATCGTCATCGGGAACTCGGTGACGAAGCGAATGTATTTCGGGATCTTGTAGTGGGCGATCTGACCTTTGCAGAAGTGTCGAAGCTCTTCCTCGACAATCAGTTGACCGGGCTTCAATATGACCCATGCGCAAAGCTCCTCGCCATAGCGTGTATCAGGCACACCGACGACCTGAACATCCTGCACCGCGGGATGACGATAGAGAAATTCCTCGATCTCGCGGGGATAAATGTTTTCTCCGCCGCGGATGACCATGTCCTTGATGCGACCGACGATATTGACGTAACCGTCATCGTCCATCGTCGCCAGGTCGCCCGTATGCATGAAGCCCTCGAAGTCGATCGCCTCGGCCGACTTCAGGTCGTCGTTCCAATACCCCTTCATGACCGAATAACCCTTCGTGCAGAGCTCGCCCGGTCTGCCGCGCGGGACGATGTCGCCCGTCTCCGGGTCGATGAGCTTCACGATCAGATGCGGCTGCACCGTGCCGACCGTCGACACTCGCTTGTCGAGCGGCGTTTCGGTCGAACTCTGGCAGCTCACCGGACTCGTCTCGGTCATCCCGTACGCGATCGTGACTTCCGATAGATGCATGCGATCGACGACGCGTTTCATGACTTCGATCGGGCACGGGGAGCCGGCCATGATGCCGGTTCTCAACGTCGACAGATCGAACTCGTGGAAGCGTGGGTGATCCAGTTCGGCGATGAACATGGTGGGGACGCCATGCAAGGCCGTGCACTTCTCGCTCTGCACGGTCTCGAGGACCGCTAACGGATCGAAGCCGTCGCTGGGATACACGATTGTCGCGCCGTGCGTGAGACATGCGAGATTGCCCAGCACCATGCCGAAGCAGTGGTAGAGCGGTACCGGAACGCACAAGCGGTCCGCAGCTGTGAGCCGCATGCACTCACCGATGAAGAAGCCGTTGTTGAGAATGTTTCGATGCGTGAGCGTCGCGCCCTTCGGAAACCCGGTGGTGCCGCTCGTGAACTGAATGTTGATCGGGTCGGTGCACGTCAGCGACTTCTGCATCTCCGCCACCCGCGGATCATCGGCGTGGCCGGTTGCCAGGAGCGCGGAGAACCGCATCATCCCTTCCACCTCCGGCACTGGCTCGCCCGTGTCGATCCAGACGACGGTACGAAGCATGGGAAGCCGTTGCGCCGCACGATTCGACGCATTCGCGCTCAACGAATCCGGCGCGAGCTCGCGAATCATGCCGATGTAGTCGCTGGACTTGAACCGCGGCATCGTGACCAGCAACTTGCAACCGACCTTGTCGAGCGCGTATGCGAGTTCGGAGGTTCGATAGGCCGGATTGATGTTGACCAAAATCAGGCCGACCTTCGCCGTGGCCAGCTGCATAAGCAACCACGCGGCATTGTTGTGCGACCAGATGCCGACGCGGTCGCCCTTCGTCAACCCGAGCCCAAGCAACGCACTGGCGAGGCGCGACGACTCACGCTGAAGATCGGCGTAGGTGAATCGCAGTCCTTCATGTGCACTCACCAGCGCTTCGTGATTGGGCCGCAAGGCGACTATCGCGTCGAAAAAATCGCCGATCGTCTGTTCAATGATCGGCGTGTCGGTAGCGCCGCCTTGGATGCTGAGATGTTCCTGCATGTAGTGGTTTCCCGTCCTCAGTGCCGCGATCATGCGCCAGACGCTCACGATGGCTGGAGATTCATAATGCTCTATCGGACGCCGAAAGTTCGAGGGTCGATCCGGCGCCACGAAGTTGCGCGAGACGAGGTCCTGAACCGGAATCGAATTCCATCAGGCTCGGGCGACAACCGGGCCTTCTCGTCCGGCGCGGCTCGCAGACTGTCCTCGTCGAGAAATTGACGCCGGCGCTTGCCGTCGCGTGCTCAATTCCGTCGCGGAACGCCAAAGGTCCTTGCCTCTAACGAGCGTCTCGTCGGCCGCGACCACCAGCAGGCCGAGATCGATACCGGACGCCCCGGCGATCATCGTCTGGGCGAACTTGCCATGTCCTGGCAGGTCGATGAAGCCGACCGGCTCCGCGGCGTCGTCGCCGAGCGTCGTGTACGCGAAGCCGAATTCGATCGAGATGTCGCGTACTTTCTCTTAGGCGAGACGGTCGGTATCGACGCCGGTCAGCGCGCGCACGAGGGAGGTCTTGCCATGGTCGACATGATCCGCCGTGCCGACGATCATGCGGCGGGTCGACTCAAGCGGACGGCTCCGCCTTCAACGTGAAGTGCCACCAGGCATCGTCCAGATCGGTTGAATCTTCCACGGTCCGCTGGTCGAGCCACAGCGCACCCTTGCGGAGGCGGCCGACGATCGGAATCGGTAGCCGCATCGCGGCTTCGATCGCGGCCAGCGTGCGGCCGGCGCCCTTCGGCTGCAGCGGCCGGATCACCAGTACCGCGCTAGGCAGCAGTTCGACCGGCTGCGCGCCGGTTCCGATCTGGCTCAGGCAGTCCTCGACAGTGACCGGTGCGATCGATGCGAGCGTGGCCGAGAACGACGGCAGCAGCGCCGCTACGACCGCCGCGATCTGCACACGCGCGCGCGTCAGCCAGCGCAGCGTGGTCAGGCGCTCGACAAGATGTTCGGGCTCGCGACACAGCATCAGCGTAGCCTCCAGCGTCGCTAGCGTCGCCTTGTCGCAGCGCAGACAGCGCTTCAGCGGATTGTTCTTCATCCGCGCGATCAGCGATCGTCTGCCGACGGCACGCCAGCCCTCACGCGCTTCGTCGATCGCAGCGCGCAGCGCCGTCGTCACGCTCGACACGCCATGGCGGCCGATCAGGGTCGCTGCCGCAGCGCTACGCAACAGCGCGTCGACCGACGGTGGCCGCGCGCGCGGCACATCGTCTCGCGCGTCAGGCATCGTGAGCGGGACTCGGCGCCTGCAGGTCGAGCCACATGTGGACCTTGGAGGCGAATCCGTCGTCGAGCGCAAGCGCGAACGGCTCGACGCCGAACGATGCGAAACCGCACTTCATGTAGAGCGCCTCTGCTTCACGGTTGCCCTGGGTCACGGTGAGCGTGACGATCCGGACACCGCTGCGCTGGCGCGCCTCGTCGAGCGCGGCCGCGACCAGCCGTTGGCCGAGCCCTTGATTGGTGTATTCGGCATGGACGTACATCCCGTACAACAAGGCCTTGTGACGCGTCTTCGGCCGCTGTTCGAATTGCAGCCCCGCGACACCGACCAGACGATCCTCGTCGAACGCGCCGACGACGATCTCCTCGGCGTTGTCGCCGTCCTTGACGCGGCCTTCCCACCACGTCATCGGAAACGCATCGCGCTCGGCGACGCTCGCGGTGAACGCGACCGGATGCAGCGCGTAGCCCTCGAGCATGAAGGCGCGGTAAGCCGCCGCATCACTGCTGATCAGACGACGAATGAGCATGCGTTCAGGCAGCGACGACGCCGGGATGGAAGAACAGGTCGGGACCGACACGGACGCAGCCGCGCTCGTGGGTCGACAGGTCGAGCGCGCGCTTCGCGACGTCGTCGGCGACCGGGTCCGCGTTGTGATCGGCCTCGAGGCTGACCCGCTTCAGGTAGCTCGAACATTCGTCGCAGACTTCGGCCTTGAAGACCTCGCGGACCGCGGCGGCCTTCCCTACCTCGCTGTCCGGATCGGACGACGGCGTCAGGTAGCCGATCCCCGCGGTAGATTCGCAGTGGCCGCACTTGATCCGCACCATGGCCACTGCGCGGCGCACAGCGAGCAGACCAGCCAGCGCAGTCCCTGCTGCGTGCCGCCGATGCGCCGCACGCTCGCGACCGGCAGCGAGCCGCTGCACGGTCAGGCGTTGCCGACGGCTAGCGACCGCATCGCGTCGCGTCCGAGCGCAGCGCGCGGCGCGATCGACGAACAGCGTCGCCGGGCTCGCGAGAAGGATCGAATCCGGCGCGGCCGCGTGCAGCGAGATGACTTCGGGTTGGACCAGCGGATGGTCAGGATCGTCGAACATGTTGAAACCGGTGGGTAGGGATGGATCATAGCGCGTGGCCCGCCCGCGCTCGACCGTAAAAAAACGTCGGAACAACCGGCGTTGGAGAAGACCGCGGGCTGCCGACACGTCGTCGATGTGGATCAGTAGCGCATGACGGTCCGCGCGTCGGATCGACGTCGGCCGGGTTGTCGTGTACGCCGACGTCGGTACCCCGCTGTATTACAGGTCGTTCCACTCGCTCCACGCCGTCTGCAGGCCTTCCAGCCGATGCACTTCGAGACGTCGATCAGCTTCGCGACCGGATCACGTGGTTGCGGGCCTGGGGCGGCGGTGTCGTCGCTGCCGACCTGAGAGGATGTCTTGATTCGACAATCGGACAAAGGCCCGTCGTTCATCGGACTTCGTCCTCGGACAATTACAGCCTTCTCCGATGTGGCGCGGCGTCGCTCTTTCGTACCTTTGCGCCCTGCACACCGCATCCTCCGCACCGCAGTTCGAAGCCTCGCGGCGTCGCACGACGGATCGGTTCCACCCTTCATCGAACTGGAGCATCACATGAACAACATCGTCTGGCTGGTCGGCGCAGTCGTCATCGTCCTGGCCATCCTGGGTTTCTTCGGTCTTCGCTGACCGACGCGATCGGGCCATGTGATAACGACGATCACAACGCCCGACGCAGCATCGCGCTGATCGCATCGACCCTCGCGACCCGCGCGATGATCGCCACGACCACTGAAATATCGACATCTGCCTGGGCGCGTCAACGTATGCGGCCAGGGTCGTTCAGGCCACGATCAACCCGTCGCTGATCGCGCGCTCCCGCACGAGCGCGAAGAGCATCTTCGTCACTGGCACAGGCACGTTCTCAAGTTCTGCCAACTCGATCACTGCGCCGACGATGGCGTCGATTTCAGGCTTGCGATGCGCCTCGAAGTCCTGATGCATCGAGATGCGCGCGGCGCCGAGGTAGCGTGCAATGTCGATCCGCTGGTCCGGCGTCATCGGGATGTCGATGCCGTAGGCCGACGCAACGGCCATCCCTTCGATCAGCATCGGCCGAAGCACTTCGAGCAGGCCCTCGCTGCCGCAGATGCGACCCATGTGCGCGTAGGTCAGCGCGGCGACCGGATTGAAGCTGAGGTTGCCGATCAGCTTCATCCAGACGTCCTTGCGAATGTCGCCGGACACGGTGGCATCGAGCTTCGCGTCGCTCAGCGCATCGGCGAAGCGCAGCACGCGCTCCGTCCGCGGATCCGCCAGCGACCGGTCGATCTCGCCGATGATGAAGCCCTTGCCGCCGGTGTGATGGACGACACCCGGCTCGCGGACTTCGGCGGCCGCGTGGACCACGCAGCCGACGATCGACGATGCGCCGACCGTCGCATGCATGTCGCCGGTGGGATCGACGCTGCGCACGACCAGTCCATCGTGCACACCGCCTTCGTGTTGGAAGTACCACCACGGCACGCCGTTGATCGCCGGGATCAGCATCGTCTGCGGGCCGATCAGCGACGCCACGCGCGGCAGCAGCGCAGGAATGGCGTGCGCTTTTAAGCCGATGACCACGACATCCTGCACGCCGAAAGCCGCGGGGTCTTCGTCGACCGCCATCGCTTGTCTGGACGCGCGATCGCCGTCCTGACGGTCGATCAGCGTCAGGCCTCGATCCGCGATGGCCTGGCGATGCGCGCCGCGGGCGACGACCGACACCTCGTGACCCGCCGCGGCGAGCCGGAATGCCAGCACCCCGCCGATCGCTCCGGCTCCCACGACACAGACCTTCATGGCGATCTCCATTTCAAATGGTCGGTCGTTGACGCCTACCGCCGACGCTGCGATGCGTGCATCACCGACATCGTCGGCTGCACGCCTGCCTCTCAATCCAGCGACGCGAGCAAAGGCCCGCGCTGCTCCATCATCGAAGGAAACTCATGCAGACGACGATCACGAAATGGGCACTGTGCGCAGGGCTC
>JBDTIS010000225.1:0-7297 GCA_039936235.1 Burkholderiaceae bacterium | reverse complement strand
GGCTCGCCCTGCGACGCGAACACGGTTTCGTAAGTCACCAACAGGTAATCGCCCGGCGGTGCGCCCTTCGGATCCTTCTGCACGATGGAACTCTTCAGCTTGCGCGACGCGACTTCGCCGATGGTCTCGCGCGCCTTCACGAGCTGCGTGGACCAATCGCTGCGCGACACGGATTGCTTCAGGAAGTCGGACGCGATGTCCCAACTCTCGCCGTACTTGCGTGCGTCGACGAGCCTGAGGAAGTCGTCGCCGGGTTGCGCGGTGTCCTGCGCGTGCGCGACCTGACCGAACAACAGCACGGCGAGTACGGCCAGCGAACGAAATAGCCTGTTGGACAATATGTTCATCGTTCAGCCTTCGGACGGAGAGAACACGACTTCGGTAGTGTCGACATCGAACGTCGATGCCGTGATCGCGCCTTCGCGTCCGTAGAGACGCACGCGGCCCTTGACGTCGACGAGCCACACTTCCACGGCGCCGGCATCCAGGTAGAGGCGCACCTTGGCCTGCAACTCAGACTCGGCATTCGACGGTGACTTGATCTCCACGCAGATCTCGGGGGCGATCGCGTACGGGTCGGCGAAGCCGTACCGCGTCAGGAACGCCTCGGAACACCAGGCAACGTCGGGAACCTTCACACCTTCCGGTGTCCCCACGGAACACTCGGTAAACACGTGGCCCCCCAATTGACGCTTGAGCAACGAGGCGATCCGGCCCTGATAGAACGCATGAATGTTCTTCGCCGGACTCATGATCAGTTGTCCTCCGCGATTGGTCTCGACCTTGTACGGCAGGTCGCGCAGGCTCGCGTCCTCGAGCACCTCGCGCCAGCGCGCGCTGACCTGCTCGAGCCACAGCGGACGATCGACGACAGCCGCGTTCATCGGTCGATCTCCCCGAACACGATGTCCTGCGTCCCGATGATCGTCACGACATCGGCCAGCATGTGGCCGCGCGACATCTCGTCGAGCGCGTGCAGATGTGCGAAGCCCGGCGCGCGGATCTTGAGACGGAACGGCTTGTTGGCGCCGTCCGAGATCAGGTAGATGCCGAACTCACCCTTCGGGTGCTCGACCGCGGCATAAGCCTCGCCGGGCGGCACGTGCATCCCTTCGGTGAAGAGCTTGAAGTGATGGATCAACTCTTCCATGTTGGTCTTCATGGCGACGCGCGACGGTGGCGCGACCTTGTGGTTATCGACCATCACCGGACCGGGATTGTTGCGCAGCCACTCGATGCACTGTTTGATGATCCCGTTCGACTGGCGCATCTCCTCGACACGGACCAGGTAGCGGTCGTAGCAGTCGCCGTTGGTGCCGACCGGCACGTCGAACTGCATCAGGTCGTAGACCTCGTAAGGCTGCTTCTTACGCAGGTCCCATTCGATGCCCGAGCCGCGCAGCATAGGACCGGTGAAGCCGAGCGCCTTCGCGCGTTCCGGGGTGACGATGCCCACGCCGACCAGCCGCTGCTTCCAGATGCGGTTGTCGGTCAGCAGCGTCTCGTATTCGTCGACGTAGCGCGGGAAGCGATTGGTGAAGTCTTCGATGAAATCGAGAAGCGAACCCTGACGATTGACGTTGAGATTCTTCAGCGCCTTCGCGTTCTTCCACTTCGACGACTGATACTGCGGCATCGCGTCCGGCAGGTCGCGATAGACGCCGCCCGGCCGGTAGTAGGCCGCGTGCATCCGCGCACCCGACACGGCCTCGTACATGTCCATGAGGTCTTCGCGCTCGCGGAACGCGTACAGGAAGACCGCCATCGCCCCGACGTCGAGCGCATGCGCGCCGAGCCACAGCAGGTGATTCAACAGCCGCGTGATCTCGTCGAACATCACGCGGATGTATTGCGCGCGCAGCGGCACCTCGATGTCGAGCAGCTTCTCGATGGCCATCACGTAGCCGTGCTCGTTGCACATCATCGAGACATAGTCGAGCCGGTCCATATAGGGCACGGACTGGATGTAGGTACGCGTTTCAGCCAATTTCTCGGTCGCACGATGCAGCAGGCCGATGTGCGGATCGGCACGCTGTACGACCTCGCCGTCGAGCTCCAGGACGAGGCGTAGCACCCCGTGCGCCGCAGGATGCTGCGGGCCGAAGTTCAGCGTGTAGTTCTTGATTTCGGCCATGGCTACTTCAATCCTCCATAGCCCTCTTCACGAATCACGCGCGGCACCACCTCGCGCGGCTCGATCGTGACCGGCTGGTAGATCACCCGCTTCTGCTCGGGGTCGTAGCGCATCTCGACGTTGCCGGAGATCGGGAAGTCCTTGCGGAACGGATGGCCGACGAAGCCGTAGTCGGTGAGGATGCGACGCAGGTCGTTGTGACCTTCGAACACGATGCCGTACAGGTCGAAGGCCTCGCGCTCGTACCAGTTCACCGACGGCCACACGCCGGTCAGCGACGCCAGCACCGGGAAATCGTCGTCAGCCGCGAACGTGCGCAGCCGCAGTCGCCAGTTGTTCGCCATCGACAGCAAATGCGAGACCGCGGCGAAACGCGGGCCGTCGCGCCGGCCATCGTCATAGCCCAGGTAGTCGACGCCGCACAGGTCGAGCAGCTCCTCGAAGCCGAACTCGACCCGGTCGCGCAAGGCCTGCGCAGTCGCTAGATAGTCGACCGGCGCGACGACCAGCGTCAGCTCTCCGTTCGCGACGACGAGACTCTCGATGGTCTCGCCGAGCACGGCACGCAGGTTCGCCTCGAGCGTCGACAGACGCGTGACGACCTTCGGACCGTCGGTGGCTTCGGGTGTGGTCGACATCAGGAACGTGCGATGGTGGTTTCGCGCTTGATCTTGTTCATCAGTTGCAGGATGCCGTACATCAAGGCCTCGGCCGTCGGCGGGCAACCCGGCACATAGACGTCGACGGGCACGATGCGGTCGCAGCCGCGCACGACCGAATACGAATAGTGGTAATAGCCGCCGCCATTGGCACACGAGCCCATCGAGATGACCCAGCGCGGCTCGGTCATCTGGTCGTAGACCTTGCGCAGCGCCGGCGCCATCTTGTTGCACAGCGTGCCGGCGACGATCATCACGTCCGACTGGCGCGGGCTGGGGCGGAACACGACGCCGAAGCGGTCGAGGTCGTAGCGCGACGCGCCGGCATGCATCATCTCGACCGCGCAGCAGGCCAGGCCGAAGCTCATCGGCCACAGCGAGCCGGTGCGCACCCAGTTGATGACGTTGTCGATCTTCGTGGTGACGAAGCCTTCGGAAAGTACGCCTTCGATGCTCATGGTGACGAGTCGATTCGTTATTCAGTCGATGGAGTGCGGGGCGTGGACCGGATCATTCCCAGTCAAGTGCGCCCTTTTTCCAGATGTACCAGAAGCCGACCAGAAATTCGGCGACGAACACCACCATCGTCAGATAGCCGTACAGGCCGAGGTCGCGCAATGCGACGGCCCACGGGAAGAAGAAGGCGGTTTCGAGGTCGAACAGGATGAACAGGATCGCGACGAGGTAGTAGCGGACGTCGAACTTCATCCGCGCGTCTTCGAATGCCTCGAAGCCGCACTCGTAGGGGGAGAGCTTCTCGCTGTCGGGATTGTTCGGCGCGACCAGATTGCCGAGGGTGATGGCGGCCAGGCCCACGATGGATCCGACCAGGATGAACAGAAGGACCGGAAAGTAATTTTCGAGAAGCACGGACAATCCTGTGAGGCTCTGCGTGATTCGACCGGATGACCCTGCGTCCAGGAGGAGGCACGCAGCACGCGTCGAAGCGAGCGAACGACTTGAGGAAGCACTGCCCAGTACTTCCGGAAACCCTGGTGCCGACGGCGAGACTCGAACTCGCACAGCTTTCGCCACTAGCCCCTCAAGCTAGCGTGTCTACCAATTTCACCACGTCGGCACGTGAGGCGAGTCGCGTGAGGCTGCGGCTCGCCGATCAACGGATTGTCTCACTGCCGCGCCGATCGATCGTCGGCGTCGGGATTGCATGTTGCGTTTACTTCGGACGCTTCACTTCGGTATGTCGGACTGCTTCGGTGCCCCGGACTTGCCGGCTTCGGGCGCCGGCGTCGTGATTACTTTCGGATCGACCGGGATCGCAGCCCCCGCCGGTGCGGTCTGCGCAGGCAGATTCTGCATCACGCCGCCGCTCGACGTATGAGGACGATTGGTCGCGAAATACGCTAGCGCGAGCGTACTGAGGAAGAACACCGCGGCCAGCACACCGGTCGTGCGGCTCAGGAAGTTGGCCGACCCGGTCGCGCCGAACAGGCTGCCCGACGCGCCGGCGCCGAAGCCGGTGCCCATGTCGGCGCCCTTGCCGTGCTGAAGCAGCACCAGCACCACGATGCCCAGAGCGGACAGCAACATGACGGCATAAACGAACTTGCTCAGAATTTCCATTGCTTCAACCCATTTTCACTGTCCCGCCGCTTCATGCCGTGGCAGAGTTTGCCGACGCGCTCGCCGCACGGACGATCCCCAAGAAATCTTCTGCGACCAGCGATGCTCCGCCGATCAGACCACCGTCGATGTCGTCGCGCCCGAACAAGGACCCCGCATTGGACGCCTTGACGCTACCTCCATACAGGATCAAAAGCCCCGCGGCCACGTCGGCATCCTGCGCCGCGACATGGGCGCGGATCACGCCATGCATCGCCTGCGCTTCGTCGGGCGTCGCAGTCTTGCCGGTGCCGATCGCCCAGATCGGCTCGTAAGCCACCACCACCGCCTTGAAACCCTGCACGCCGATCCGCTCGAGGACGGCATCGAGCTGCCGCGCAACCACCGCTTCGGCCCTGCCCTGCTCGCGTTCCTGCAACGTCTCGCCGACACAGACGATCGGCGTGATCCCCGCGGCGATCGCCCGCTCGGCCTTCAGGGCGACGCGCTCGTCCGTGTCGCCGAACCACGTCCTGCGTTCCGAATGGCCGACGATCGCGTGTCGACATCCGAAGTCCCGCAACATCGCGACCGACACCTCGCCGGTGTAGGCGCCTCGCTCGTACTCGCTGACATCCTGCGAACCCACCGTGATCGGTGAACCCTGCAGCGCCGCGCTCACCTGTGCGAGATACGGAAACGGCACGCACAAAGCCATCGCGCAGGCGCTCGACGCTTCGTCGGACCCGGACAGCAGCGCCGCGGTCAACGCCCGATTGGCCGCCAGATCGCCGTTCATCTTCCAGTTCCCGACGACGAGTTTTTTGCGCGGTTGCATGCGTCGTTCGGCCGGTCGTCTTGCGGGTGGCTCGCCTGTCAGGAGCGGCGACCCTTGCGGACCGAAACGCTCGGCGCGAAACCGCGAGATTGTACGCACTTCATCGGAGGGGGGTCAAACCCGACTACCCGTGCTCCGATGCCATCTGGTTCACGCGCTCCGAGGATCAGACTTCCAGCACGATCTTCCCGACGTGGGTGCTGCCTTCCATCAACCGGTGCGCATCGGCGGCCATCATCAGCGGAAACGTCCTGAACACCACCGGCTTGATGACGCGCGCTTCGAGCAGCGGCCAGACCTTCTCGCGCAGACTGGCGGCGATGTGCGCCTTGAACACCACGCTGCGCGGACGCAGTGTCGAGCCGGTGATCGTCAGCCGGCGGCGCAGCACGGTGCCGAGATCCACTTCGGCCTTCGTGCCGCCGAGCAGCGCGATCAGCCCCAGCCGCCCGTCTTCGGCGAGCGCCTTCAGTTCGCGCGGCACGTAGTCGCCGGCGACCATGTCGAGGATCACGTCGACGCCGCGTTCTTCGGTCAGGCCCTTGACCACCTCGACGAAGTCCTCGCTGCGGTAGTTGATGCCGCGCTCGGCCCCGAGCGCTTCGCAGGCGCGCGCCTTCTCGTCCGACCCGGCCGTCGCGAATACGCGATGGCCGAGCGCCGTGGCCAGCTGGATCGCGGTGACGCCGATGCCGCTGGTGCCGCCCTGGACCAGCAGCGTCTCGCTGCGACCGTATTCGTCCGTGCCGAGGCGGCAGCGGTCGAACACGTTGCTCCACACCGTGTAGAAGGTCTCGGGCAGCGATGCGGCCTCGACCATCGACAGGCCGACGGGAACCGGCAGGCACAGTTCGGCCGCAGCCGTACAGAACTCGGCGTACCCACCGCCCTGCACCAGCGCGCAGACCGCGTCGCCGACCTTCAGCCTGACGCCGTCACCGACCTCCACGACGACACCCGCCACCTCGAGGCCCGGAATGTCGGAAGCCCCCGGCGGCACCGGATAGTTGCCCATCCGCTGGAACACGTCGGGCCGGTTGATACCGGCCGCCTGGACCCGGATGAGCACTTCGCCGACCTTCGGCACCGGCTTGTCGCGTTCGCAGATGCGCAGCACCTCGGGACCGCCGTACTGGGAAATTTCGATCGCCTTCATGGATGGCCTGGCCTGGTCGTTTCGGTACCGCGATTGTAGAAGCCCAAAGACAAAGGCGCGCCGAAGCGCGCCCTTGTTCGTTGTCGCAGACCGCGCGACGACTTTCTACTCCGCCGCGACTGCCTGCGGCACCGGTGCGTCTCCACCGACGGCCTTCATCGACAGACGCAGGCGACCCTTGTCGTCGGCCTCGAGGACCTTGACCTTTACGACCTGGCCTTCCTTGAGGTAGTCCGTGACCGCATTCACGCGCTCGTTGGCGATCTGGCTGATGTGCAGCAGGCCGTCCTTGCCAGGCAGGACCTGGACGATCGCGCCGAAGTCCAGCAGCTTCAGGACCGTGCCTTCGTAGACCGTACCGACCGCGACTTCGGCGGTCAGGTCCTCGATGCGCTTCTTGGCCAGCTGACCGGCGGCCGCGTCGACCGATGCGATCGTCACGATGCCTTCGTCGTTGATGTCGATCTGCGTCTTGGTTTCTTCGGTCAGCGCACGGATGGTCGCGCCGCCCTTGCCGATGACATCGCGAATCTTCTCCGGGTTGATCTTGAGCGTGATCAGGCGCGGCGCGAAGTCCGACAGCTCGGTCTTGATGTGCGGCATCGCCTCCTGCATCTTGCCGAGGATATGCATGCGGGCTTCCTGGGCCTGCGCCAGCGCGACCTGCATGATCTCCTTCGTGATGCCCTGGATCTTGATGTCCATCTGCAGCGCGGTGATGCCGGCCACGGTGCCCGCGACCTTGAAGTCCATGTCGCCGAGGTGATCTTCGTCGCCGAGGATGTCGGTCAGGACGGCGAACTTGTTGCCCTCCTTGATCAGCCCCATCGCGATGCCGGCGACATGCGACTTCATCGGCACGCCGGCGTCCATCAGCGCGAGACAGCCGCCGCACACCGACGCCATCGACGACGAGCCGTTGGACTCGGTGATCTCCGACACGAGGCGGA
>JBDTIS010000224.1:0-3404 GCA_039936235.1 Burkholderiaceae bacterium | reverse complement strand
AGTACGCTGCCGTACAGACAACGAGAGGTGCAGCGCACAGGGTCAGGCGTTTCCTGAATGACGGTCGCCTTCGGCGGAGCAAGCGTCATCGATCCGGCCAGGAGGGCATCAAGATGGAAGTCAAGGTTCTGGGATCGGGATGCAGCAAGTGCCGCAGCACGATCGGCATCATCGAGCGGGCAGCACTGGCCGCGGGCATCGACGTGGAGATCGTCAAGGTCCAGAATCCCGACGACATCCATCGATTCGGTGTCTACGCGACACCGGCTGTCGTCATCGACGGCAAGGTCGTTCATGCCGGAGGGCTTCCTTCGCGTCACGAGGTGGGGGGATGGCTGACGCCCAACCCCATCGGGTTTCTGAGCCATCCGACCCGGCATCTGTTCTTCACCGGCAAGGGCGGGGTCGGCAAGACTTCTTTATCGACGGCCGCAGCGCTGACACTGGCCGACGCCGGCAAGAGGGTGCTACTGGTCAGCACCGACGCGGCCTCGAACCTGGACGAGATGCTCGGAGTCGAGCTCCGTAACACGCCGACGCCGGTGCCCGGTCCCCCGGTCTGTGGGTCTTGAACATCGATCCCGACAACGCCGCCGAGTCCTATCGCCAGCGTGTCCTGGCGCAGATGGGGGCCACAGCCACCGAGACCGAACTCTCGACCGTGCGCGAACAACTGTCGGGAGCCTGCACCACCGAGATCGCGTCCTTCGACGAGTTCGCGTCTCTGTTGTCCGACGATGCCGAACACTTCGACCATATCGTCTTCGACACTGCACCGACGGGGCACACCCTGCGCCTGCTGAGCCTGCCGAAGGCCTGGAGCGGATTCCTGGCCGGCAACGATCGCGGCGCATCGTGCCTGGGGCCGCATTCCGGGCTGAAGATGCAGGAGAAGCGCTTCAAGGCCGCGCTGAAGTCCTTGAGCGATCCGACCCTGACTACCGTGATTCTCGTCACCCGACCTGACAAAGGCGCGATCGCCGAAGCGGTGCACACTTCGGCGGAGTTGCATGAGTTGGGTTTGAACAACCAGCGGCTCGCGATCAACGGGGTGTTCCATGCCAGCGAACGCAACGACACGGTGGCCTGTGCCATCGAGGAACTGGGACAGGTGGCACTGAACGAGATGCCGCAGTCATTGTCCAGCTTGCCGCAGGATCTGGTGCCATTGCGGACGTTCGACACGGTTGGCTTGCCGGCCTTGCGCGCATTGCTTTCGTCGACGACGCAACCCGGAGAGCCGGTCGCTGCCGCGGGCGCCGCGACCGTTTCCCACCTTCAGGATCTGGCTGCCTTGGCCGACGAACTGGCCGCTGCGGAACACGGGCTGATCATGGTCATGGGCAAGGGAGGCGTCGGTAAGACGACGGTCGCCGCCGCGCTGGCGCTGGGGTTGATCCAGCGCGGCAAGACCGTGCACCTGAGCACCACCGACCCGGCGGCGCATCTGGCCGCAACGCTGAACGGTGAGGTGCCGGGGCTGCAGGTCAGCCGCATCGACCCGAAGGTCGAGACCCAGCGCTACGTGGGCAGGATCATGGCGGCCAGGTCGCCGAAGCTCGACGCCCAGGAACAAGCATTGCTGCGCGAGGATCTTCGCTCGCCGTGCACGGAGGAAGTCGCGGTTTTCCACGCGTTCTCCCGCATCGTCAGCGAGGGACGCAGCGCCTTCGTGGTACTGGACACCGCACCCACCGGACATTCGATGCTGTTGATGGATGCGACCGGTGCCTACCACCGGGAGATGATGCGCGAGTTCGAAGGGCGCGGACATATCGTCACGCCGTTGATGCGCTTGCAGGACGCTGCGTACACCAGGATCATCCTGGTGACACTGCCAGAACTCACGCCGGTGTCCCAAGCCGCCGCCCTGCAGGCAGACCTGCGCCGCGCGAGTGTCGAGCCCTATGCCTGGGTACTCAACAAGAGCGTTCTCGCGGCAGGCACACGCGACCCGTTGCTGGCGGCACGGCTGGCGGGTGAACGCAGACAGATCGAACGCATGTCCGCCGGCCTGGCCAAGCGCCTCTTCACGATACCGTGGCTGACGGTCCCGCCGATCGGTTGCGCCGAGCTTTCCAAACTGGTGAGCGACACAGGAACCGTTGCGGCAACGCGCATCGCCCATGCGGCGCACGGGGATGCCGCGTCCGGATAAGAGAACAAAGGCGCGGCAACGTGCGCGAGTTGAAAGACCGGTTCGGAATCAACCTGCACGGCGCCGCAGTGTTCGGCCAGGATTCATCGCCAGCGCCTCGGTCAGGACCTTGCAGAAAGCCGGGCCTGAGCCGTCGATTTCCACGGCTCGAGCGGCCGTCGAAAGAAGCAGGTTGTGAGAATACCGACGCCCAGGAGCGTCGCGAAGGTTGGTGCTTTGCTTCGGTGGCGGGCATCGCTCACGCAGCTTGGATCGACGTCGCGAGCGTCGGCGATTTCGGCATTGCGATGAGCGCTGCGAACGCCATCAGGCTGATCCCCGTCGACAACCAGAGGACATGGCTGCCCCAGCGGTCGAGTGCCAGGCCGAACAGCCATGGCGACGATGCCTGTGCGATCCGCGCGGGAATCATCAGAAGTCCTTGCCGACGGCCGTAGCCATGAGGTCCGAAGAGAAGTAGCGGCAGGGTTCCGTTCGCAATCATGAGGATTCCATTGCCTGCGCCATGCAAGAGCGCGAACACGGCTGCGGCAGGTCCTCCGAGCAACAGCAAGCCGACGGCGCCTGCAGGATGCAGGATCGCTGCAATGCGTGCGGACAACAGTGGATGCGACCGCCTGAGAAGACTCATCTCGAGCAGCCTGCCCGCTACCTGCGCCGGTCCGATCAGCGCGCCGAGCGCGACCGCGGTGCCCAACGAGGTACCACTCGCTTGAAGGAGCCGCGGCAGATGGGCAGCCATTGCCGTGCTGATGAACCACGTCGCGGCGAAAACGATTGCCAACAGGATGGCGGCGCGTCGTGCATGCGAGCTGTCGCGCGGGCCGTCAGCGGGTGAGTCGACGACTGTTTCTCGTGCCTCTTGCGAGACGAGCGCCGCAGCCTTCGGGAAGGAGAAATTGAGCGGCAATCCCAGGATCAGGTGAAGGAGTGCCCACGTGTAGCAGGCGCCCCGCCATCCGACATGAATCTCGAGATACGTCGACAGCGGCCACCCGACCGTACTGGCGAATCCTGCGATGAGAGTGATCCCGCGAATCGCGTTGCGGGAATCGGTTCCGTAGAGCCGGACCAGGGAAGCGAAAGCAGCGTCGTACAGACCGCTCCCCATGCCGACGCCGAGGATCAGCCATGCCACGAACAGGCCGGCGCTGCCGGTTGCGTTGGCCAACGTGCAAAGACCGACGGCGAATAAAAGATTCGTGGCTATGAGCACGGGCCGCGCGCCCCATCGGTCGATGGCTCT
>JBDTIS010000223.1:0-4769 GCA_039936235.1 Burkholderiaceae bacterium | reverse complement strand
CCGACGGTGTCCTCGGCATACGCCAGCATCTTCTGGCTCGGGCTGACGTCCATGCCGCCGACCTGGAAGAAGTCGTGGCCGGAGGCGAGCGCGTTGACGTCCAGCATCACCAGCTCGGACGCGGCCTCGCTGTAGGTCGCACCGCTCTGCCTGCGCGCGTAGACCGGGTACTCCCGGCCTTCGACGAAGCGCGTGTAGTACCACCAGTCGCCCTTCTTGGCCGGGACCGTCGAGTCGTCCTGCTTGATGCGACCCTTGATCTCGTCGAACAGTTTGTCCTCGAGGCCCTTGGAGCGCGCGCTGTACTGCGCGAACCACGCGTTCTCGGCGCCGAGATACGCGAGCATTTCGGGATCCTGGCGCGTGTCGTCGCGCAGCCAGTAGTAGGGGTCTTCGCGATCGCCGTTCGGCGACTCGACGACATGCGGCTTCTTCGCGGCAACCGGGGCGGCGACCAGGGGTGTCGCCTCGGCCGCGACTGCGGTCGATGGAAGGCTTGCGGGAACGTTCATGGCGATGGCGAGTGGAAGGTCGTCGAAGCGTCTATTCACTTCGTCTGCGGCAGTCCCGGGCCACCGCCGAGCGGCTCGGGCGTCGCTGCCACGGTCGTGGTCATGCCGAGCGCTTCGAAGATGAACGCGAACGTGTCGGTATCGAGCTCGATGGCCGACGACAGCGACATGCCCTGTCCGTGCCCCGCGTCGCCGGCCACCCGCAGCAGCACCGGACTTCCCTTGGGATTCGCGGCCTGCAGACGCGCCGCCATCTTGAGGCTCTGCCACGCGTCGACCCGGCCGTCGTTGATGCCGGTCGTCAGCAGCATCGGCGGATAGGCCTTGCCGTTCACCACGTGGTGATACGGCGAGTAAGCGTACAGCGCATCGAACTGCGCCGGATCCTTGACGGTTCCGAACTCGGTCACGTTGAACGCGCCGTTCGGCGTCAGCTCGACGCGCAGCATGTCGTAGATGCCGACGTGGCTGACCACCGCACCGAACAGTTCCGGGTGCTGGACCAGCTCGGCGCCCATCAGCAGGCCGCCGTTGCTGCCGCCTTCGATCGCGAGCTTCTTCGGATTCGTGTAGCGACGATCGATCAGCATCTGTGCGGCGGCGGTGAAATCGTCGAACACGTTCTGCTTCTTCGTCAGGTTGCCGGCCAGATGCCAGTCCTCACCGAATTCGCCTCCGCCACGGATGTTCGCGAGCGCGAAGACGCCGCCGTGACGCAGCCAGAACACGATGCGTCGCGAGAAGCGCGGTCGGCTCGACACGCCGTAGCCGCCGTAGGCGTTCAACAACGTCGGGTTGCTGCCGTCCAGCTCGACCCCCTTGGCCGCGACGATGTTGACCGGTACGTCGGTGCCGTCCTTCGACTTCGCCATGACCCGCGTGACCGCGTAGGCGTCGGTCGACAGGTTGTCCGGCGGCGCCGCCAGCGCCGTCCTGACCGGCTGGCCGCCGTCGCGCTTCGGGTCGAGGCGATACCAGGCGAACGGCGTGACGAAGCTCTGGCTGCCGAACAGGATCGCGTCGCCGTCGAGGCGCGCACCGATGGTGGTCGTCGAGATGGCCTCGGCCAGCGGCGCCGGAAGCGACTTGCCGGCGAGCGTGAAGACGCGGATCTCCGAAGGCCCACCGACCAGCACCTCGACATATAGCCGCGTCGCGGTCGGCACGACTTCCTCGATCACGGCATCCGACTGCGCGACGACCGTCGTCGCCTTCGCGAACGTCGCGGCGTCGAGCTTCATCGCGACGACACGGCCGCGCGGCGTGCCCTTCAAGGCGATCGCGTAGATCTTCCCGTCGCGGCCGAACGCGGCCCTGCGGTAACCGTCTTCGAAGCCGGACAGCCTGCGCCATTTTTCGTTCGGCCCGTGGAGCCAGAAACCGACCTCGCCGCCGTCGCCGTTACGCACTTCGGCCATGACGTAGCGCCCGTCCTCGGTTGCCTGGAGCCTCGTTTCCGCGATCCGCGGCAACTCGCTGCCGAGCGACATCGTGTCTTGCGTCGAGCGCGTACCGAGCAGGTGGAAGTACACCTGCTGATAGAAGCCGGCGTCCTCGACCGGGCGCTCCATCGGCGCCGGATAGCGCGTGTAGAACACGCCGCTGTTGTCCGCGTTCCACGCGACGCTGCCGCCGCCGGTCGGGTTCTGCACGCGCGGCACGACATCGCTGCGCTCCTCACCGGTGGCCGCGTCGAAGATCCGCAGCGTGCCCTTCTCGCTGCCGTTGTCGGACAGCGAGACCGCGACCAGCTTGCCGTCGCGCGACGGAACGAACCAGTCGATCGCGGTCGTCCCTTTGTCGTTGCGCGTGTTCGGATCGAGCACGACCCGTTCGCTGTCGAGCGCGTCCGAGGACGACGGATTCCCATCCAGTACCACCAGCATCGGCTGGTTCTTCGGCGGCTGGCGCTTCAGCGCGAACAGCTTGCCGCCGACCGACTGGAACGCGTAGCGAATGACCGGTGCGTTGCCGATCAACTGCCTGAGCTCGTCGCGGATCGCGACCCGCGAAGGCAGCGCGTCGAGATAGCGACGCGTCGCTGTGTTCTGCAGCGTCACCCAGTCCTTGACGGCGGGATCGTCGAGCGATTCGAGCCAGCGATAGTCCTCGGTCACCTTGCGGACGCCCGCGGTGCCCATGAACGAGTCGGTGACCGGCCGCTTCGCGGTCTCGGGATAGACAGTCGCAGCCGGCTTCGTCGGGCTCACCTGGGCCGCAACGCCGATGGCGAGCGTGGCGCTACCGGCCGCGACGGCCGCGAGCAGTGCCTGTCTGAAGCCGGATGACTTGCGCACGATCTGCATGGGGTCCTGTGCTTCATGGGCGCGACTCGGGTCCAGGCCGCGCGACGGAGATGGAGTCGGCGATGTTAGCAGCGCCGCACGCCCGACCGGCGTCGACCAGCGACCGCGCGAATACGCGGTTCTCGTGCTTCTCGTGCTCCAACGCGTAGGTCGTAGCACCGAAGTCCGCATAACCGCGACGCGGATAGAAGTCGAGCGCGCGCCGGTTGCCGACCCAGGTCGTCAGCCACAGCACGTCTGCACCCTTCGCTGCTGCGCCGCGCTCTGTGGCCGTCAGCAGCGAAGACCCGAGACCGCTTCCGACGAAAGGCTCCTGCACGTAGAGACGTTCCAGCTTCGCCGGTCGGCCGGTCGCCACCAGCGCGTGCGGCGTGTCGAGCGACCACAGCGCGAATCCGATCAGATGCCGGTCCCGCTCGGCCACGATGCATCCGATGTGCGGCGCGGTCAGCAACGCCCCGGTCGCCTCCAGCGAGAACTGCGCAAGCACCTCACGGGCGAGCGACGGACGAATGCCATCGGTCGCGTAGTTGTCGAGGAATACCTGCATGCCGAGGACGCTGATGCACAGCGCATCGGAGACGGTCGCGGGCCGGAGTGTTGCATCGCCGGTCCTCATCACGTCGCGACCGCCGACGCTGCCGTCGCGCACGCCGCACAGATGCAGGCCGCGCCGCGCCGATCGGCCGGAATGCACGCGAGCAGCGCCTGCGCGAACGACGCCCGCTGGCACCAGCACGGTCCTTCGAAGGCCATGCGGTCGGCCGGGACGCGTCGGTTCGGTCGGCCGCACAACGGGCACGCGGTATTCGGCAGCGGCAGCGGCGGGGTCATGCGACAGGCGCCGGCCACTGCCGGAAGATCACGCACACCTTCGTCCTGTCGCGGACCGCGAACCGAGGCAAGCGGCGAACAGGTCGACCCCGTCGTCGACGTTCGCGTAGAAGATCTTCGTGATCAGGCGGATCATCGTCTTGCGGCTCCCGGAGAAGGCGATCATCGTGGGCGCACCGCCGTCGGGCGCGTGGCGACGACGAGTAGTGAGCCGCCTCGCACGAAGGTCCCCGATCACTTGCGCTTGCTGCCGAATGCCAGCAGCAGAGCACCGGCCACGATCGCGCCGAAGCCGGCCCACACCGGAATGTTGACCGTTTCCTTCTCCTTCACCGAAAGCTCGATCGGTCCGACCTTCAACGCCGTCCTGTCTTTCGTATAACTGAAGCTTCCGTACAGCAGGCCGAGTGCGCCGGCGACGATCAGGGCGATCGCTATGATCTTCATGGGAGTTCCGGTGTGTGGTTCAGTGGCATTCTGCACTGCTCGCCCGCCCGACGGCTTCGTGCACTGCGTGCAGTGGCATGCGTCCGATTCGCGGAAATGGAAGAGGCAGCCAGTCAGGGAGATCGATACCAGGAGAACCGCGACGCTCATTTCACCGGCGGGCCTAAGCATCGGTGAAGGGATGGCTGCTCGCTTCGACTAGTTTTCCCGGCATTCAGCCGAACGGAAGCACTCAGCCGAGAGCCGCGGGATTGAGCCGCCACAGCGAGAAAGTCAGTGCGGTGGCCAGGCTCACCCAGGTGAGATACGGCACCAGCAGGACCGCAGCCACGCGCCTCACCCGCCAGAACGCGACAATGGTGGCGGCGATCAGCAGCCAGAGGACGGCGATCTCGACGAGGGCCACGACGCCCAGGTGCCAGACGAAGAAGAGCCAGGTCCATAGTGCATTGACGAACAGTTGCGCGACGAACAGCTTCAGCGCATTCGAAGTCCCGCGGCTTTCACCCGTTCGCCAGACGAGCCATGCAGCGATACCCATGAGGACGTAGAGCACCGACCAGACCGGACCGAACAGCCAGGCGGGCGGCGCCCAGAAGGGTTGCGACAGTTGGCCGTAGAACGTGGCGGCTCGTACCGAGGCGATCGCGCCGATGCCGCCTGTCACGAA
>JBDTIS010000222.1:0-8697 GCA_039936235.1 Burkholderiaceae bacterium | reverse complement strand
CGCAGCGGACCGAAGTACGATCGATCGAAGGGAGGGGTGCGGTGAGGCTGTTGCTGGTCGAAGACGACGGGATGATCGGCGACGCCGTGTGCGATCTGCTGCGCGCCGAGCAATACGCGGTCGATTGGGTGCGCGACGGCGAGATGGCGGAGACAGCGCTGCGTTCGCAGGCCTACGACCTGGTCCTGCTCGACCTCGGGCTGCCGCGTCGCGACGGCCTGAGCGTGCTGCGTGCCCTGCGCACGCGAAGGGTGCGGATCCCGGTGCTCATCACCACCGCGCGCGACTCCGTCGAGCAGCGCATCGAAGGGCTCGACGCCGGTGCCGACGACTACGTGCTCAAGCCGTACGCCCCGACCGAACTGCTGGCGCGCATCCGTGCGCTGCTGCGGCGCGCTTCGGGCCGCGCCGAGCCCGTCTACGAGCATCGAGGTGTCGCCATCAATCCGGCAACGCGCGAGGTCACGCTCGACGGCAACCCGGTCACGATTTCGGCACGCGAATGGGCCGTCCTCGAACCACTGATCGCGCACCCCGGGCTGGTGTTGTCGCGCAGCCAGCTCGAGGAGAAGCTCTACGGTTGGAAAGACGACATCGGCAGCAATGCGGTCGAGGTGTACGTGCACGGTCTGCGCAAGAAGCTGGGCGCAACGCTGATTCAGAACATCCGTGGCGTCGGCTACCTCGTTCCCAAGGCCGACACGTGAATCTGTCGCGCCCGTTCTCGCTGCGTGCGCGGCTGCTGTTCTTCCTCTCGATCGCGATCGCGTTGACGGCGGTCGTGCAGACGGTCATCGCTTACGACACGGCCCATGTCCAGGCCAACGGGGTGTTCGACTACCACATGCGGCAGATGGCCATGTCCCTCCGCGGTGGCCTGACCGCGAACCCACCCGACTCGCAGTCGGTCGAGTCTGCCGAGGGGCCGGCCGACGACTTCGTGATCCAGGTCTGGACCGCGGATGGCGCGCGTGTCTTCCAGTCGGTCCCGACGGCACCGTTGCCGGAAAAGAGCGAGCTCGGCTTCTCGGATGTGCCGTTCAAGGGCGCCACCTATCGCGTGTTCTCGATGCGATCGAGCAACCAGGTGATCCAGGTCGCACAGGACCTGAACCTGCGGGGCGCGATGGCGCGCACGCTGGCCCTTCGCACCGTCGCTCCGATCCTGGTCATGGCGCCCGTCCTCATGTTCATCGCCTGGGCCGTGGTGAACGCCTCGCTCATGCCGATCGCGCGGGTTCGCCGACAGGTCGCTTCGGGACAGCCGGACGACTTGGGCGAGGTGAGCGAGGAGGGCTTGCCGGCCGAAATCGTTCCGCTGATCCAGGAGCTGAACCTGCTGTTCGCCCGCGTGCGACGAACCTTCGAAGCGCAGAACAGTTTCGTCGGAGATGCCGCGCACGAGTTGCGCTCACCGCTCGCGGCGCTCCGGCTGCAGGTGCAGGGACTCGAAAACGCGAAAGACGAGGTTACTCGGTCGCTTGCGATCGGCAGACTGCGTGCGGGAATCGATCGCGCCACGCGGCTGGTCGAACAGCTGCTCGCGCTCGCGCGGCAGCAGGCCCTATCGGCCAAAGGTGCGAGCGTGGAGAGTGTCCGGCTGCAGGACACCGTCCGCGAGGCCATCATCCAGGCCGCACCGCTCGCGAGCGCGCACGACATCGATCTCGGCCTGGGGCATGCCGACGACGATACCGTGGACGGTCATCGCGAGGCGATCGGGATACTCGTGAGCAACCTCCTCGAGAACGCGATCAAGTACACACGCGCCGGCGGCACGGTCGATGTGGAGATCCGGTCGGCCGGGAGTCGCGTCGAGCTGACCGTCGAGGACAGCGGTCCCGGTATCCCGGAAGCCGAGCGGGCGCGTGTGCTCGACCGTTTCTATCGCATTGCCGGCGCCGACGCGGGCCCATCCGGCAGCGGACTGGGACTGTCCATTGTCAGGACCATCGCCGATATGCACGGCGCGTCGTTGATCCTCGAGAGTTCGTCACGACTCGGCGGTCTTCGTGTCGCCGTGTCCTTCGCAAGATCGAGTCGCTCGGACGCGAAGGCGAGCGACGTGTCGTCGAGCGCCGCCTGATCGACGGCGTCCACAGGATCCATGCACGTGCCGTGCGCACTGGCGGCGATGACTGAAGGTGCGGCTCGCCGCCGACGCTAGCCGATCGACTTGCGGGTCACCGCGCCGATCGTGAGCCCCTGGACGAGGATGGAAAAGACCACGACGACGTAGGTGAGCGCGAGCAGGACGTCGCGCCCGTCGCCCAGCGGCAGCGAAAGCGCGAGAGCCACCGAGATGCCTCCGCGCAACCCGCCCCAGGTCAGAACCGGGGCGGATCCCCTGGGTAGCTTGAACAGGCGGGGCGCGATCGCGACCGGGACGCCGACCGTCAACGTCCTCGCGATCAGGGCCACGCAGATGCAGACGACTCCACCGGCGATGATCGACCGCGGAAAAGCGATCAACAGCACCTCCATGCCGATCAGCACGAACAGCACGGCGTTCAGGATCTCGTCCAGCAGTTCCCAGAACATGTCGATGTACCGACGCGTATTGTCCGACATCGCCAGCGCGCGACCCTCGTTGCCGATCCACAGGCCGATGACCACCATCGCGAGGGGACCCGAAACGTGCAGGTGACTGGCGGCGACATAACCGCCCATCACCGCCGCGAGCGTCAGGAGGACTTCGACCTGATATTGGTCGATGCTCTTGAGCAGACGAAAGGTGAGATAGCCCACCAGCAGCCCGAACAGGATGCCGCCGCCCGCTTCGCGCACCAGCGTGCCGAGCGCCGCCGAGACGCTCGGCGCATCGCCGCTCGTGATCATGCTCAGGATGAGCGCGAAGAGGACGACGCCGACCCCGTCGTTGAACAGCGATTCGCCGGCGATGACGACCTCCAGGTCGGCCGGCGCGTGCGCCGATTTGAGGATGCCCATCACCGCGATCGGGTCGGTCGGCGAGATCAGGGCGCCGAACAGCAGGCATTGCAGGAGGTCCAGCGAGACGCCGACGGCGGGCAGCAGAATCCACAGACCGACACCGACGATGACGGTCGACAGCGAGGTTCCGACGATGGCTAGCGATGCGACCTGCCACCTGAATTTCTTCAACGCCCGCGCGTCGACGTGCAGTGCGCCGGCGAACAGCAGGAACGACAGCATCCCCTGCATCAACACCTGCGAGAAATCGATCGACCGGATGAACGATTCCTCGAACTCGCGGAGCCCGTGATCGAACCCCAGCCGGTTCAGCGCGATGATCGACAGCGAGATCACCAGTGCGATCACCATCACGCCGATCGTCGTCGGCAGTCGCGTGACGCGATGGTTGAGGTAGGCCAGGAGCGCCGTAACGACGAGACAGGCGGCCGCGATGTCGAGCAAAGGAGATCCAGTCGGTGATTCGTTGCCGGGGCCGGCGGCGGGTCTTGACTTCCACTACCCGCGCTCGCGGGCATTCGAACGCATTGACTGACCACCGATCCGATGCGTCGCTACGGCGCTTCGCGTCGATTATGGATGAGTGGCTTCGGTTGGCCTTCGCGCCGCGAATACGACATGATCCCCGGGTGGTGGCGACAGCAGACTATTCCAGCAGCCCCGGCACAAGGCGACTTCATGAACGAGACGATCACTTCGCATCACCCGCACCGTGCGCAATACCCGGCACGACGGTTCGACGTGATCCCGGTGGCGCATCGGTTCGCCGCAACGCCCAGGACATCGTGAGTGCTCGGCTCAACAGGCTGAGGGCGATGCTCGCCGAAACCTTCTGGCTGCTGCCGGCGGCGATGGTCATCGCGGGCATCCTCGGCGCACTCGCAATGCTGGCTGTCGACCGTCGGGGCCTGATTCCCGCATCGCTGATCGACGGGCCCTGGCTGTACAACGGTGGGGCGACGGGTGCCCGGACGCTGCTGGGCGCGGTGGCCTCGTCCACCATCGGTGTTGCCGGCACCGTGTTTTCAATCACGATCGCCGCGTTGTCGCTCGCTGCCGGACAGATGGGCCCGCGCCTGCTGCGCAACTTCACCAAGGATCGCGGCAACCAGTTCACGCTCGGGATGTTCCTCGCGACTTTCTCGTATGCGCTGATGGTCCTGCGCAGCGTTCGGACCACCGACGAAGGCGAGTTCATCCCGCACAGCGCGCTGACGCTCGCCATCGTCCTGGCCTTCGTCTGCGTCGGAACGCTGGTCTACTTCGTGGGCCACATGGCCGGACGCATCAACGTCGATACCGTCATCGAACTGGTCAGCGACGACGTTTGCTCGGCGATCGAGAGACTGACGTCGAAGGACAAACCACCGGTGTTGCCCGACGCGTCCGCGTGGACCGGCGCGCACCCGGTGGTCGACGGGCGTCGCGGCTATCTGCAGCAGCTCGATCACGGCGGCCTGGCCGACTGGGCCGCTGCGCACGATGTGCGCCTGCAGATGCTGGTACGACCCGGCGACTACTGCTTTCCCGGCATTCCGATCGCAGAGATCTTGCCCGCTCACGCGGGAGCCGGGGACGCGATTCACGATGCCACTGTGCTGGGACCGGCGCGCGTGAGTGAGCAGGATCTCGAATTCGCGATCCGCCAACTGGTCGAAGTGGCCGTGCGCGCCCTGTCGCCCGGCATCAACGATCCGCACACGGCGATCAGCGTGCTCGACCGGCTCGGCGCGGCGCTCTGCGATGTCTCGGCCGTCCACCTGTCGACCGGCGTCACGCAACGCGAAGGGCGCGCCGTCCTGATCGTCCCGAGCGTCGACTACGGGGGGCTCACGGACAGCATGTTCCACATGATCCGGCAGAACGCCGCCGGCAGTACCGCCGTCCTGATGCGCATCCTCGAAGTACTTACCGCGGTCCTCTCGTGCGAGCGCGATGCGCGTCGGCGAGAAGCGCTGCAGCGTCACGCGGCTCTGGTGCTTCACGATGCCGAACGGGATATCTCCACGCCCGGCGACCTCGACGACGTGATTGCGCGGCACGCCAGGTTCATGATCGTGAAGGCGAGCACGCACGCCCAGTTCGACCACGAGCGCGACTGATACAGGAATCGAGAGTCGATCGGCCGGCTGGCGATCGCAGATGCGATCGCGCGGCCGGCGTGTGCTTCGGTTGTACCGCGAACACCAGAGACCGGAGAGCGGAAACTGGACGCCTGCGCGTCTCGAGACGCCTACGCTGACGAAGGCGCTCAAGCGCTTCAACGTCGGCTGGCGCTGAACCGGCGGTCCCCGCGCCGCCGCAACCGCAGCGCAGCGACGCCGACGTGAAGACGCTCGCCCATGGGCGCTAGCTCGATGACAAGGACGACGAAGTCAAACGCCGTTATCGACGTCGCTTCGCGTTCTGGACGAAGAATTGTCCGTGGAGGGTCTATGACACGGCGCATGCGTGTCGGCTCATGAGCTCTCCGGATCGGGTCCGGGAAGACATCCACCACGCGTGACGCGCCGCTGGCGCGAGCGGGGATGGGTGTCTCGAACCCGACGACAGAAAGGCTGCCGACGGGTCTCACGACGAGCCGGGACATCGTCCGGCTCCGCGTCGGGTTACCTGATGAACGCCCTTGCGGGTGGCCTGTCCCCCGAACGTTTTCAGGATGCTGGCTACGAAGAGATCGAAGTCCTCGGGCGCAACGTAGACATGCGTGGTGTCGTACCGCGGACCGACCCCATACCCGACGGGTGGTGCCGCGCTGGCCACGCCTGCAAGGCAGGCGAGCGATAGCCCGAATCGCGTTCAGATACAGACTCATTGCCTCGTGAAGAGGAGGCCGCGTACGTTGGTGGCAAACGTCCGGTCGAAGTTCTCCTCCGTAATGTCGCCGACTGCGGCAATGCCGCCACCGCCCGCGTTTGCGAAGAGCACATCGAGCCGGCCTCTTTCGACGCCGATGCGTTGATAGAGATGATCGAGGTCGACACTCTTCGAGACGTCGCCGATAACCCCGCAAACGTTCTGACCGATCGCTTCGGCCGCCGCGTCGAGTTCTGCCTGTCGGCGCCCCGTGATGAACACGTAGGCGCCTTCGTGCACAAAGCGCTTTGCAGTGGCGAGGCCGATGCCGCTGCTGCCACCGGTGACCAGAGCAACTTTGCCTTCGAGCCTGTTCATTGCGTCTGCTGTTGAGGCAGTACTGACGAAACCCGCACAGCCAGACTAGGGGCGCAGACTCCGGCGAGCCATGTACGGGGGCGACACGTGACCATGCCTCCGAAGGTCTACCCGGTCAGTCATGCACGCAATTCGCTGCGCGCCCCGTCATGCCATCGGATCCGACAAGCGCTCGATGGCGGCCGGTTGGTGGCAGCGGATCGCTGCACCAATGGAGGATGCGACGACCATGTCCGGCGGTCGAGACTCCTTCCGTCGCGTCGGTGCTCGAACCCGGTCCTCGGTGAACTGTGGACGAAGGGCGCTGCAGCGGCCGAGCGGCTCCAGGCCATCGCCCATTGAGATCTCCATCATCGAGGCTCGTCATGACATCCGTCTCCACATTTGTCGAATCGACACGCGCTATCGTTGTCGCGACCGTTCTGGCGACCGGTACCTTCTTATCGCCTGCAAGGGCGGGGGTGACCACACCGGTCGTCGTGATCAACGAGGAGGCAGCCACGTCGCCCATCACCGTGCAGCTGTCGGGAACCCGGGTCATCGACTGGGCGTATCACTTCCCCCACTCGACAAGGCAGGGCTGCCAACCGTCACGGTGGCTTCGGAAAAGACGATGGCATTCGAAGGTGAGACCATCCTGATTCGATACTACGGTCCGGGACATACCGACTCCGATTTGACGGTCTACTTCAAGAACGCCGACGTGCTTCAAGTCGGCGACATCTGGTGGAACGGGCACTATCCGTTCATCGACTACAGCGCCGGTGGCGACATCGACGGCGTCATCCACGAAGTGGCCGAATGCATCAAGGCGTCGACGGACGAGACCATCATCGTCCCCGGCCACGGGCCGGTTTCGAATCGGGCGGATTTGATTGAGTTCCACCGGATGCTCACGACGATTCGAAACAATGTCGCTGCTCTGAAAAAACAGGGTAAGACGCTCAGCGAGACGGTAGCGGCGAAGCCGACCGCGGCCTTCGACGCGAAGTTCGGGACGTTCCCGACCGACCCGGCCTTCTTCACGCAACTGGTCTACACCGGTGTCTAATCCACTCGCGTGAAGACGCGGGTCGGCAGGCGCCGTAGTCGAGATCAGGCGCTCGAGATCCGTGGTCGCTCGCCTTGCACAATATCGTCGACTCGTTAACAACTCTCGGATTTGACTCGATCGAACCATGACCACCGACCAATCTCTCGCCGAATTTCCGAGTGCCAGGGCGTTCCAGCCTACCCTGGACCACATGCTGGAGAGGATTCGCGTAGCGGGTATGAAAGTCTTCGCCGCAATCGATCATGCCGCCGGCGCGCGGGAGGTGGGACTTTCGATGCCGCCGACCGTGTTGGTCCTGTACGGCCACGCGGTCGGCGGAACGCCGGTGATGCTCGCGGCGCCTCTGCTCGCGCTGGATCTTCCGTTGCGAGCCTTGCTGCGCGAGACGGTCGATGGGCGTGTGTTGTTGTCGTTCCACCCCATCGCCCCGCTACTGGAAGCTTCGGGTATCGCGCCTGAGCAGATCGCACGACTGGAGGCCGCGCAGCGGGTTGTTCTCGGAGCTCTTGGGACATGACTGCGTAACCTCGGATTACGCTCTCTCGTAAACCTGTTCGGGATGACGCCGATGCGGCTGTCGTCGCTTGCGATCGTGGTCGTGGGGGTGAACCGCGTCCTCGCTCCTGCAACGAACCCGAGCACGTTCACCCTTCGCGCCGGCAACTCCTCGGTGCCGCCGTGCTGGCGTTCGTGACGACGCCGCTCGGGGCAATCGCGGCGGGCAGTGCGAGCGCTGAAAAGCGCTCGTCTCGGTCGGTGCTTACCTCGTCACCAACCAGGCCTCAGGCGAAGCTCCGCTTCCACCGACGGCCGAGCTTTCCTGGTGGGACCAGTTCCACTTCGCTACGGAGCGTGGTCCCGCCGGGTACGCGCGATATCGTCACGATTGCGCAAAACTGATCTGGCGGCGAGCGTCGCCGCAATGGGATTTCGACGACGCGACGTTCGATCGCACCGCGAAGGCGTTCGACAATCCGGATCCCGTCGCCATCGTCATCCACAACTACCGCTGGCGACAGGGGCTGGCTCGAGGCGAGGCGATCTACGACGTGTCGGAACGCAGGCTCGCAGCCGCTCCGACCATCGGTGTTCCGACCATCACGCTCGAGGGGGATGCGAACGGTGCACCGCATCCGCAACCGAGCACCTATGCGCCGAAGTTCTCCGGACGCTAACACCGCATCATCGGCGGCGGTGTGGGACACAACCTCCCGCAGGAAGCGCCGCGCGCCTTTGCCCAGGCGGTCGTCGACGCGGATCGGTCTGCCGCTCCCTCGGATCGCGATGAGACGCTTCTACCATCAGCGTGGCGCGCTTCGTGTGCCACTGCGGGGCATCGCGCAGCTGAACGGCATGTAACGAAGGCGGCACGATCGCCGAAGCGTGAAGGGGCATCCAGAAAGGATTCGACCGCGGTCGTGCGGGCGATCGCTAATCCACGAAGTTACGCCTGCGACCACGCGTACATCTTTATCCTCGGCCCGAAGAAGATTTTTTCGCTGGAGACCCGATTGCGA
>JBDTIS010000221.1:0-8283 GCA_039936235.1 Burkholderiaceae bacterium | reverse complement strand
CGATGTCCGCGAAGCTCATCTGGTCGACGTTGCGCAGGATCGGCACGACCAGGCCGCGCGGCGAGCTGACGGCGATGCCGATGTCGAAGTAGCCGTGATAGACGATGTCGGTGCCGTCGACCGACGCATTGACGATCGGATACTTCTTGAGCGCGTACAGCGCGGCCTTCACGAAGAACGACATGAAGCCGAGCTTCACGCCGTGCTCCTTTTCGAACTTGTCCTTGTAACGGTTGCGCATCTCCATCACCGGGGCCATGTTGACCTCGTTGAAGGTGGTCAGGATGGCGGCCTGCGCCTGCGACTGCAGCAACCGCTCGGCGACACGCTGGCGCAGACGCGACATCGGCACGCGCTGCTCGGTGCGGCCGTCGAGCATCGCGGCCGACGTGAGATTCGCGGGGACGCTGGCCGAGACCGGCGCCGGCGCGCGCGTCGACGTCAGGTTCGCCGCAGGCCTGGCAGCGCCGGACGCGACCGCGCCGAGCGCGTCACCCTTCGTGATGCGGCCGCCCCTGCCGGTGCCTGCGACATCGGCGCCCGAGACATCGTTCTCGGCCATGATCTTCGCGGCCGACGGCATGGCGACCGGCGCGGCGGCCGCAGGCGCGGGCGCGGCCGCCTGCGGCGCCGGAGGCGGTTGAGCCGGAGCCGGAGCGGGTGCCGGTGCGGTGGCGACCGGCGACGGAGACGTCGCGCCTATCTTTCCATCGGTGTCGATCTTCGCGATCAGTTGGTCGGACGTGACGGTGCTGCCGTCGGGCATCACGATCTCGCCCATCACGCCGGCGACCGATGCCGGTACCTCGAGCACCACCTTGTCGGTCTCGATCTCGACGAGGACTTCGTCGCGCGCCACCGCGTCGCCGGTCTTCTTCTTCCACTGAAGCAGCGTCGCTTCCGAGACGGACTCCGACAACTGCGGGACTTTCACTTCGACGAGGGCCATGCGCTTACTCCGTTGTAGTTTTGGGAACCGCCGGCGAATCGCGATGCTTTCCGTCCCGTCGTCCCCGCGAACGCCGGGACCCAGCGTGGTGCGACGCTGCGAGATCCGGCACCGGACCGCCGCACGCCGCTGGGTCCTCGCCCCGGCTCAGCCCCATACCGGGACAGGCTCTTCGCGGGGACGACGTTTCAGATGTGTTGGTCGTCGCGGATGCCGATCACTTGCTCAGCACGAGCCCCCGCGCGCGCCCGAAGGCCGACTGGATCAGCGCCTTCTGCTGCTCGTTGTGCTTCGCGTAATAACCGACCGCCGGCGACGCCGACGCCGGGCGACCCGCGTACGAAAGCTTCTGGTTGTCTTCGAGGTTCTCGAGCAGGTTGTGCTGAATCTGGAACCATGCACCCTGGTTCTGCGGTTCGTCCTGGCACCAGACGATCTCGGTCGCATGCGGATATTTCTTCAACTCGTTCGAGAACGCCTTGTGCGGGAACGGGTAGAGCTGTTCGAGTCTCAGGATGACGGTGTCCTCGCGGTCGCCGCGGGCGGTGCGCAACTCGTAGTACACCTTGCCGGAACAGACGATCACGCGCTTGATCTTCTTCGGCTCGAGGTCGGCGGTCTCGGGGATCACCGTCTGGAAGCCACCGTGCGACAGGTCGTACAGGTCGGAGACCGCTTCCTTGTGGCGCAGCAGCGACTTCGGCGTGAGGATCACCAGCGGCTTGCGGAACAGCCGGATCATCTGACGGCGCAGCAGATGGAAGATCTGCGCCGGCGTCGTCGGCTGGACGACCTGCATGTTGTTGTCGGCGCACAGCTGCAGGAAACGCTCGGGACGCGCCGACGAATGCTCCGGTCCCTGCCCTTCGTAGCCGTGCGGCAGCATCAGCGTCAGGCCCGACACGCGGCCCCACTTGACCTCGCCGGACGAGATGAACTGGTCGATCACGACCTGCGCGCCGTTGACGAAGTCGCCGAACTGCGCTTCCCAGATCACCAGCGTGTTCGGCTCGGCCGACGAATAGCCGTATTCGAACGCGAGAACGGCCTCTTCGGACAGCACCGAGTCGATCACGGTGAACGGCGCCTGGCCGTCGGAGACGTTCTGCAGAGGGATGTAGATGCCGGCATCGAAACGTTCGCGGTTCTGGTCGTGCAGCACCGCGTGGCGGTGGGTGAACGTGCCGCGACCCGAGTCCTGGCCGGTGATGCGGACCGCGAAGCCGGACGCGACCAGCGACGCCATCGCGAGATGTTCGCCCATGCCCCAGTCGAGCACCTGCTCGCCCCTGGCCATCTTCGACCGATCGGCGATGACTTTTTCGACCAGCGGATGCGGCTTGAAGTTGGCCGGCAGCGCCGTGATCCGCGCACCGATCCGCTTGAGTTCGGTGATCGGCACCGCGGTGTCGGCCGAGTCGGTCCACTTGCGGTTCAGGAACGGCATCCAGTCGACGGCGTACTTGCTCTTGAAGTTCGACAGCACCGGGTCCACCGTCAGCTTGCCGGCATCCATCGCAGCGCGGAAATCCACGATGTACTGCTCGGTCTCGGCCTCGGTCACCACGCCCTGCGCGACCAGTCGGTCCGCGTACAGCTTGCGGGTACCCGGATGCTGCGCGATCTTCCGGTACATCATCGGCTGCGTGAGCGCCGGCGTGTCCTGCTCGTTGTGGCCGAGCTTGCGGAAGCAGACGATGTCGATGACGACGTCGCGCTTGAACTTGGCCCGGTAGTCGCAGGCGATCTGTGTCGCGAGGATGACCGCGTCGGGATCGTCGCCGTTCACGTGCAGCACCGGCGCCTCGATCATCTTGACCACGTCGGTGCAATACAACGTCGAACGCGAGTCGCGCGGATCGGACGTGGTGAAGCCGATCTGGTTGTTGATGACGATGTGGATCGTGCCGTGGGTGCCGTAGCCGCGCGTCTGCGCGAGGTTCAGGGTCTCCATGACCACGCCCTGGCCGGCGAACGCTGCGTCGCCATGGACCAGGATCGGCAGCACCTGGCTGCCGTCGCCGTCGCCGCGACGTTCCATCCGCGCCTTGCACGAGCCCTCGACGACCGGGTTCACGATCTCGAGGTGGGACGGGTTGAAGGCAAGTGACAGGTGGACCGGTCCGCCGGGCGTCGAGACGTCGCTCGAGAAGCCCTTGTGATACTTGACGTCGCCGGACGGCAGGTCGTCGCTGTTCTTGCCTTCGAACTCGGCGAACAGTTCCGACGGCATCTTGCCGAGGACGTTGACGAGCAGATTCAGCCGGCCGCGATGGGCCATGCCGATGACGATCTCCTGGACGCCCTGGCTGCCACAGCGCTGGACGACTTCGTCGATCGACACGATGAAGCTCTCGCCGCCCTCGAGCGAGAAGCGCTTCTGGCCGACGTAACGCGTCGCGAGATAACGCTCGAGGCCTTCGGCCGCGGTGAGGCGATCGAGGATGTGCTTGCGTTCATCGGCGCCGTAGCTGGGATTGGCGCGGATCGATTCGAGCCGCTCCTGCATCCAGCGCTTCTCGGCCTGGTCGGTGACGTACATGAACTCGACGCCGATCGATCCGCAGTAGGTCTCGCGCAGCGCCTGGACGATGTCGCGCAGCGACGCCTCCTCGAAGCCGAAATACGTGTTGGGCGCCGGGTAGATGGTCGCCATGTCCGCTTCGGTGAAATCGTAGAAGACGGGCTCGAGCTCGGGGATATGCGGGCGTTCCTGACGCTTCAGCGGATCGAGGTTGGCCCAGCGCGCGCCGAGGGAGCGGTAGGCGGCGATCAGCTGCTGGACATAGACCTGCTTGGTCGCCAGGACGTCGCTCGCGGCGTTCGGCGGCGTGAGACGGCGATCGCGGGAGCGCTGCGCGAACGACGTGACGATGGGCGCGTGCGAGACGTCGATGGCGTTGCTGCCATCGGGGGCGGGGACGTGCTGCAACTGGTCGAAGTATTCGCGCCAGTGCGCCGCCACCGAGCCGGGATTGTTCAAATAGGCTTCGTACAACTCTTCGACATAGGGGGCGTTGCCGCCGAAGAGATAGGAATCGAGCCGGGATTCTTGCATCATGTTGCTTCACCTTTCCCCGGGTATGCCGGGATCGATGCGGTTGAAAGAACCCTGCTCTTCCAACCTCCACTTCACGACCATGTCGATCCGCGGACTGCCAGCCGCAAACTGTTCGGCGACTTGAGAACCGCGAAGGATAGCACCGCGGGACTTCGATTTCCAGCCGGCCCGGCCCGCTGCGATGATGGCCTGCGCCCCGCAGCCTCACCGGAGAAACGCCGCTGGACATGCCATCGCATCAACCGACGATGACCGTGCCGATGACGCCCGACATGGCGGACTTCTCCGGCAATGTGCATGGCGGCAGCATCCTCGAGCTGCTCGACCACGTCGCCTACGCCTGCGCGAGCCGCGACGCGGCGCACTGCGTCGTCACGCTGCGCGTCGACCAGGGGATGGTCCGCCAGCCGATCCATGTCGGCGAACCGGTGGACTTCCTGGCCAGCGTCTACCGCATCGGGACGTCGTCGATGGAGTCGGGATCGAGGTCGTCGCGCGGAACATCGTCACGCAGGTCGCGCGTCACGTGAACAGCTGCTTCTTCACGATGGTCGCGCTGGCTGACGGCAGCAAGCCGGTGACCGTGCCGACACCGACGCCGTCGACACCGACGAGAAGAGACGCTTCAAGGCGGCGCTGCTGCGCAGGAAGCTGAGGGCCGAGCTCCAGGAGCGCTTTCGACAGACGATGCGATCGGCGGGCTGACGACAACGAGTACCGACACGCCGGCACCCGTCGGGTCCCTTGCATGTCGTTCCGAACCTATGTGAGGAACCTCTACCGCGAAGCATCGGCTCGCACGTCATGCCTAGACGGTGAGGTCCCTCCGTTGTCGGGACGACAGTGGCTGGTCTGTCGTTCCGAACGCAGTGAGGAACCTGTACCGCGAAGCATCGGCTCGCACCTCATGCGTGGACGGTGAGGTCCCTCCTTGGTCGGGACGACAGTTGCCACGTCTGTCGTTCCGACCGCAGTGAGGAACCTCTACCGCAACGCATCGGTCCGCACGTCATGCTTGGACGGTGAGATCCCTCCTTTGTCGGGACGACACTTGCCTTCGTCGGGACGCCGGTCGCTTGCATGTCGTTCCGAAGGCATGCGAGAAACCGGTCCTTCCACGACTCACTTGATCGCGAGCCGCTTCGGTTGCACGACTGTCTTCTTCGGCAACGTCAGCGTCAGCACGCCGTCCTGATACGCGGCGTCCGCACGCGCTTCGTCGACTTCCGACGGCAGCGTGAAGTTGCGCAGCCACGAACGCGTCAAACGATTGCTGTGCAGGAGCTTGGTGCCTTCGGCCGCCGCGTCGACGGTCTTCACTTCGGCTTTCACGCGGACCGATGCGCCGTCGATCTGCACGTCGATGTCGTCCTTGTCGACGCCGGGGATCTCGATGCGGGCTTCGAAGCGGTCGTCCTTCTCGACGACGTCGAAGCGTGCGGCGATCGTGGAACCGGCGCCATCGACTGTGGACGCAGCAGGTCGATGAAAGAATCCGTCGAACAGTTGATCGATGGCCACGGCGCCGTTCAGGGCCTGGCTGGCGGGACGTGCACGGCTCGTACGATTGAAAGTCACATACATGGCAGCTCCTGACTGGTTGGTCGCGGGTCGATCCCGCATGACGCCAGAAATAGGGAGAAGCCGCGCGAATTCAAGATCTTGAAATCGAACCGTCCGCCCCCCCGGAGGCGAGAAATTCTTCGATGATCGCGATCGTCTTCACGGTGGCGCCCCGATGCGCGGCAGCGAAGGCGATGCCGGCGTCGGCCATGCGCCGACGACGGCCGTCGTCGAACGCCAGAGTCCACGCGGCTGCGGCCAGCGCGTCGTAGTCCGTCACGCGCCACGCGGCGCCGACCTTCACCGCCTCGTCGCTGGCAGCCGCGAAGTTGAACGTGTTGCGGCCGATCAGGATCGGGCAGCCCGCGGCGGCGGCCTCGATCAGGTTCTGTCCGCCGAGCGGTACTACGCTGCCGCCGACATAAGCCAAGTCCGCCGCGAGGTAGTAGGCCCACAGCTCGCCCATCGAGTCACCGAGCCACACCTGCGTGTCGGCCGCGAGCGAGGCCTCGTCGCTCCGTCGCTGCACGACCTGCCCGCGCGTACGAGCCAGCTCGAACACGTCGCCGAAGCGCTGCGGATGCCTCGGCACGATGACGAGCAGCACGCGCCGATCGGGTTCGCTGCGACCCTCGCCGCGCTCCCGCGCGATCCATGCATCGAGGATCCGCTCCTCCTCGCCTTCGCGCGTGCTCGCGCACAGGAACACGCGGCGTTCCCCGAACCACTGCCGAAACCGCTGCGCCAGCACGCGCTGCGCGTCGGGCGGCTCGATGTCGAACTTGACGTTGCCGATCGTCACGATCGACGACGTGCCGGCCTCCACGTTGTCGGTGTCCGCGAGGATCGCGAAGCGCTTCGCGTCGGCGTCGGTCTGCGCGAGGATCCGGTCGAAGCGACGGGCTGCCGGCCGCATCAATGCGGGCCAGCGGCGCGTCGCGACCAGCGACTTCGGCGACAGCCGTGCATTCGCGAGGATCATCGGCGTCCCCGCGCGCTCGGCGGCCACCATCAGGTTCGGCCAGATCTCGGTCTCCATCACGATGCCGACGAGCGGTCGCCAGTGGCGGACGAAAGCGGCGACCGCATGCGGATAGTCGTACGCGAGATAGGCATGCACGACCCGGTCGCCGAACAGCGTCTCGGCCGTCTGCAGCCCGGTCGGCGTCATGTGCGTGACGAGCAGCGTCGCATCGGCATGCAGCGCCTGCAACGCGGTGATCAGCGGCGCCGCCGCGCGTGTCTCGCCGACCGACACGGCATGCAGCCAGATGCATCGTGCAGGCGGGCGCATGCCGTAGTGCCCGAAGAAGCGTTGCGGCCATCCGCGTCGATAGGCGGGCTGCCGCCGAGAGCGCCACAACAGGTACGCGGCGATGACCGGCGTCGCCGCGTACCACAGCAGTGCGTAGAGCAGTCGTGCGACGCGATCGCCCGACACCGGCCCGCGTGCCTTCACGCCCGACGTCCGCGCGTCATGCGCGATCGCCGATCGCAGCGAGCGGTGGCTCGGCGTCGCCGAGCACGCCCAGGCTTTCGAGCGCGCCGACCACGTCCGACACGGCGGGCTGCGCGCCGAGCTCGCCGAAGCCGCCGAGGTTGATCGCCTTCGGCGACCAGTAAGGCGCGTAACGCCATCGCGGCGTCGCGCCGAACAGGCCCACCGTCGGGACGTCCAGAGCCGCCGCGATATGCAGCAGGCCGGTATCGACACCGACCACCGCGGCGGCGCCGCCGAGCAGCGCGGCAGCGGCGGGCAGCGACAGCGGCGGCGCGACCACCGGCCGGCAGGTCGACGTTCCCATCGCGATCGCGGCATCGCGCGCGATCGTCTCGGCGGCCGTGCGCTCGCGCTCGTTGCCCGAAGGCAGGACCGGCGTGATCCCGGCCGCGCACAGCGCGCCGATCAGGATGACCCAGCGGTCCGGCGGCCAGGCCTTCTCCGCACGGGCGGTCGCATGCAGCAGCACGGCATAGCGCTTCCGGCCGCCAGCGTCTTCAGGCTGCTCGAGCCATGCGAAGCGCTGGAACGGCACGTCCAGTTCGAAACGCGGCAGGTCGGTCGGTCGCGGATAGTCGAGCGCCGACGCGGCGAGCGCGCGCATCCGCTCGATCGCATGCAGCCTCGGATCGACCCCGTAGCCGCGATCGTAGAAGAGGCGCGCGAGACTCTCACGCACCAGCGCGAACGAGAAGCCGACACGAACGCCGCCGGCAGCGAGCCGTGCGCGGCCGGCCACCAGCGCGCTCTTCAACAGCCCCTGGGTGTCGAGCACGACGTCGTAGCGCTCGCTGCGCAGCGCATCGAGGAATGCGCGACGCTCGGCGCGCGTCTTCGACCGATGCGGCTCGTGCCGCCAGCGTCGCGTCGCGATCGGAATCACACGCGTCACGCCGCGAGCCATCCGCACGAGGTCGGCATAGCCTTCCTCGACGACCCAGTCGATCGTGGCGGACGGCAACGCGCGCCGGATGTCCGCCACGACGGGCAGGTTGTGGACGATGTCGCCCATCGAGCTGGTTTTGATCAGAAGGACGCGCGTCATCGCTGAGGAAGCACTGAGGGTCGGATTCGATGCGTATTTCGGGACCTCGTGCTCGAGTGCCGCCGGCCGCGCGCAGGCCCGGGCGCGTGTTGTTGTATGACACAATTCACGTCGCTTTGCGACCGGCCGCCGCGATTCTACCTACGGGCAGGTTCGTTGAAGCG
>JBDTIS010000220.1:0-15060 GCA_039936235.1 Burkholderiaceae bacterium | reverse complement strand
TCACGCGCGCCTTCGCGCTGGCGCGCGACAACGCGAGGCCGAAGGTCAAGGCGCGGCTGTCGCCGGCCGGCGAGGGGCTGCAGATCGTCGTGTTCACGCTCGACCAGCCCGACCTGCTCGCACGGATCTGCCAGTATTTCGATCGCCAGCGCTTCTTCATCGTCGACGCTCGCGTCCACACGACCCTCGGCAACGAAGGCGAGCGTCACGCGCTCGACAGCTTTCACGTACTCGACCCCGACGGCAGCCACTACCGCGATCGCATCGCGAACATCGAGCGCGACCTCGCGCAGCACCTGGCCTACGCTGCACCGCTGCCGTTGGCGGCGACCGGCCGGCCATCGCGCCAGTCGCGCAGTTTCCCGATCGCCCCGACGGTGGATCTGCGTCCCGACGACCGCGGCCGCTTCTTCCTGCTGACGCTGTCGACCTCGGATCGGGACGGCCTGCTGTATGCGATCCTGCGCATCCTCGCCAGCCATCGCGTCAACGTGCAGGCCGCCAAGATCACCACGCTCGGCGAACGCGTCGAAGACTTCTTCCTGCTCGACGGCTCGACGCTGTCGGATGCGAAGGCACAGATCAAGCTGGAGACCGATTTGCTCGAAGTCCTCGCCGCATGAACGACGCGCCCGAGCGCCCGCGCAGAACGCGCGGCCCGCCCGGCCCGCCGCGCGTGGCGGCCACGCTCCCCGAAGCGGCCGGCGCGATGCGGCTGTCGAAGCGGATGGCCGAGCTCGGCCTGTGTTCACGCCGCGAGGCCGACGAATGGATCTCGCGCGGCTGGGTGTTCGTCGACGGCGTCCGCACCGACGTGCTCGGCAGCAAGGTCACCGTCGACCAGAAGATCACCGTGACCCGCGCGGCTGCGCAGGAGCAGGACCTGCGCGACACGGTCCTGATCAACAAGCCGATCGGCCTCGTGTCGGGACAGGCCGAGGACGGCTACAAGCCGGCGTCCACGCTGGTCGTTCCGAACTTCCATTGGTCCGGCGATCCGCGCACGCTCGCCAACGACTGGCGGCCGCCGCGCGGACTCGCGCCGGCCGGACGCCTCGACATCGATTCGACCGGGCTGCTCGTGCTGACGCAGGACGGCCGCATCGCGCGCCAGCTGATCAACGACGACTCGGAGATCGAGAAGGAATACCTCGTCCGCGTCGCGGGGTCGCTGTCCGAAGACGAGATGAAGCTGCTTCGGCACGGGATGTCTCTGGACGGCGTCGCACTGAAGGCGGCCACGGTCGAGTGGGAGAACCGCGACCAGTTGCGCTTCGTGTTGCGCGAAGGCAAGAAGCGCCAGATCCGCCGCATGTGCGAGATGGTCCGTCTGCACGTCCTCGGCTTGCGCCGCGTGCGCGTCGGTCGCGTGATGCTGGGCGACCTGCCGGTAGGCCAGTGGCGTTACCTGGCGCGCGAAGAAGCCTTCTGAGTTGGTCGCGTTCGAGTTTGTTTGATGCGCGTAAGCGCGCATGACGGGGATCGATGGTTCAATCGTCGATGACCTCTTCGCCGGGGAACAGCTCCTCGGTGAACCCGAAGCGCGAGAAGTCGGTGATCCGCATCGGGTACAGGATGCCGTCGAGGTGGTCGCACTCGTGCTGGACCACCCGCGCGTGGAAGCCGGTCGCCACGCGCGCAACGGGCTTGCCGAACTGGTCGAACCCGCGATAGCGGACGTGCTCGGTGCGCGGGACGATGCCACGCATGCCGGGCACCGAAAGGCAGCCCTCCCAGTCCTCCCGCTGTTCGACCTGCAGCAGTTCGACGACCGGATTCAGCAGCACTGTCTCCGGTACCGGATCGGCGTCCGGATAGCGCTGGCTGGTCGCGGCGAAACCGAAGATCACCAGCCGCAGGTCGACGCCGATCTGCGGCGCTGCCAGGCCGGCGCCGTTCGCGTGACGCATCGTCTCGAACAGGTCGGCGACGAGCGCGTGCAACTCGGCCGTGTCGAAGCGTTCGACCGGCTTGGCGATCCGCAGCAGCCGCGGATCACCCATGCGCAGGATCGGATGGATCATGCCGTTCAGCCGGCCGCGGCGACGCCGCCTTCGCGGACGAACGACACGATCAGCTTGCGGACATTGCCCATCGCGATCTCGAGAATGCGTCCGATCTCGGAGGTCGAGATCGCAAGCCTGGAGTCGCCACGGCCGGCCGCGTGATTGACGACCACGGCCAACGCCGCGTAAGGCATGTCGAGTTCGCGCGCCAGCGCGGCCTCGGGCATCAGCGTCATTCCGACGACGTCGGCACCGTCCTTCTCGACGCGATCGATCTCGGCCGCGGTCTCGAGACGCGGCCCCTGCATGCACGCGTAGCAGCCGCCGTCGATCAGCGCGTGGCCGACCTTGTTCGCGACCATCAGCATGCGGGCGCGCAGCGCCGGGTCGTAAGGCAGCGTGAAGTCGATGTGCGTGACCGGATGCTCGGGGCCGTCGAAGTAGGTGGAGTCCCGGCCCCACGTGTAGTCGAGCAACTGGTCGAGCAGCGCGATCGCACCAGGCTGCATGTCGTGGCGGATGCCGCCGACCGATGCCACGGCGATCACGCCTTCGACGCCGATGGCCCGCAACGCATGCAGGTTGGCGCGGTAGTTGATCGCGTGCGGCGGGATCGTGTGGCCGTGACCGTGACGCGGCAGGAACGCGACCGGGACCTTGTCGATGCGGCCGATCGTGACCGGGCCCGAAGGCTCGCCCCACGGCGTGCGCACGACCTCGCGCCGGTCGATCTCGAGTTCGGCGAACGACGTCAGTCCGCTGCCTCCCAGAATGCCAAACATGCAGTCCCTTCCCGGAGCGTGGTCCGAAGCGATCTACGACAGGTGACGCGAGGAGCGGCTAGCGCGACGCCATGAAACCGTCGAGGTACTGCGCGAACTCGTGGCCGACCTCGTGATGCTTGAGGCCCAGCTCGACGGTCGCCTTGAGGTAGCCGATCTTCGACCCGCAATCGTAGCGCACCCCGTCGAAGCGATAGGCCAGGACCGGTTCGTCCTCGAGCAGCGCGACGATGCCGTCGGTCAGCTGGATCTCGCCGCCCGAGCCCGGGCGAACCTTGCGAAGGCGGTCGAAGACCGAGCCGCTGAGGATGTAGCGACCGACCACGGCCAGCGTCGACGGCGCATCGTCGGCCTTCGGCTTCTCGACCATGTGCGTGATCTCCTCGAGCCGCCTGTCGCTGCCGGCGATCGCCGACCCGAGCCGGGTGCCGACGATTCCGTACGACCTGGTCTCGGCGCGCGGCACGTCCTGGACCGCCAGCACGCTCGCCTGCTTGACGTCGAAGACGCGGACCATCTGTTCGAGTACGCCGGGGATGCCCTTGGCCGTGTCCATCAGGTCGTCGGCGAGCAGCACCGCGAACGGCTCGTAGCCGACCACCGGCAACGCGCACAGCACCGCGTGACCGAGACCGAGTGCCTCGTTCTGACGAATGTAGATACAGTTTGCCGACCGTGGCACGGTGTTGCGGACGATCTCGAGCAGCGCCTGCTTGTTCTTCGCCTCGAGCTCGGCCTCCATCTCGTAGGCCTTGTCGAAGTGATCCTCGATCGCGCGCTTGTTGCGACCCGTGATGAAGATCATGTCGGTGATGCCCGCCTCGGCCGCCTCTTCGACCGCGTACTGGATCAGCGGCTTGTCGACGACCGGCATCATCTCCTTCGGACTGGCCTTGGTCGCCGGAAGGAAACGGGTACCCATGCCGGCTACGGGGAAGACTGCCTTTCGGACGCGCATCGACTACTCCTGGAATGGTGGGTGTCAGGCCTGGCCGATCAGGCGCAGCAGCGCGTCCTGATCGATGACGGGAACGCCGAGTACGACGGCCTTGTCGGCCTTGCTGCCGGGATCCTCCCCGGCTACGACGAAATCGGTCTTGCGGGACACGGAAGCGGAAACCTTGCCACCGGCGCCTTCGATGATCGCCTTCGCGGCGTCGCGCGTCAGGTCGGGCAACGACCCGGTCAATACCAGCGTCTTTCCTGAAAGCACGCCGGCGGGTGAGGCGGGCGTGCTGTCGGGCTCGTCGATCAGGCCGATCGTCCCGTCGTTCTCGGGCCACACGATACCGACTTCGCGCATCCGGGTGATCGCCTGCCGGTTGTGCGGCTCGCCGAGGAACTGCGCGAGCGCCTGCACGATCTCGTCGCCGATGCCGTCCAGCGGTATTGCCCGCACGGTCTCGTCGCGGGTGCGACGGCTCGCATTCTCCTTCTGCAGCACCCGCTTGCGCTCCATCAGCGCAGTCCAGTCGGCCGCCAGCAGCGCGTCGAGACTGCCGAACTCACGGGCGAGCACGCGCGCGACCTCTTCGCCGACGTGGCGGATGCCGAGCCCGAACAGGAAACGCGCGAAGGTCGTCTGCCGCGCATTCGCGATCGCCTCGATCAGGTTCGCAGCCGACTTGCCGGCCATGCGGTCGAGGCCGGCCACGGTGTCCTGATCGAGCGCGAACAGATCGGCCGGCGAGCGCACCAGATCGCGCGCGACGAGTTGATCGACGATCTTCTCGCCCAGTCCTTCGATGTCGAGCGCGCGGCGCTGCGCGAAGTGCAGCAGCGACTGCCTGCGCTGCGCCGCGCACACCAGGCCGCCGCTGCAACGCGCGACGGCTTCGTCCTCTTCCCGAACGATCGCCGAATCGCACACCGGGCAGCGCATCGGCAGGCTGTATTCGGCCGCGCCGTCGGGCCGGCGTTCGACGAGCACGCGCATCACTTCCGGAATCACGTCCCCGGCCCGTCGCACGATCACCGTATCGCCGATGCGGATGTCCTTGCGATGGATCTCGTCCTCGTTGTGCAGCGTGGCGCTGGTCACCGTGACGCCGCCGACGAATACCGGCGAGAGCCGCGCGACCGGCGTGATGGCACCGGTCCGTCCGACCTGCACGACGATGTTCTCGATCGTCGTCGTCGCTTCCTCGGCCGGGAACTTGTGCGCGATCGCGAAGCGCGGCGCGCGCGCGACGAAGCCGAGACGGCGCTGCGCCGCGAAGTCGTCGACCTTGTAGACGACGCCGTCGATGTCGTAGGGCAGCGTCGCGCGCAGTTCGCCTATCTGTCGATAGAACGCCAGCAGCCCCTCGCTGCCCGCGACCACCGTGCGATGTTCGGATACCGGCACCCCCAGCGCGCGGAACCAGTCGAGCAGGCCGCTGTGCGTTTCCGGCACGACGGCTCCGGACGGCCCCGCATCGAAGGATCCGAGGCCGTACGCGAAGAAATGCAGCGGCCGGATCGCGGTGATCCGCGCGTCGAGCTGACGCAGGCTGCCTGCGGCGGCGTTGCGCGGGTTCACGAACTCGCGCACGCCGGCGGCACGCTGACGTGCGTTGATCGCGTCGAAGTCCGCATGGCACATCAGGACCTCGCCGCGGACGTCGAGGAGCTTCGGCGGCTTGTCGGTCGACAGGCGCAGCGGGATGGTCGCGATGGTGCGCGCGTTCGGCGTGACGTCCTCGCCGACGCTGCCGTCGCCGCGCGTCGCGGCCTGCACCAGCAGCCCGTCCTCGTACCGCAGCGTGACCGCCAGACCGTCGAACTTGAGCTCGGCGGCATACGAGACCGGCCCGGGCGATCCCAGCCCGTCGGCGACCCGGCGGTCGAAGGCCACGATGCCGGCGTCGTCGAACGCGTTGCCGAGCGACAGCATCGGCACGTCGTGACGCACCGCCGGAAGATCGCTGCGCGGCGCGCCGCCGATCCGCAACGTCGGCGAGTCGGGCGCTTGTAAAGCAGGATCGGCCGCCTCGATCGCCTGCAGTTCGCGGAACAGTGCGTCGTAGTACGCGTCGCTGGCCAGCGGCTCGTCGCGCGTGTGATAGGCGTCGTTCAGGCGGCCCAGCTCTGCGCGCAGCGCCGCGGCGCGCACCCCCGGATCGTCGGCTGCCACGACCTTGCCGCGCGTCATGCCGTCACGCGTCCGAGCCCGTCATGCGTCGTCGGGACCACGAAGCGTTAGCCGAACAACGCGAGCGCGCGCGGCGATCCGGCCGGCATACCGGCCGCTTCGAGCTTCGCGTAGACGGGCGCGATCTGGCGAGCGATCGATGCCAGAGCGGCCGGCGCGAGGATGTGCGACTGGTCGTCGACGATGGCTGCGTCGAGCGCGACGGACAGCAGATTCGCAAGCTCGACCAGGCGATCGAAAGGATGTGCGTCCTGCGGCGCCCGCGGCACGTCGAGCAGCAGCGTCAACCGTGAGGTCTGCTGGGTGTCGAGCGTGTCCGCGCGGAACGCACCGCCGTCGCCGTTCTGCAGCACGAACAGCGTGGCGCCGTGCTCGTCGAGCGCGTGGAAGCGGCCGTCGGGCCGCAGGATCAGTCCGTGATCGCGGGCGAGTTGCGCGACATGCGGTCCGGTCCAGCCGTCCTGCGTGCTGGTCAGGTTGATGCCGATCTGCGCGTCGAGCGGGACGCACTGTGCGTCGAGCGCGCGCGCCCGGGCCGTGGTCTCGCGCATGTCGGGGATGTCGCAACTGGCGGGAATCTGCTCGGACACGTGCTGGAGCGCGGCGACGAACTCGGACCATTCGATCTCGTTCAACGGCCCGCTGCGATTGGCGAGCTGGACCGCGACCAGCACCGCCTCGTAGCGCTGGCCCGCGCGGATCGGCTCCTGCAGATCGCCGCGGACCCCGATCAGCATCACCGACTGGCGACCCGCGTGGCGGAACGCGTGCAGCAGCGACCACGCGCGTTCGCCGGACAGCGGGCTGTCGGGCTCGAGCGTGACGATCGCATGGATCTCGCGGTCGACCACGAGACTCGTCGGTGGCGTCGCATCGATCCGGACGTCCGGATCCGTCTGTTCGACGAGAGCGTCGGTGCCGGCGTCATCGGTCGACGACATCGCGTCGCTGAACGAAGGCTCGCTGCGCAGCGTCGGCTCGCTGTTGCGCGCGTCGACGACGGCGTCCGGCTGCGCTTCCGTCAGCGTCGGACCTGCGGTCGCACGCGGCTTAAGGCGCTTCTCGAATACGCGCGACCGGCGCCTGTCCATCACGATGTTGAACAGCCAGATTCCGCCGATCGCGATCAGCGCCAGGACGATCAGACTCAGTTGCAGGTCACTCACCGGACTGCGCCTGGGTGCTCAGGATGACTTGATTCATGCCGCTTCCTCGATACGTTCGTTCGCAAAGCCGATCGCCGACTCGAGGTCGACCGCGACGATGCGGGAGACGCCCTGCTCCTGCATCGTCACGCCGATCAGCTGCTGCGCCATTTCCATGGCGATCTTGTTGTGGGAGATGAACAGGAACTGCGTGTGTGCCGACATCGTCTTGACCAGGTTGCAGAACCGTTCGGTGTTCGCGTCGTCGAGCGGCGCATCGACCTCGTCGAGCAGGCAGAAAGGCGCGGGGTTCAGCTGGAACATCGCGAACACCAGCGCGGTCGCCGTCAGCGCCTTCTCTCCACCCGACAGCAGATGGATGCTGCTGTTCTTCTTGCCGGGCGGCTGCGCCATCACCTGCACGCCGGCGTCGAGGATTTCGTCGCCGGTCATGACCAGCCTGGCTTCGCCGCCGCCGAACAGCGCGGGGAACAGCTTGCCAAAGTGCAGGTTGATCGCGTCGAAGGTTTCCTGCAGCAACGCGCGGGTCTCCTTGTCGATGCGACGGATCGCGTCCTCCAGCGTCGCGATGGCCTCGCCGAGATCGGCGGTCTGCGCGTCGAGGAAGGTCTTGCGCTCGCTCGCGGTCGCAAGTTCGTCGAGCGCCGCGAGATTGACCGCGCCGAGGCCGATGATCGCCTGCTGCAGCCGCTGCACATCGGCGTGCAGCGCGGGTGCACGCAGCTTGCGACCCTCGTCGCTGGTCAGGATCGTCGCGAGCACCGCGCGATCGGCGGCCGCCTCGTCGAGCATCACGTCGAACTGCTGCTGCGTCAGGCTCGCAGCCTGCTGCTTGAGATGCGCGTCGGCGATGCGGGCACGCAGCGGCTCGAGATCGCGTTCCGTCGACAGCCGCGCCTCGTCGGCCGCGCGGATCCGGCTCGACAGGGCGTCGAGCTCGGCCCGCGCATCGGCGAGTCGCCTTTCACAGCCGGCGCGCGCCGCGATCGCGTCGTGCAGCCCGGCGCGCGCCGTCTCGTCGGTGAGGCCGGCCAACTCGGCCGTCAGCGTGTCGTGTTCGGCGGATAGCCGCTCCTTCTGTGTCGCGGCCAGAACAGCCTGGCGTTCGAGCTCGGCCACCCGCGCGACGATGGTCTTCTCTTCGTAGCGCGCTTCGTGGGCCGCGCGCTGCAGATCGGCCTGACGCACCCGCGCCGCGTCGACCGCCGCACGCGCCGCCTGTGCGGCGGTGCGGGCGTCTTCATGGGTGTTCTGGACGTCGGCGAGCGACTGGTCGAGTTCTTCGAAGGTTGCCTCGGCGGCGCGGCGCGCGGCCGTCTCCTTCGCTTCCTCGTCGGCCAGGTGCGCCAGCTCGCCGCTGATCTGCTCGCTGCGGTTGCGGCTCTGGGCCGCGTCCTGCTGCATCCGCTGCAGCGTCATCTGACGGGCGTGGAACTCGGACGTCGCGGCAGCGACCGCCTGGCGCATCGCGGCGAGCGCCGTAGTCGCCTGCGTGACGGCGGCATCGCCCCTGACCGCGACGCTGCGCGCCTCGTCGGTCAGCATGGCCTGCGCGCGCGATCGCCTGGTCAAGTCCTCGATCTCGTGCTGGCGCGCGAGCATCCCGGCCTGCTCGGAGTCCGCGGCATAAAGCTGCAGGCTGTTGCGTCCTACTTGATGACCCGAACGCAGCACGAAGGTCGCGCCCGGCGGCAGAACATGACGCCGCGTCATCGCGTCGTCTTCGCTGTCGGCGGTGTAGACGCCGCGCATCCATTCACCGAGCACGCTGCGCAGCGACGGCTCGCGCAGCTCGATCAGGCCGAGCAATGGTGTCAGCGTGTCGTCTTCGGCGCCAGACTCCGCGTCGGCCTCGATCCGCTCCGACCAGATCGCCAGCTTGGCCGGCGGCAGGTCGGCGAAGAACGCCGTGGCGCGATCCAGCTGGCCGATCTCGAGCGCGCCGATGCGTTCGCGCAGCACGGCTTCGACCGCGGTCTCCCAGCCGGACCGGACGTGCAGCCGCTGCCACAGGCGTGGCAGCTTGCCGAGCGCGTGTTTGTCGAGCCACGGCTGCAGCTTGCCGTCGACCTGTACGCGCTGCTGCAGATGCTTCAAGGCGGCCAGCCGCGCCTCGATCTGCGCACTCTCGCGGCTCTCGCGGTCGAGCGACTGATGGGCAGTGGTGCGCACCGACTGCAGGCCCGGCAACGCCGCCTCGGCCGCATCGAGCTGCGATCTCTTCGCGGCGACGCCGGCGGTGAGCGTCTCGACGTCGGCGGTCAGCGTGGACAGCCTGGCCGCATCGGGCATGTCGAGGCGCTTGTGCTCCTGGTCGAGGCGGGCCTTGCGACTCGCGATCGATTCGATGTGACGGTCGGCATTGCGCTGGTTGGTACTGGCGACTTCGAGATCGCGCTGGACTTCGCTCATCGCGGCGCGCGCACGCTCGACGACCTCGTTCGCGCTGCGCGCCTGCGCTTCGGTCTCCGGCAGCAGCGGGGCGTGCACCGCCAGCGCTTCGTCCGAGCGGGCGATCGTCGCGGTCGTCGTCGCGAGCGACAGCGTGGCGGCAGCGGTGGCAGCGGCGATTCGGACGGTTTCGGAGATCCATTGATCGCGCTGCGCGCCGAGCTGTGCGAGCTGCGCCTGCAGTCGGTTGCGCGACTCGACGACCACGCGGATCTCGGACTCGATCGCGGACACGGTCGCCGACGCCTCGTAGTAGCTGCCCTGCGCCGCATGGACGGCGTTGCCGGCCTCCTGGTGGGCAGCTCGCACGCGTTCGAGATCGAGCTCGACGCTGCGCAGGTCGGCCGTGCGTGCGTCGAGCGCCACCTGCGATGTATCGGCATCGTGACGATGACGGGTCGCGAGCGCTTCGGCCTCGGTCGCGCGCAGCAACCACAACAGCTTCTGCTTGTCGTCGACTTCCGCCTCGAGTGCCCGGTACTCCTGCGCGACGACGGCCTGGCGTTCGAGGCGATCGAGATTCGCCGTCAGCTCGCGGAGGATGTCCTCGACGCGCGTCAGGTTTTCGCGGGTGTCCGCGAGGCGGTTCTCGGTCTCGCGGCGGCGCTCCTTGTATTTCGAGATGCCGGCCGCTTCCTCGAGGAACACGCGCAGCTCGTCGGGCCGCGCTTCGATGATGCGACCGATCATCCCTTGGCCGATGATCGCGTACGCGCGCGGTCCGAGTCCGGTGCCGAGGAAGATGTCCTGGATGTCGCGCCGCCGGACCGCCTGGTTGTTGATCAGGTAGGACGACGTGCCGTCACGCGTGAGGACGCGCTTGACCGCGATCTCGTCGTACTGGCCCCAGGGTCCTGCGACCTGCTTCCCGTTGGCGTCCGGCGTGTTGTCGAACACCAGTTCGACGCTGGCGCGACCGGCCGGCTTGCGGTTGCCCGAGCCGTTGAAGATCACGTCCTGCATCGACTCGCCGCGCAGCTCGCTGGCCTTCGACTCGCCGAGGACCCAGCGGGCCGCGTCGATGATGTTCGACTTGCCGCAGCCGTTCGGACCGACGACGCCGACCAGGCGGCCGGGCAGCGAGAATTGCGTCGGGTCGACGAAGGACTTGAATCCGGAGAGCTTGATCTGAGTCAGTCGCACGTCGGCATATCGGGACAGGAACGATCGGAGGTCGGAAACCGTGGCTGCGCCGCGGCGCCGAACGTTCGGGAGGATGAAGACCCCGGCGCTGGCGACCGTGAGGCCGACACGGCGAACCAGGGCAAGAATGTCGTAGGGGAGAGACGATCGCCACAGCCGTTTGCCGAAGCGGACGACCGGTTCTTGGACGATCGCCATTGCAGCGGCAACGGCGGCCCCCCCCGACGCGGCATGCGGCGCCCTTCGAGCGGTTCGTATAATAGCAGCCCGGTCCTCCTCTTCCAGACCGCAAAACCAGTCCAAAGAACATGCCGTCCCCCAAGAAAAGCAAGACCTCGCGGCGACCCGACGACACGATCATCGTCGGTGAGCGCGGACCCGACCAGGGCCGCAGTCGCCCGTCGAAGACGCTCGCCGTCTTCGACAATCCCTATCCGCAGCGCGACTATCTGATTCACATGCAGGTACCCGAGTTCACCTGCCTCTGTCCGCTGACGGGCCAGCCCGACTTCGCGATCTTCTCGATCGACTATGTGCCCGATCTGCTGTGCGTCGAGCTCAAGAGCCTGAAGCTGTACACCTGGAGCTTCCGCGACCAGGGCGCGTTCCACGAGGCGATCACGAACGAGGTTCTCGACGACCTCGCCAAGGCGACCCGCCCACGCTTCATGCGGGTCACGGCGCGCTGGGGCGTGCGCGGCGGCATCTTCACGAATATCGTCGTCGAACATCGCAAGCGGGGATGGAAATCGCTGCCGCCGGTTCCTCTGACCGTCTTCGAGCGCGAGACGCCGACGCTTTGAAGCCGGCGCACCGAACCCAGGCCGGTCGCCGACCGGCCTCCACCTTTTTTCAGAGAAGCACATCATGGACTACACGGATATCCAGCCGATCATCGAACGCGCGTGGGACGCCCGCGCGGAACTCGCGCCGGCCGGCGCACCGACCGAGATCCGCGACGCGGTCGACGCCGTCGTCGCCGCTCTCAATATCGGCGAACTGCGGGTCGCCGAGAAGCTCGACGGCCAGTGGACGGTTCATCAGTGGATCAAGAAAGCCGTGCTTCTGTCGTTCAGGCTGAATGACAACGTACTGATGAAAGCGGGCGAACTGGCGTTCTTCGACAAGGTGCAGACCAAATTCACGCATCTGAGCGAACACGAGATGCGGGCGACCGGCGTGCGGGTCGTACCGCCGGCGGTAGCCCGCCATGGCGCGTTCATCGGAAAGAACGTCGTGCTGATGCCCTCCTACGTCAATATCGGCGCCTATGTCGGCGAAGGCTCGATGGTCGACACGTGGGCCACCGTCGGGTCGTGCGCGCAGATCGGTCGCAACGTCCACCTGTCGGGCGGTGTCGGCATCGGCGGCGTGTTGGAGCCGCTGCAGGCCAGCCCGACCATCATCGAGGACAACTGTTTCATCGGTGCGCGGTCCGAGGTCGTCGAAGGCGTGATCGTCGAGGAGAATTCGGTGTTGTCGATGGGTGTGTACCTGTCGCAGTCGACCAAGATCTACGACCGTCGCGACGGATCGGTCACCTACGGACGGATCCCGTCCGGCTCCGTCGTCGTTCCCGGGTCGCTGCCTTCCGCCGACGGTGCGTACGGCCTGTATTGCGCGGTGATCGTCAAGCAGGTGACCGCCGAAACCCGCGCGAAGACCAGCATCAACGAGTTGCTGCGCGGCGACTGATATCTCTGACGGGAGTTCTGCGATGGCGATGGAGCGTCTGTTCAAGCTGATGGCCGAGAAGAAAGCCTCGGACCTCTTCATCGCGGTCGGCTCGGCCGTGCACATGAAGGTCAATGGCACGGCCATCGCCATCAACCGGCAGTTGATGGACAACTCGATGATCAAGAGTCTGCTCACCGAGATCATTTCGGTGGCGGACTTCGACGAGTTGCAGAGCACCCACGAGCTCAACAAGGGCTTCGGCGTCCAGGGCATCGGACGATTCCGCCTGTCGGCGTTCCAGCAACGCGGCTCGATCTCGGTCGTGATCCGATACATCGCCAACGACATTCCGCCGATCGGCACGCTCAACCTGCCGCCGATCGTCAGCGAGATCATCATGGAGAAGCGTGGCCTCGTACTCGTCGTCGGCGCGACCGGATCCGGCAAGAGCACGACCATCGCGTCGATGCTCGACCTGCGCAACACGAAGAGGACGGGGCACATCCTGACCCTCGAGGATCCGATCGAATACGTGTTCCGCAACAAGAAGTCCATCGTCAACCAGCGCGAAATCGGCACCGACGCGGTCAGCCTGGAGATTGCGTTGCGTAACGCGCTCAGGCAGGCTCCGGACTGCATCCTGATCGGCGAGATCCGCGACAAGGAGACGATGACGGCCGCGATCGCGTATGCGCAGTCGGGTCACCTTTGTCTCGCGACGCTGCACGCCAATAACAGCTATCACGCGCTGAACCGCATCGTGAGCTTCTTCCCGCTGGAGAGCCGCGCGACGCTGCTGGGCGACCTCTCGGCGGCGCTCAGGAGCATCATCTCGCAGCGCCTCGTGCGCGCGCGCACCGGTGGCCGCATGCCGGCCGTGGAGGTGCTGCTCAACACCCGGCATGTGGCCGAGCTGATCGAGAAGGGCGAGATCAACGCGATCAAGGAGGCGATGGAGAAGAGCCTGTCGCCCGGCTCGCAGACCTTCGAACAGGCGCTCTACCGGATGATCAGGGAAGACCAGATCAGCGAGGACGAGGCGCTGGCGTACGCCGACTCGCCGACCAACCTGCTCTGGCTGATCAACAACGCGCCGCCGATCCTCAAGGACGAGCCGGCGCACGTATCGACCAGCCTCGATTCCACGTCGTTCCAGGAATTCACACTCAATGTCTGAGGCGACCGCGCAGGACCTGCCGGAGCCCGTTCTCGACGCTTCCAGCGAAGCCACCGTCGCGCTGGCCCGCCAGCTGATCGAGCTGCGCTCGGTGACGCCTTCCGACGGCGGATGCCAGCAGCTGATCGCACGGCGCCTCGCGGCGATCGGCTTTCACTGCGAGACGATCGCGTCCGGCGAGGTCATCAACCTGTGGGCCCGGCGCGGCAACGCGCGTCCGGTCTTCGTCTTCGCCGGACACACGGACGTCGTGCCGACCGGGCCGGTCGAGCGCTGGAACTCCGACCCGTTCGTGGCGACCGAGCGCGACGGCTGGCTGTACGGTCGCGGGGCCGCAGACATGAAGACGTCGATCGCCGCGTTCGTCGTCGCGATAGAGGAGTTCGTCGCAGCCCGTCCCGATCATCGCGGGTCGATCGCGCTGCTGATCACGTCCGACGAGGAAGGCCCGGCGCTCGAAGGGACGGTGCGCGTCTGCGAGATGCTGGCCGCGCGCGGCGAGGCGCTCGACTACTGCATCGTCGGCGAGCCGTCGTCGTCAGGTCGCCTCGGCGACACGATCAAGAACGGCCGTCGCGGCACGCTGTCGGGTCGACTGACGGTCATCGGCATCCAGGGTCACATCGCTTATCCGCATCTCGCCCGCAACCCGATCCACCAGGCGGCTCAGGCGGTCGCGGCGCTGACGGACATCGAATGGGATCGCGGCAACCGCTTCTTCCCGCCGACCAGTTTCCAGGTCTCGAACCTGCATGCCGGCACCGGCGCGACCAACGTCATCCCCGGTGACGCGGTGGTCGATTTCAACTTCCGCTTCTCGACCGAGAGCACGGTCGATGCGTTGAAGCAGCGCGTCCATGCCACGCTCGACGGGCTCGGCATCGAATACGCACTGCGCTGGACGCTCAGCGGCCTGCCCTTCATCACGTCCGAAGGCCCGCTATCCGAAGCGCTGAGCGCCGCGATTCGCGACGTCACGGGGGTCGAGACGGCGCTGTCGACCACCGGCGGCACGTCGGACGGACGCTTCATCTCGGCACTGTGCCCGCAGACCATCGAGTTCGGACCGGTCAACGCGACCATCCATCAGATCGACGAGCGCGTCGCGATCGCCGACATCGCGCCGTTGAAGGACGTCTATCGCAAGACGCTGGTCGCGTTGCTGACCGGCCCGGGCCCAGCATGAGCGACGTGCTGCGAACGACCGTCGGCCGAGCCGGCGGACTCGAGGCGTTCGTCACGGTTCGTGACCTGTTGCGTCACGCGGTCGGACGGTTCACAGAGGCCAGGCTGTTCTTCGGTCACGGCAACGCCGATGCGTGGAACGAAGCGGTCTACCTGATCCTGCATCACCTGCATCTGCCGCTCGATCGACTCGAGCCCTTCCTCGACGCGCGACTGACCGGCGTCGAACGCGAGTCGCTGATCGCGCTGATCGGGCGTCGCGTCGACGAGCGCGTGCCGGCGGCCTACCTGACCGGCGAGGCGTGGCTCGGCGACTACCGCTTCACGGTCGACCCGCGCG
>JBDTIS010000219.1:0-19769 GCA_039936235.1 Burkholderiaceae bacterium | reverse complement strand
CCAGACGCTCGCTGCGACCTTCGCGGTTGCGGCGATCAGCATCGCGCTCGCCGCGTTGCTGTCGTACCGGCTGCTCGGCGGCTTCGTCCATCGGATGGTCAGCTTCTCGATCGGTGTGCTTCTGGCGACCACGTTCCTGCACATGATCCCCGAGGCGTTCGAATCGACTGCTTCGGTGCGCACGTTGTGCGCCGTGATGCTCGCCGGCGTGTTCGGCTTCTTCTTCCTCGAGAAGATCGCTGTCTACCGGCACAGCCATCATTTCGAAGGCGACGGGCACCATCACGCGCACGGCCACGGCGCGCGCGCGGCCGGCCGGGGCGGCGTCTTCGTGCTGGTCGGCAGCGCGGTCCACAACTTCTCGGACGGCATCGTGATCGCCGGCGCGTTCCTCGCGAATCCGTGGGTCGGCCTCGCCGCGACGCTGTCGATCCTCGCGCACGAGATCCCGCACAAGATCGGCGACTTCATCGTCCTGACCAATGCGCACGTACCGAAGGGGCGCGCGATCGGCTACGCGTCGATCTCTAGCTCGAGCATCGTGATCGGGGGGCTGGTGGGACTAGCGTTCCTCGAGCGGATGAACGGCCTCATCCCGTACGTGCTGGTGGTCGCGGCCGCCAACTTCCTCTACATCTCGCTGTCGGACCTGGTACCGCAGATGCATCGTCTGGACCCGCATGGCCATCGCGGGTTCGACGCGCTGTGGCAGGCACTGCTGATCGCTGCGGGCGTCACCGTCGTGGTCGTCCTGAACGGCTGGGTGCCGGCCTGAAGCCGCGGCAACCCCGCCGATCGACCAGGCCCATCGCCGCCGCGCGAAACTAGGCGCCGCGCTCGATCGGGCGCGCCGGATCGGACGACCACGCGCTCCACGAGCCCGCGTAGAGCGCGGCACCCGGCAGCCCCGCGCGTTCCATCGCCAGCAGGTTGTGGCACGCGGTGACCCCGGAACCACAGGATTGCACGACGGTCTCGGGCGATCGACCGGCCAGCGTCGTGTCGAAAGCGGATCGCAACGCTGCCGCGTCCTTGAAGCGTCCGTCGGCCTGCAGGTTGTAAGCCATCGGATGATTCACCGCGTGCGGGATGTGGCCCGCGACCGGGTCCATCGGCTCGACCTCGCCGCGGTAGCGTTCCGGCGCCCGCGCGTCGATGACCAGACGCGTGCGCGGCGCGAGATCGGCTTCAAGGTCCGCGGTCTCGACGAGGCGCACCAGCGACGGGCCGACCGTGATGGAGCCGGGTGCGGCCTTCGGCACCGCAACGGTCAGCGGCAGTCCGGCCGCGATCCACGCAGCCACTCCGCCGTCGACCACGGCGACGTCGGCATGACCGATCCAGCGCGTCAGCCACCACAGCCGCGACGCGTACAGGCCGTTGGTTGCGTCGTAGGCCACGACGATGCTGTCGCGATCGACGCCGGCAGCGGCGAGGAAATCGGCGAAGGCTTCGCGGGTCGGCAGCGGATGGCGGCCGTTGTGTCCGGTCTTCGCGCCGGACAGGTTGCGATCCAGATGCGCGAAGCGCGCACCTTCGATATGTCCGCCGCGATATAGCGCTTCGCCGGCCGACGGCGCCGTCAGGTCGTGGCGACAATCGAATATGACCCAGCGTGGATCACCGAGATGGACCGCGAGCGTGTCAACGTCGATCAATGGCTGCATGGCTGGCTGCTCCTAGGGGAAGTGGCGACGAGATCGTTTCGTCGGGTTCGCTGGCCGCACGCCTGAGCGCGCGGGCCGTCATCAGTGTCGCTAAGACGCCCGACACGACGACGATCGCCATCCCGAAGCCGCTGGTGGTCTGCACCCGATCGCCGAAGAACACGAAGCCCCAGATGCTCGAGAAGACGATGCCCGTGTAGCCGAGGTTGGCGGTCAGCAGCGTTCCGCCGCCGGCAAACGCCCGCGTAACGGCGAGCTGCGCGAGCGCCCCGCAGATACCGACCGTCAGCAGCAGCGCGATGCCGTGCGGGTCGTGTGCATGTAAGCCGAACAGCAGCGCGCCGGCGAACCCGGCCAGCGCGTTGATCAACGACATGTAGAACACGATCCGCGTGTCGGGCTCGCCGGCGCGACCGAGCGCCTTCACCGACAGATAGGCCACCGCGGTCAGCGTCGTGGACGTCACGCCGATGATCGCGTACATCCACTGATCGCGATTGAAGCTCGGCTGCAGCAGCAGCACGACGCCGATGAAGCCGAAGAGCAGCGCGAGCGTCATGCCTCGGTCGATGCGCTCGCCGCTGCGAAACGCGGTCCACGCGACCCAGGCGCCGATGAACAGCGGCGACGAGTAGTTGATCGTCATCGCGGTGGCCAGCGGGAGGCCGGCGATCGCGAAGAACCACAGCGTCAGCGATACGGTGCCCGAGATGTCGCGCGTGAGATGCAAACGCGGATGTCTCGTGGCCAGCGCCTCGTGCAGCGAAGGTCCGCCGCGAAAGGCGCGGACGGCGATGATTCCGCTCATCACGACCATGCCGACGAGGCCGCGATAGGCGACGATCTCCCAGGTCCCGTATTGGGCCGACGACAGCTTGACGGCGACACCCATCACCGAGAACAGCAGGGCGGCGACGATCATCCAGACGGATTGCATGGCTTTGCAGGCGAGTCGCGGACGCGTCGACCGAATATTTCCTATTCACCCATCTCGGCGCGTACCCACTCGTGGAAGTGCTGCATGCCGTCTTCCATCGGCGACTGGTACGGACCGACCTGGTTCTCGCCGCGGTCGAGCAGCGCGCGTCGACCGGCATCCATCCGCAACGCGATCTCGTCGTCCTCGGCGCAGGTCTCCATGTAGGCTGCACGATTGGCCTCGACGAAGTTGCGCTCGAACAGTGCGACCTCCTCAGGGTAGTAGAACTCGACGATGTTGGTCGTGTGCTGCGGACCGCGCGGTATCAGCGTCGAGACCACCAGAACCTGCGGATACCACTCGACCATGACGTTCGGATACAGCGTCAGCCAGATCGCTCCGTGGGCCGGCGCGACGCCGTTCGACAGGCGCATCACCTGGTCGTGCCACGCGCTGTAGGTCGGCGTGCCCGGCCGCTGCAGTCCGCTCTTGATGCCGACGACCTGCACCGAATGATGGCGGCCGTATTGCCACGAAAGGTCGTCGCAGGAGACGAACTGGCCGAGCCCCGGATGGAAGGGGCCGACGTGATAGTCCTCGAGATAGACCTCGATGAAGGTCTTCCAGTTGTAGGCGCACTCGTGCACCTCGACCCGATCGAACAGGTAGCCGCTGAAGTCCAGCTCCGGGATGCGGACGGTCGCCAATTCCCTTGCGACGTCGCCGGTGCCCTCGAACAGCAGCCCGTTCCATTGCGAGAGCGGCGTTCTGCCGAGGTCGAGGCAGGGGTTGTCGTCGAAGTGGGGCGCGCCGAGCAGGCGCCCGTCGAGGTCGTAGGTCCAGCGATGCAGCGGGCAGACGATGTTGGTGCCCGCGTTGCCGCGCCCATTCTTGATGATCGCCTGGCGATGCCGGCAGACGTTCGACAGCAGCGAGATCCCGTCGGCGTCGTCTTTCGTGCGGACCAGCACGCGGCCGTCGCGTTCGTGTGCGAGCGTATGGAAATCCCCGACGTCGGAGACCATCAGCGCATGGCCGACGTAACGCGGGAAGCGCCTGAAGAGCAGGTCGATCTCGCGCTGGTAGAGCGCTTCGTCGAAATATGCCGAGACCGGCAGCTGCGCGCTGCTGCGCGCGAGCTTGCCCACGCTACCCAGATCGGACATCCCAACCCTCCCGAATGAAGTGGCGGCATCGCGACCCTCGATGTTCGAGCGCGCGTGCACCGACCCAACCCAAGCGAATCAAGAAGCTTCCGTCCCAGTCGCGGACTCGAGACTCCTACAGACCGACTTGCAGATATTGGAAGACGGCAGGACGCCGACTTCCTGAACCGCGCACGACGCTTGCGACCGGACCTCGATAGAGGCCCCTGCGCGCGGGAGGCCGGAGTCTAGCAAAAAGGCGGCCCCCGCGCCCGGGGAGCTGCGTTACAGACGGTGGGTGCGTTTCCTGTTTGGTCATGGTTGATCTGATCCATCCCCTCCACGGCCCTCCCCTCGAAGGGGAGGGTGAGAAGCGAGCGGCGATGAAGCCGCCGCTGTCGATTGATCGAGGCGGTCCTACGGTTTGTGCCCGATCGCTTAAAATGCGCGATCCGCCGCTCCTGTCCCATCCGCTCCATGCCGAAGGTTTCCCCGTCGTCCCTGCCGATCGCGCCCGAAGACCAGGCTGCGCCGCCGATTCCGTTCGAGCGTGCGCTCGACGAACTCGAGACGATCGTCCAGACGATGGAGGACGGCACGCTATCGCTCGACCAGTCGCTCGCCGCCTATCGACGCGGCGCCGAACTCGTCAAGGTCTGCGAGACCGCGCTCGAGCACGTCAAGGAGCAGGTGCGTGTGCTGGACGGCGAATTGCTGCGGCCGCTGTCGGAGATGGCGACCCGCGGGTCCGAACGTCCGTGAGCGCGGTCACCCAATCCCAGGCAGCCGCGCGCGCCGATGCGGCGTCTTGGATGCAGGCCGGTCGCGCCCGCGCGGAGAGCGCTCTCGACCGCGTGCTGCCGCCCGCTGGCACGGAGCCCGCGCGGCTGCACGAGGCAATGCGTTATGCGACGCTCGGCGGTGGCAAGCGCGTCCGCGCACTGCTGGTCTACGCAGCCGGCGAGTGGGCGGCGTCGCGCGGGTCGCGCGACGCCGATCAGCGTGCGGTCGATGCGGCCGCCTGCGCGGTCGAACTGATCCACGCGTATTCGCTGGTCCACGACGACCTACCGGCGATGGACGACGACGCCATGCGTCGCGGCCGTCCTACGGTCCACATCGCCTACGACGAGGCGACCGCGCTGCTGGTCGGCGACGCGCTGCAGGCGCTCGCGTTCGGCGTGCTCGCCGACGTGCCCGCATCCGATCGCGTCGCGTCGCATGTCGTCCTGCTGGCACACGCCAGCGGATCGCTGGGCATGGCCGGCGGCCAGGCGATCGACCTCGAAAGTGTCGGCAAAGCGCTGTCGTGGTCGCAGCTCGAGACGATGCATCGGGCCAAGACCGGCGCGTTGCTGAAGGCGTCTGTGATGCTCGGCGCGACGGCGGCGCATACTCCGCCGGGCGATGAACAGGCCGCGCTCGATCGCTACGCCGCAGCGGTGGGGCTGGCGTTCCAGGTGGTCGACGACGTGCTCGACGTCGAGACCGACAGCGCGACGCTCGGCAAGACGGCCGGCAAGGATGCGATGCACGACAAGCCGACCGTCGTGACGACGCTGGGCCTCGAAGGCGCCAAGGTGCTTGCGCGCACCTTGCGCGATGACGCCTACCGCGCTCTGGACGCGCTCGACGGCGACACCGGGCGCCTGCGCGAGATCGCGGCGTTCGTCATCGGCCGTTCGTTCTGACCGCCGTGTCCTGCGCACGCGTCGTCGTCAGGTCTGCAGAAGCATCCGGGTCAACCTCTCATCGCAATACCAGGTCTCGCCTATCCGCATGAACGATCTGCTTCGAACCATCGACTCGCCAGCCGACCTGAAGAAGCTCGAGCGCCACCAGCTGCATACCCTGGCGCATCAGCTTCGGGCCTACGTCATCGATTCGGTCTCGAAGACCGGCGGCCACCTGTCGTCCAACCTTGGCACCGTCGAGCTGACGATCGCGCTGCACTATGTGTTCGACACGCCGGAAGACCGCATCGTCTGGGACGTCGGTCACCAGACCTATCCGCACAAGATCCTGACCGGCCGGCGCGATCGCATGCACACGTTGCGGCAGAGGGGTGGCATCTCCGGCTTCCCGCGGCGCGTCGAGTCCGAGTACGACACCTTCGGCACGGCCCATTCGTCGACCAGCATCTCGGCGGCACTCGGGATGGCCACCGCTGCCAAGCTCAAGGGCGAGACGAACCGCAGGAGCATCGCCGTGATCGGCGACGGCGCGATGTCGGCCGGCATGGCCTACGAGGCGCTGAACAACGCCGGCGTGATGCCGGACGTCGATCTGCTCGTGATCCTGAACGACAACGACATGTCGATCTCGCCACCGGTCGGCGCGCTCAACCGTTACCTCGCCCGGCTGATGAGCGGCAAGTTCTACGCGACCGCGAAAAACGTCGGCCGCCAGGTGCTCGGCGTCGCGCCGCCGCTGTTCGAACTCGCGAAGAAGTTCGAGGAGCACGCGAAGGGCATGGTCGTGCCGGCCACGATGTTCGAGGAGCTGGGATTCAACTACATCGGACCGATCGACGGCCACGATCTCGAGTCGCTGATCCCCACGCTGCAGAACCTGAAGGAGCTCGGTGGTCCGCAGTTCCTGCACGTGGTCACGCGCAAGGGCCAGGGCTACAAGCTGGCCGAGGCCGACCCGGTGCTGTATCACGGCCCGAGCAAGTTCGATCCGGACGTCGGCATCACGCCGTCGGCAGTTCCTTCGAAGAAGAGCTACACGCAGGTCTTCGGCACGTGGTTGTGCGACATGGCCGCGGCCGACCATCGTCTCGTCGGCATCACGCCGGCCATGCGCGAGGGGTCCGGCCTGGTCGAGTTCGAGCGCCGCTTCCCGACGCGCTACTTCGATGTCGGCATCGCCGAACAGCATGCGGTCACGTTCGCCGGCGGTATCGCGGCCGAAGGGATGAAGCCGGTCGTCGCGATCTATTCGACGTTCCTGCAGCGCGGCTACGACCAGTTGATCCACGACATCGCGTTGCAGAATCTCGACGTCACGTTCGCGCTCGACCGCGCCGGTCTGGTCGGCCAGGACGGTGCGACCCACGCGGGCAACTACGACCTCGCCTATCTGCGCTGCATTCCGAACATGGTCGTGATGGCCGCGTCAGACGAAGCCGAATGCCGCGCGATGCTGACGACCGCGTTCCTCTACGACGGCCCGGCCGCGGTCCGCTATCCGCGCGGAGCCGCGGCCGCTTCGCATGCCGCGTCGGGCAGCGCGCAGACGCTCGCGCCGCTGGCGATCGGCAAAGGCGTGATCCTGCGCGAGCAGTCGGCGGCCGCACGCTCGCCTACGGCAGGGCCACGTGTCGCGATCCTCGCGTTCGGTTCGATGGTCGGGCCGGGACTGGCGGCCGGCGAGGCTCTCGATGCGACCGTCGCGAACATGCGTTTCGTGAAGCCGATCGACGCCGCGCTGCTCGCGGAGCTCGCGCAGAACCACGACCTGATCGTGACGGTCGAGGAGGGCGCGATCATGGGAGGCGCCGGCTCCGCCTGCGCCGAGGCGCTCGCGCAGACCCCGATCGTCCGGGCCTTTTTGCATCTGGGATTGCCGGACTTGTTTATCGACCACGGTGATCCGGCCCAGTTGCTGGCCGAGTGCGGCCTCAGCGATACGGGCATCGTCTCCTCGGTTCGTGAACGGTTGTTGCAGATGGCGAGTCGGCGCGACAGCCAGCCTTCCGGCGAACTTCGCGAGCCGCGGCTCGTCGTAAACAATGCCTGAGGGGCCGTGCCAGAATAGCGCCCACTGCCGGTGCTTCCCGGCCGGGCTCGGCAGCAAGTCCTGGTTAGCGCACTCCGTTCCTCGCCGTATTCCTTCCGTCGCCTACTCATCACCCGCGCATGCGGGTCATCCGAAATGAACGCACCAGACCCGATCAAGTCTTTGTCATTCGATCTGCCCGACGTGCAAGGCTCGCCCGACCAGCGTCACCTGGCCATCCAGCGCGTCGGCATCAAGGGCGTCCGTCATCCGTTGACGGTCCGCAACGATCGCGGCGAGACCCAGCACAGCGTCGGCACCTGGAACATGGACGTCCATCTTGCAGAGACCGTCAAGGGCACGCACATGTCGCGCTTCGTCGCGCTGCTCGAGGAACGCAGCGGCGTAATCGACATCGCTGCGTTCCGTACGCTGCTGCAGACGATGATCGCGAAGCTCGGCGCCGCGGCCGGCCGCATCGACGTGAAGTACCTTTTCTTCATCAGGAAGGTCGCGCCCGTCTCGCTGGTCGAGAGCCTGCTCGACATCGAGGTGACGCTGACCGGGCGTATCGCGAACGGCGTGACCGATGTCTCGCTGACGGTCGTCGTGCCGGTTACCAGCCTGTGCCCGTGTTCGAAGGAGATCTCCGAATACGGCGCGCACAACCAGCGTTCGCACGTGACGATCGAGGCGGGCCTCGCAGAGGGCGGCGAGATCGCCGTCGAAGAACTCGTCCGCATCGCCGAGGAAGAGGCGTCGTGCGAGGTCTACGGCCTGCTGAAGCGGCCCGACGAGAAGTACGTGACCGAGCGTGCTTACGACAATCCGAAGTTCGTCGAGGACCTGATCCGCGACGTGGTGCAGCGCCTCAACGACGAGCCGCGCGTCGGCCGCTATGTAGTCGAGGTCGAGAACTTCGAGTCGATCCACAACCACAGCGCTTACGCGCGGATCGAACGCGACGCGGCCTGATCCTGGCGCGATGAAGTCCGAAAGCCCCGACTGGACCGCGGGGCTTTTGCTTTTCTAATAGCGCCGCGTCAGCAGCATGTTCGCGCCGTCGCGACTGACCTCGGTGCGCGACAGAAAGCTCATGCCGAGCAATGGAGGGCCGTCGTAGCCGTCGAGCACGCCCGCATCCACGTTGGTGAGCTCGACGTCGCCGACCCGGATGCGGTCGATCTTGACGACCCGGTAGGGCACCGAACCGTTGGCGGTATTCGCCTTCTCCAGCGGGCTTCGTTTGTAGGCGAGGCCGAGGCGATCGGCCTCGGACGACGGCAGCATCACCAGCGTCGCGCCGGTGTCGACGAGAAAGCGGACCGAGATGCCGTTGATCGCACCCTGCGCCACGTAATGGCCGCGCCCGTCCACGCTGAGCACCGCGGTCGCGCGACCGTGATCCGCGGTGCCCGCGAGGTAAGAACCCATCGGGATCGTCGTGCGTCGACCGTCGACGAGAAAGGTCGCGCCGTTGCCGTCGACCGAGACCAGCTTGAAACCCGCGACCGTGTCGCCGACGCTGATGCTGCGCGGCGCGCCTTTGTCGACCGTCACCACGGCCTTGCCGGGAAACAGGCCGACGACGTCGATCGTCGCCGCGCCCGCTGCCGCACATGCCGCCGACAGCGTCGCGATGCAGGCCCCATCCAGCAGCGATCGCATGAACGGACGCACGACGCGGAAGATCAGTCGCGGAAGTTGTTGAAGTCGAGCGGCATGTCGCTGATCTCCTTCTTCAGCAACGCGATCGCCGACTGCAGGTCGTCGCGCTTGGTGCCGGCGATCCGGACCGCATCGCCCTGGATGCTGGCCTGCACCTTGATCTTCGATTCCTTGATCGCCTTGACGATCTTCTTCGCCGCATCGGACTCGATGCCGTTCTTGACCTTGATCACCTGCTTGACCTTGTCGCCGCCGATCTTCTCGATCTTTCCGATGTCGAGGAAGCGGATGTCGACGCCGCGCTTCGTCATCTTCACGTTGACGATGTCGCGGACCTGGCCGAGCTGGAAGTCGGAGTCGGCGAACAGCGTCAGGTCGCGCTCCTTCTGCTCGACGCGCGCGTCCGATCCCTTGAAGTCGAAGCGGGTGCCGACTTCCTTGTTGGTCTGGTCGATCGCGTTGCGGACCTCGACCAGGTTGGCTTCAGAGACGACGTCGAACGATGGCATGCGGATTCCGGCATCAGCAAAGGAGAGACGAAAAGTATAGACGAGCCGCGCCGTGGCCGATCGCTATACTGCGCCGCTTTGTACGGTCGGCTTCCGCCATGCGCTCGCACATCCAGGACGATGTACTGCTCACGTCGTTCAACACGTTCGGCATCGCCGCGCGTGCGAAGCGATTCGTCCGGATCGAGTCGGTCGACGCACTGCGCGCGTTGCGCGAGCACGCTGCGTGGACCGACGGCCGGAGACTGATCGTCGGCGGCGGCAGCAACATCGTCTTCACGCGCGACTTCGACGGGCTGGTCGTGCACCTCGCGACGCGCGGCCATGAAGACCTCGGTCCCGACGGCGATCATCGCCTGGTCGCCGTCGAGGCCGGCGAGTCGTGGGACGGGTTCGTGCGGACCAGCATCCGCGCAGGCTGGTCCGGGCTCGAGAACCTCGCGCTGATCCCCGGCTCGGTCGGTGCATCGCCGGTCCAGAACATCGGTGCCTACGGTCTCGAGTTAGCCGAACGCTTCGCGTGGCTCGACGCGCTCGACCCGGAAACCGGACGGATGATGCGGCTCGACGCCCACGCATGCGCATTCGGCTATCGCGAAAGCGTCTTCAAGCATGCGTTGCGTGACCGAGCGATCATCACGCGCGTCGTGTTCCGCCTGCCGTTGCAGTGGCAGCCGCGCGTGACCTATGCGGAATTGGTCGACAGCCTGGCGCGCGACGCTATCGACGACCCCAGCGCCGCGCAGATCGCCGACGCGGTGACGACCATCCGGCGCGCCAAGCTGCCGGACCCGGCGCGCGTCGGTAACGCCGGGAGTTTCTTCAAGAATCCGCTGGTCGACGCGGCGACCTGGGCGGCGTTGCGCGCGGACCAGCCCGATGCCGTGGCGTATCCGCAGGCCGATGGGCGATTCAAGCTCGCGGCAGCGTGGCTGATCGAACGTTGCGGCTGGCGCGGTCGCGGCATCGCGGGCGCCGGGGACCGTGCCGCCGTCCACGAACGTCATGCGCTGGTGATCGTCAATCGCGGTGGGGCGACCGGCGCCGAAGTCCTCGCGCTCGCCGACGCGATCCGCGACAGCGTCAGGCAACGCTTCGGCGTCGATCTCGAACCGGAACCGCTGATCGTGTGACCGGCCACTTCTCCGGGACGAGCAGCCCGCTCAGCTGCGCTTGCGCCGCGCCGTCTCCGCGATCCGCATCCTGAGTGCGTTCAGCTTGATGAAGCCCCCCGCATCGGCCTGGTCGTAGGCGCCGCCGTCGTCGTCGAAGGTCGCGATGTTCTGGTCGAACAGCGTGTCCTTCGAGTCGCGTGCGACGACGCTGACGCCGCCCTTGTACAGCTTGAGCCGCACGAAGCCGTTGACGTTCTGCTGCGTGTGGTCGATCAGCACCTGCAGAGCGCGCCGTTCGGGACTCCACCAGTAGCCGTTGTAGATCAGGCTCGCGTAGCGCGGCATCAGGTCGTCCTTCAGATGCGCGACCTCGCGATCGAGTGTGATCGACTCGATGCCGCGGTGGGCCTTCAGCAGGATCGTCCCGCCCGGCGTCTCGTAGCAGCCGCGCGACTTCATGCCGACATAGCGGTTCTCGACCAGGTCGAGGCGGCCGATGCCGTGCTTGCCGCCGAGTTCGTTGAGCTTCGTGAGGACCTCGGCCGGGCTCATCGCCATGCCGTCGATCGCGGTCACGTCGCCGCCGGTGAACTCGACGTCGATGTACTGCGGCGTGTCCGGCGCCGCTTCGGGCGACACGGTCCAGCGCCACATCGCTTCTTCGGCCTCGGCCTTCGGATCCTCGAGGTGACGGCCCTCGAAGCTGATGTGCAGCAGGTTCGCATCCATCGAATACGGTGCGCCGCCCTGTTTGTGCTTCATCTCGATCGGGATGCCGGCCGCTTCGGCATACGCCAGCAGCTTCTCGCGGCTCAGCAGGTCCCATTCGCGCCACGGCGCGATCACCTTGATGCCGGGCTCGAGCGCGTAGTAGCCGAGCTCGAAGCGCACCTGATCGTTGCCCTTTCCGGTCGCGCCGTGCGACACCGCTTCGGCGCCGGTCATGCGGGCGATCTCGATCTGGCGCTTCGCGATCAGCGGCCGCGCGATCGACGTGCCGAGCAGGTATTCGCCTTCGTAGAGCGCGTTCGCGCGAAACATCGGGAAGACGAAGTCGCGGACGAACTCCTCGCGCAGATCGTCGATGTAGATGTTCTCGGCCTTGATGCCGGCGTTCAGCGCCTTGCTGCGCGCCGGCTCGAGCTCTTCGCCCTGACCGATGTCGGCGGTGAAGGTCACGACCTCGGCCTGGTAGTTGTCCTGCAACCACTTCAGGATGACGGAAGTGTCGAGCCCGCCCGAATAGGCGAGGACGACTTTGCTGATGTCGCTCATGGTGTGTGCTCTGAAGTGCGAAGCGGCAAGGGGCCGCGATCACATTTGGTTGAGGTCACCGCGTGACGTCGAGAACCACGCGGGATCATGCCGGCAATGCATCGACGGACGGTCCGTCGGGCGCGCATTATAAACGAGCGCCGCGGCGCATCGGCCGCTATTCGTCGTGCGCAGTGTTCTCCTTCCTTCGTCGCTTCGCCGTGTAGAGATCTGCATCGGCGATCGCCAGCAGCTCGCCGGCCTGCATCGAATGCACGGGGAAGCACGCGATACCGAACGACACCGCCACGCCCGACGGCGAACCGTCCGGCGCGCGCGGCAGCATCTCACCGAGGCCCTGGGCGAAATTCTCGAGCCGCGTCCGGCCGACCATCTGGTTGGTCTTCGGCAGAAAGATGCAGAACTCGTCGCCGCCGTAGCGGAACGCCCGATCCTCGTCGCGGAAGAAGTCGCGCAGCAGATGCCCGGCGGCAGCGAGAATCTGGTCGCCGGCCACGTGACCGTGCCGGTCGTTGAACTGCTTGAAGTGATCGAGATCGAGCATCGCGACGATGACGTGCTGCCTGCCGATCGCGCTCTTCTCGAGCATCGCGCCAAGCGTCGGCAGCAGGTTGCGCCGATTCAGCAGCCCGGTCAGCGGATCGCGCGAGGCCTGTTCGAGCAACTCGTCGTGGATCGCCTCGATCTCGGTAAAGCGCGTCTGCAACTCGGTGTTGACGGCTTCGAGTTCGGTCTTGGCCTGGAGCAGTCGCAGCCGCTCGGCCTCGGCCGAATCGCGCTCGCGGCGGATCGTCTCCATCTGCAGCATGGCCTGCGAGTAGGCTAGCCGCACGTCGCGCGTCGTATCCTGCCAGCGGCGATGCGATGCATGGAAGCGTTGGTGCCAGTGGAACGCGCGCCGATAGTCCCCGCGCTGCGAATACATCGTCGACACGGCCAGCGCGGTCTTCCAGAATTGCGTCAGATGCGGATGCCGGCGCAGGTTCCACAACGCCGTTCGCCACGCCGAGACGGCCTCGGGAATCTTGCCTTGCGCGGCGGCGATGCGCCCCTGGTTCCACTTGGCCGTGCCGATGCCCAACGTGAAGCCACGCCCGATGGCCGCGTCGAGCGCATCGAACACGTAGTCGGTCGCCTCGTCCAGATGGCCGGTTTCGATCAGGTTCTCGGCCACGGTCGTCAACACGTCGCCGGATCGGAACAACAACAGCTCGGTGCGGTCCTGCCGCAGCGCCAGATCGATCTCGATCTTCGCTTCCTCGACGCGGCCCGTGTTGACCAGGCAATAGGCGAGATTGGACCGGCACATGATCTCGAAGCCCGGCATGCCGATCCGTCCGCTCTCGGCCAGCGCCATCCGGATGCAGCTCTCGGCGCCCTCCCAGTCGCCGGCGTGGAGCAGCGTCGCACCGACGTTGAACGCCATCAGCGCGTGCGCCGGCGGATAGTGGACGCGGAAGTACTCGAGGCCGATCAGCAGGTCGCGGAAGGCGAGCTCGGGCTTGCCGAGGCCGAGCAGGGTGATCGCCCGCCACAGCCGGATGTAATGCGCGTCCGACGGCTCGAGCGCCTGGGGCTGGCCGAGCGCGCGTTCGAACGAGACCATCGATGCGACGAGGTCGCGTTCGACCCAGTGCAGTGCCGCGTGGACACCGTGGACGATCTGGAGCAGTCTCTGGAACGTCGGTGTCCGTGCGGTGGACCGCGACAGCACCGACCGCGCCTGTGCAAGATGCGCATGTGCACGCGCGGCATCGGCGATACGGACACCGCCGCTCGCCGCGATCAGATGCGCGAAGACGAGGTCGTGCGGCGCGCAGCCCACATGGGTCTTGAGGTAGGTCTCCGCGAATGCCGCGGCATCGATCGGCGAACACGGGTGGTTCAGCCACGCCGCCTCGAGCGCCGGATCGAGCGCCCGTTCACTCGCGGGGAAATGCGGCGCGCTCACCGATCCCCGGTTACGCCGAGGTCGCCGTTGATTGGACCGTCACGCATGCGTGCGTCCCAGGATCAGGAATTCCATCAGCGCCTTCTGCGCATGGAGACGATTCTCGGCTTCGTCCCAGACGACGCTCTGCGGACCGTCGATCACCGCGGCGTCGACCTCTTCACCGCGATGGGCCGGCAGGCAGTGCATGAACAGCGCCGTGGGTTTCGCCGACCACATCATGCGGTCCGACACGCGCCACGCCGCGAACGCCTTCTTCCGCGATTCGTTTTCGGCCTCGAATCCCATGCTGGTCCAGACGTCGGTGGTCACCAGATCGGCGTCCCGGCAGGCTTCGGCCGGATCCGCGAACTCCCGATAGTGCGCGGCACTGACCAATCCTGCGCGTTCCGGTTCGACTTCGTAGCCTGGCGGGGTCGAGACATGGACCGTGAAGCCGAGCGTCTCGGCGGCCTGTAGCCAGGTGTTGCAGACGTGGTTGGAGTCGCCGATCCAGGCGACGGTGGTGCCTTCGATGTCGCCGCGATGCTCGATGAACGTGAAGATGTCGGCGAGGATCTGGCACGGGTGATATTCGTTGGTCAGGCCGTTGATCACCGGGACGCGCGAGTTGGCAGCGAAGGTTTCGATCCGCGCCTGCTCGAAGGTGCGGATCATCACCAGGTCGACCATCCGACTGATGACGCGCGCGGTGTCCTCGATCGGTTCGGACCGACCCAGTTGCGAGTCGCCGGTCGTCAGGTTGATGACCGAGCCACCCATCTGGTACATGCCGGCCTCGAACGACACGCGGGTGCGCGTCGACGCCTTCTCGAACACCATCGCGAGCGTGCGGTCGACCAGCGGCTGGTACGCGACGTAACGCTTGAAGCGGTCCTTGATCAGCCGCATGCGTTCGAACAGATGGGCGTAGTCCTCGCGCGACAGGTCGTTGAACTGCAGGTAATGGCGGATCGACATGATTCTGAAACTCGAAATGCATTGCGAAGTGACGGCCCGCGTCGACCGCTGCAGGCGAGAGGCCGCGCGGCGAATCGATCGCGCGCGCCGTGATCTGGGACGGACCGCAGTGCCGTCAGGCGGCCTTGGGCTGGGCTTGCTGCGACAGGAATTCGCGGACGATCGTGACGACGCCCTCGGCGAGCAGCGTGGCTTCTTCGATGTTCATCACGAGCGAAGGCAGGAGCCGGACGACGCGCTCCTGGGTCACGTTGAGCAGCAGGCCGTAGTCCGGGGTGTAGCCGAGCGCGCGCTTCGGGATGTCGGCGCACGGGCACGCGAGTTCGATGCCGAGCATCAGCCCTCGGCCGCGGATATCGAGCACCCCTGCGACCGACGACAGTTCGCGCGAGAAAACCGCGCGGATCGCCTGACCGACCTGCTCGGCGTTGGCCAGCAACCCGTCGTCCTCGATGACGGCGATGGTCTCGAGCGCAGCGCGGCAGGCGAGCGGATTGCCGCCGAAGGTCGTGCCGTGGTTGCCGGGTCCGAACACGTCGGCCGCGATACCGCGCGCCACCACCGCGCCGATCGGGACGCCACCGGCGAGTCCCTTGGCGAGCGGCATCACGTCGGGAAGAATGCCGGCCCATTGATGCGCGAACCACTTGCCGGTGCGGCCGATGCCGCACTGGACCTCGTCGATCATCAGCAGCCAGCCCTTGGCGTCGCACAGCGCGCGGACCGCCTTCAGGTACTCGACGCGGGCAGGCGCGATGCCACCTTCGCCCTGGATGGCCTCGAGGAATACCGCAACGACGTTCGGATGTTCGTCGGCGGCGCGGTTGATCGCTGCGATGTCGTTGAGCGGAACCCTTACGAAGCCCGGCACGAGCGGCTCGAAGCCCTTCTGGACCTTCGCGTTGCCGGTCGCCGACAGCGTGGCGATCGAGCGGCCATGAAACGCGTTGTCGTAGACGATGATCTCGGGACTGGAGATGCCGCGGTCGTGGCCGTACTTGCGCGCGATCTTCAGCGCGGCTTCGTTGGCTTCGAGTCCGGAGTTGCAGAAGAAGACCTTGTCCATCCCCGACAGCAGCGCCAGCTTGTCGGCCAGCGTTTCCTGCAGCCGCACCTTGTAGACGTTCGACGTGTGGATCAGCTTGGAAGCCTGGTCGGCTATGGCCGCGACCAGGCGCGGATGGTTGTGCCCGAGCGTATTGACCGCGATGCCGGCCAGTCCGTCGAGATACTTGCGGCCGTCTTCGTCCCACAGCCATACGCCTTGCCCACGCGCGAGGAACACGGGCAGGTTCGCGTAGGTATTCATCACGTGGGAGGGGGCGGGGGTCTGGTTCATGCGCGTCGCAATGCCTCTGTCGAAATTGGCGGTCATGTTAAGCGATTTGATCCGGGCTGACGAGGCAGCCGGCGCGACCGTCGCGGACGGTCGTGCGTCACTCGGCGTTGGCGAGCAGGGAAGGCGTGGCGGTCTGATCGCTGCCGTGGCCGGCATGCGCCGGCTGCATCAGCGACACGTCGCGTATCTCGCGCAGGTCGGTCCGCAGGAACAGCATGGCGACCATCGCGGTCACGAGCAGGCCCCGCCCACCATGTGCGCCGCTCCGAGTTCGCCCGCCGACAGACCGAGTTTGCGGGTGGCATACAGCGTCTGCAACGCGATCCTTCCCTGGAACACGATGAACCAAGACGTGGAGACCAGCGTCAGCGGCCGCAGGATCGGATGCCCGAGCACCAGCGCCAGGCCTTCGCGGATCTCGCGCCAGCGGCGCACGCATTCCCGCAAATCCTTCCGATTTCCCGTCCCGTCGGGCGGCTCGCCCGGGACACCGAATTCGTTACGATGAATGCCTCGCAACGCGTCGCCATGCCGGTGGTGTCTGAGAGTCCGCCTGCCGCTGGCGTAGAGGCTAGGAACCAAAAAAAAGGCGCACCGATGTGCGCCTTCTTCTGCCAGGTTGCCCCGGAATGCGGGACGACTCAGGCGGTAAGCGCTTTCACGGCTGCTGCCAGACGGCTCTTGTGTCGTGCTGCCTTGTTCTTGTGGACGATCTTCTTGTCTGCGATGCGATCGATGATGCCGGTCGACTTGCGGAACTGTTCGGTGGCCGTGGCCTTGTCGCCGGCCGCGATGGCCTTGCGGACCGCCTTGATGGCGGTGCGGAACGCCGAGCGCAGGCTCGAGTTGTGTGCGTTTTGCGCGGCGCTCTGGTGGGCGCGCTTCTTTGCTTGTGCTGAATTGGCCATGAGACTTTTGAGTGCGGCGCGGGGCGCCTGCGAACGGAAAGGAGGGCGTACGAACGCTACGAAGCCCGGCATTCTAGCGGCCGTCGCGGGAAACTGCAAGCGCTGCTTGGCCAGCATTGCGTAGCGGCCTGTCGACCAGGCCGGACCGTGAGTGCGGTGGTCGACGTGAAGCCCGCGTCGACCACGCCTCTATAATCCGCCGATGAACTTGTTTCGCGTGCTGGCCACCGTCAGCGGAATGACGATGGTTTCGCGCATGACCGGACTGGTTCGCGAGAACCTGATGGCGCGCATCTTCGGCGCCGGTATCGCGACCGACGCGTTCTTCGTCGCGTTCCGCATTCCCAACCTGTTGCGCCGCCTGTTCGCCGAAGGCGCGTTTTCGCAGGCCTTCGTACCGATCCTCGGCGAGTTCAAGGCGCAGCGACCACCCGAGGAGACGCGGGCACTCGTCGACAGCGTCGCGACGGTCCTGACCTGGGCGCTGCTGGCCGTCACGATCGTCGGCATCGTCGGCACGCCGGTCGTCGTGTGGATGCTCGCCGGCGGCCTGAAGTCCGATCGCTGCGGGATCCCGTCGGCGACCGGCGCCGTCGACGGCGGCTTCGACCTGGCAGTGATGCTGACACGGGTGATGTTCCCGTACATCGCGCTGATCGGCCTCGTCGCCGGCGCGTCGGCGATCCTCAACACGTGGCGACAGTTCGCCGTGCCGGCGTTCACGCCGGTGCTGTTGAACATCTCGTTCATCGTCTGTTCGCTATTCGTCGCGCCGCACGTCGATCCGCCGGTGCTGGCGCTAGGCATCGCAGTGGTCGTCGGCGGCATCGCGCAACTCGCGTTCCAGATCCCGGCGCTGGTGCGCGTCGGGATGCTGCCGCGGATCGGCATCGACCTGAAGGCGGCGCTCGCGAATCCGGGCGTGCGCCGGGTGCTGCGGCAGATGGTGCCGGCCACGTTCGCCGTATCGATCGCGCAGATCAGCCTGATCATCAACACCAACATCGCATCGCGGCTGACCTGCGGCAGCGTGTCGTGGATCACCTACGCCGACCGCCTGATGGAATTTCCGACGGCGCTGCTCGGCGTCGCGCTCGGCACGGTGCTGCTGCCTAGCCTGTCGTTGGCGAATGCCGAAGGGCGTCCCGAGGAAGTTTCGGAACTGCTGGACTGGGGTATGCGGCTGAGCTTCCTGCTCGCGCTGCCGGCGTCGCTCGGCCTGTGGCTGCTCGCGGAACCTCTGACCGCGACGCTGTTCCACTACGGCAAGTTCACCGCGCTCGACGTCACGGCCACGCAACACGCGGTCACCGCTTACGGCGTCGGCCTGATCGGGCTGATCCTCGTGAAGATTCTCGCCCCCGGCTTCTATGCGCGTCAGGACATCCGCACGCCGGTGAAGATCGGCATTGTCGTGCTGATCGCCACGCAGCTGATGAACCTGGTCTTCGTGCCGGTCTTCGCGCATGCCGGGCTCGCGCTCGCGATCGGTCTGGGTGCCTGCATCAACGCGGCGCTGCTGTTCGTCGGGCTGCGGGTCCGTGGCGTCTACAGGCCGAAGGCGGGCTGGCTGCTGTTCGGTCTGCGCCTCGCGCTCGGCCTCGCGGTGCTCGGCGCGTTCCTGCACTGGACCGAAGCGCGCTTCGACTGGATCGCGATGCGCGCGCAACCCGCCCTCCGGATCGGCGCGCTCGCTGCGATCGTCTGCGGTGGCGCATCGATCTACTTCGTTGCATTGTTCGTCGGCGGCATGCGCCCGCAACACTTTCGCCGACACTAGGATTCCGCCAGATATGGACCCTGAGGTGATGACCCCGCTCGCGTACTTCGCCACGCTGGTCTCGCAGCCGGATGACGGCGAGGACATGCCGCTGACCGAGGCGGCGCTCGCGATCGCGCAGGACGTCTATCCGCGGCTCGACCTGGCGGCGACGCAGTCGGACATCGATCGCCTCGCGGCGACGTTGAAGGCGCGGCTGCCGGCAGATGCGGGGCAGGTTCACAAGCTGCGGCTGCTGAATCGCTACTTCTTCCACGAGCTCGGCTTCGCGGGCAACGCGAACGATTACTACGACCCGGCCAACAGCTACCTGTCGAAAGTGCTGGAGCGGCGTCGCGGCATTCCGATCTCGCTGGCGGTGCTGCTGATGGAGATCGGGCACCAGGTCGGCCTGCCGTTGCGCGGCGTGGCGTTCCCGGGGCACTTCCTCGTCAAGCTGAAGGTCCGTGCCGGCGACCTCTATCTCGACCCCATGAGCGGCGAGTCGCTGTCGCGCGAACAGCTGGAGGAGCGGCTGTCGGAGTTCCTCGAGACGTCGCGATCGCCGCCGACGGACGCCGGCAGCAGCGCGTTCGAGATCGCGCTGGGGCAGGCGCTGCGCGAGGCTTCGTCGCGCGAGATCCTGGCACGGATGCTGCGCAACCTGAAGGGTATCTATCACGGCCGCAACGACTACGCGCGGCTGCTTGCCGTGCAGAACCGGCTCGTGGTCCTGCTGCCGGAACAATTCGAAGAGCGGCGCGACCGCGGGCTCGTCTACGCGCAGCTCGACTGTCCGCGCGCGGCGTTCGACGATCTCGCCGCCTATCT
>JBDTIS010000218.1:0-30485 GCA_039936235.1 Burkholderiaceae bacterium | reverse complement strand
AGATGCTCGATCGCTTCGGCGCGGCTCATGCCGATGCCGTTGTCGGCGATCGTGATGGTCCGCGCCGCCTTGTCGAACGAAACGTCGATCGCGAGATCCGTATCGCCCTCGAACAGGCCGGGCTTGTCGATCGCCTCGAAGCGAAGCTTGTCGGCCGCGTCGGACGCGTTCGAGATCAGCTCGCGAAGAAAGATCTCCTTGTTGCTGTACAGCGAATGGATCATCAACTGCAGCAACTGCTTCACCTCGGCCTGGAAGGCACGGGTTTCCTTGACGGGCTCTGTCGTAGTAGTCATCGGAGTCTTGTAGGGGACGCGGTTAAAGAATGAGTGCGACGAACGGCCGCCGGCACCGCCCGAGACATCGGGGCATTACGGCCAGGATCAAGCCCCACGCCGTTCCCCGTGACCGGATTCGATCACCCGATCGCCTGCAGTGCCCGGGCCAGCGCGTCCAGCATGCCCGGATTCGACGACGTCGCGATGTTGAAGCGCAGCCGCTGACTCGGAAGCTGCGTCGGCGAGAACAGACTGCCGGGCGCGAGCAGATAACCCTGGTCGAACAGGCGCGCCGCCAGCGCATTCGTGTCGATTCCGTCCGCGCGGGCCCACAGGAACATGCCCACGTCCGGCGGATCGTCGATGGCCAGGCCCACACGTTCGAGCCCGCGGATCGCACGATCCCGGCCGGCGTCGAAACGCGCCCGCAGCCGCTCGACGTGCTTGCGATAGTGCCCGTCGGACAGGATGCGGCTGACCATCCGCTCGCCGATCTCGGGTGTCGTCAGCGCCGCCAGCATCTTGTGCTCGGCCAGCCGCTCGGCGAGCGCGGCGTCGCATGCTACGAAACCGACGCGCAGGTTCGCGGCCAGCGTCTTCGAGAAACTGCCGACGTAGATCACGCGCTTCAACTGGTCGAGGCTCGCGATGCGAATCGCCGCCGACGCACGTCGACCGGACGCCCCCGGATGCAGGTCCGCGTAGACGTCGTCCTCGACCACCATGAAGTCGTGCTGCTCCGCGAGCCTGAGCACCTGAAACGCCTTCGCCGACGACAGCGACGTCGACGTCGGGTTGTGCAGCACCGAATCGATCACGTAGAAGCGCGGCTTGTGCTCGACGACGAGCCGCTCGAGTGCCGCGATGTCCGGACCGTCGTTCAGCCTCGGCACGCCGACGACGCGCGCGCCATGAGCAACGAACAGCGCGAACATCAGGAACCACGCCGGGTCGTCGACCAGCACCGTGTCGCCCGGCACGAGGAAATGCCGCGCGATCAGGTCGAAGGCCTGCGTTGCGCCGCTGGTCGTCACGATCTGCGACGGCTCGGCCATCACCTCGAAGCCCGACAGCTTGCGCTGCAGTTGTTCGCGCAACGGCAGGAAACCCTGTGGACGGCCGTAGTCGAGCATCCCGGCCGACAGGCGGTCGTCAGCGTCGATGCGGTCGTGGCCCATCGCGCGACCGAGCGAACGCATCGCGACAGCCAGCATCTCGCGATCCATCCATCCGGGCGGCGGCAGTCCCGAGCCCGGCATGTGGTGCGGCGGCGAGTCGCTGAACATGTTCTTCATCAGCCACTGCGCATCGATGCGCGTCGCGTCCGTCGGTGCTGGGGCGCGCGTGTCCGGCGAGCGTGTCGGCCGGCCTTTCCCGGCGGCCGACACGTCGCGCACGTAGAAGCCCGAGCCCCGGCGCGACTCCAGGTAGCCATGCGCGACCAGCCTTTCGTAAGCCTCGACGACGGTGAAGCGGCTCACGCGACGCTCGACCGCGAGCACGCGGATCGACGGAACCCGCATGCCGGGGCGGCAGACACGATCGTCGATCCGCTTGCGTAGCCACGCCGCCGTCTGTTCGACGAGCGTGCGCTCGTCGCCACGCAGCGCGGTTGAAGTCGGCTTCATGAATCCTCCCGTCGGATCGGTACGCGTATTGCCGTTATCACCAGGCCACTATCACGGTTCGTCAGCCAATGTGTACAGGTTCTGTACCGGTCCCAACCCTACACTCCATCGACCGAACCAGCAATCGCATCGTCGCCGGAAAAATCCACATGCTCGCCAACCCATGGCTCGCGCTCGCGCTGTTCGCGTTCGTCTCATCGATCACGCCGGGCCCGAACAACCTGCTGGCGACGGCATCGGGAGCACGCTTCGGGCTGCGCCGCACGCTGCCGCAGGTAGCCGGCGTCACGTTCGGCTTCACGGTGCTGCTGTGGCTGGCGGCATCGGGCGTGGCCACGCTCGTGACGACGCATCCGACGCTCGGACTCGGCCTCGCACTCGTCGGATATGCCTATCTTCTGTGGCTGTCTTACAGGTTGCTCGCCGCGGCGTGGCGCCCGGGGTCATCGACGGCGCAGGGCGCCGGCGGCGATGGACCGATGACGTTCCTGCAGGCCACCCTCTTCCAGTTCGCCAACCCCAAGGCGTGGATGATGGCGCTGTCCGCAGCCTCGAGCTTCCTGCCGGGGCACGATCAGTCGATCGCCACGATCGTCGCGCTGGGCGCATTGTTCGCGGTCATCAACTTCCCGTGTGTGGGTGCCTGGGCCGCGATGGGCGCGCATCTGCAAGGCTGGCTGCAGGACCCCGACGCGACGTGGCGCCTGCGTGCCTTCAACGGCGGCATGGGCGGATTGCTGCTTCTCACGACCGCGTGGATGATCACGCTGCGATGAACGAAAGGCCGATGAACGCTAGTTGCGTTCCCAATGTCCACGGCGAAAGCCGTAGCGATCGCCGTCCGGACGCCACTCGGGTGCCGCATAACGGTAGCCGCGACGTTCACGTACCCAGTAGCCGTTCACCCAGACGTGGCGACGGCCGTTCCAGTTCCAGTAGCCCGGTGCCCAGACGTAGCCGCGGCGCGGCGGCGGCAGCACGTAGGCGCGCGGCGGCGGCGGCGGGGTGCCGATCCGCAGATCGAACGAGGCCTGCGCGTGGGCAGCCTGCGACGGCAGGCCGACGAGCAGCGGCGATGCGAGCAGAGCCGCCAGCAGAAGCTTCTTTGCGTTCATGACTTCTCCTCGAATGGCTGGTGAAGATCGGACGTCCGCCAGGGCATGGCGTTCCATGCCGCGCGTGACCGAACGGGCGACTTCGTGTCCGTATGTAACGTGCCGCGACTCCATCCGATGACACGCAGCTCCGTGCACGGACGCGGAAAGATCGTCATCATCGCGATTTCGTCACGTCGGTCGACCGGCCGACCGCATCGCCGATGCCGACGAAAAAAGCCATCAGAAAGGATGACTTCATGCAACTCGCCCGACTGTGCGCAAGCGCTTTTGCCCTGGCCGCATGCGTTTCCGGCGGAGCCGCCTGCGCGGCCGCTTCGATCAAGATCCCGATGAGCACGGTCAATGCCGAGGGGATCGACAAGTTCGTAGGCAGCATCACCGCGTCCGACACGCCCACGGGGCTCAAGCTGGCGCCCGCACTGCGCGGTCTGCCGCCCGGGCAGCACGGTTTCCATGTCCACGAGATGGCGAGTTGCGAGGCGGCGCCGGACCCCGCCAACGGTGGCGCGAAAGCACCGGCCTTCGGCGCCGGTGGTCACTTCGACCCGGCCAAGACCGGCATGCACGAAGGCCCGGCAGGCACGGGTCACAAGGGGGACCTTCCGGCGTTGACCGTTTCCGCGAACGGCAAGGCCACGACCAGCGTGGTCGCGCCGCACCTGACGCTGGCGGACATCAAGGACCATGCGATCGTGATCCACGCCGGTGGCGACAACTACGCGGATCAGCCGGCCAAGCTCGGCGGCGGCGGTGCGCGCATCGCCTGCGGGGTCGCGCCTTAGGAAGTACTGTTCAGTACTTCTTTCACGGACCGATCGACAGACGTCGCCTGAGCTCTGCCGCGCACAACACGACGGCCGTATTCGCTTCGTCGAGTACCTTGCCCATCGGCACGAAGCCGTGGATCTGGCGCTCGAAGCAGACGTAGCTGACGCTGTTGCCGGCATCGGCCAGCGCGCGTGCGTAGTCGAGGCCTTCGTCGCGCAGCGGATCGTAGCCGGCCGTCAGGACCAGCGCCGCTGGCAATCGTGAATGATCGGCAGCCAGCAGCGGCGACGCGCGCCAGTCGGTGTCGTGCTTCACGTCGTCGATATAGTGGTCGTGGTAATAGGCGATGGTGTCGCGCGTGAGCAGATAGCCGTCGCCGTTGGCGACGTGCGACCGATGGACGCGTCGCATGTCGGTTGCCGGATAGATCAGCAACTGGAACGCGATCGACGGTCCGGTGTCGCGCGCGCCGAGGCACACGGCCGCCGCGAGATTGCCGCCGGCGCTGTCGCCGCCGACCGCGAGCCGCGATGCGTCGACATCCAGAGACGCCGCGTTGCGCGCGACCCAGGCGGTCGCGGCGAGCGTGTCGTCGTAGGCCGTCGGAAAGCGATGCTCCGGTCCCATCCGATAGTCGACGGCGACCACGACGATGCCGGCTAGATTCGCGAGTTCGCGGCACAGCACGTCGTGGGTGTCGAGGTCGCCGATGACCCAGCCGCCACCGTGGAAGTAGATCAGCACCGGCAACATGGTGCCCGGGTCGATGCCGATCGGTCGATAGAGCCGCAACGGCACCGGGCCGTGCGGACCATCGGCGGCGAGGTCCTGCACCAGCGCGACTTCCTGCGGCAACGGCTGCGTGATCGAGCGTCGATCTCGATAGGTCGTGCGCGCGTCGACCGGCGTCAGCGTATGCATCGCCGGTACGCCGCGTTCGATCATCAGGTCCAGCAGTGCGCGGGCTTGCGGATGCAGCATCGGAGTCTCCGTCTGGATAGTCAGCGCGCGGCGGCCTTGTCGAGCACGCGCGTCTCGCCGGGCCGGAATACCACGAACGCGTCGGGCGGCGGATGCGCACGTGCGAGCGCGATCGCCAGATCCTCGGCGGCTGGTCGAAGGGCTCGATCGTCAGCACGAACGTGCCTCAGTGGATGCCCATCGACGGCTTCACGTCGAAGTCGCGGCGGATGCGTACCGCTTCGGCCGGATCGACATGCTGGGCGCGCAGGTACTTGTTGGATTCGCATGCACCGATCGGAATGGCCGCGAAGTCGAAGCGATCGAACTCCGCGTGGATCAGGGCGCGAAACAGCGGTGCATAGCCGGTGTCGCCACCGGAGAAGAAGCGCCAGTCGACGCTGGCCGCGTCGAGATGATCTTAGCGGCTGTGCGAAATCGGCACGACGTCGCTGTGCGGACCTCCGCCATCGTGAACGGCACTCGGACCTTGCGTGCGGGCGACGCGCAGTTCTCGCAGCACGCTTCGCCGTTTACCAGTCGGCGAGGTCGCCGAGCGTCGGCAGTTCGAACGGGAAGAGGGGTTTTGGAATCGACCCACGCTGCGCGGCGCACCGGTGAACTGTGGTGGAACGGACGGAACGACTTGCTCGGCCTGAGCCGACGACGCGCATGCGACCATCAGCGGCGTCGCGCAGATCACGGCGACGAGACGTTACTGCATGCCGCTCACCCTTCGCCCGACGGACCCGCATTGCCGTCCGGCTTCACGAGTACCGGCGCCTGCAGCCGGTTGGCGAGTTTGCGACCCTTGCGCGCCCGCTTGCCCCGATGCGGCTCGAGCGCGGCGCTGGTCAGTTGCACGCGATGCTCCTTGCCGCCGCGCCCGTGGCCGACCACGACCAGCCCCTTCGGTCCGATCGCCAGCGCCGACACGAGCCGTTCGCCGTCGCCGATATCCTGCAACGTGATGCCTCGTCCGCCGCCGGACAGCTTCTTGATCTCGGTCGACGGGAAAACCAGCAACACGTGGTCGCTCGACAGGCAGGCGATCTCGCTGTCGGCATCGATGTCGACGGCCGTGATCGGCAGCGGTCGCGCCGGAACGCTCGATGCGGCCTTTCCTTCGCCTTCGTCGTCACCGCCGATCGTGACGAATGCCTTGCCGCCCCGATTGCGGCCGATCAGGTCACCGAGCCTGCAGACGAAGCCGTGACCCGCGGTCGTCGCGATCAGCAGCGCACGATCGACCGGCCCGACGAAGATCGATCCGATCTGCGATCCCGGCTCGATGTCGACCAGAGACGTCACCGGCACCGCCTCCGACTTGTCGCCGCGCACCGCGCGCGCGGTCGGCAGTCCGGCGACCGCCGACGAATACGCGCGGCCGTTGGTCCCGAGCACGACGAGCTGATCGACGCTGCGACATTCGTAGACCGCCTGCAATCCATCGCCGGCCTTGAACGTGAACAGCGACGGGTCGAGTCCATGGCCGACGCGCGCGCGGACCCATGCCTTCCCGGACACGATCACTGTCACCGGCTCGTCGACGACCTTGACCTCGAGCGACGTCCTGCGCTCTTCCTGGATCAGCGTGCGACGCGGATCCTTCGCGCCGAAGGTCTTCGCGTCCGCTTCGATCTCGCGGATGATCTGGCGCTTCAGCGACGCGGGGTTGCCGAGCAGTTCCTCGAGTCTGGCCTTCGCAAGCCGACGTTCGGCGAGCTCCTGTTCGATGCGGATCGCCTCGAGCCGTGCGAGTTGCCGCAGGCGAATCTCGAGGATGTCCTCGGCCTGCCGGTCCGACAGGCCGAAGGCCTCGATCAGCGCGGGCTTCGGCTCATCGGCGTCGCGGATAATGCGGATCACCGCGTCGATGTTCAGCAGCACGATGCTGCGACCTTCGAGGATGTGGATGCGCTCGTCGATGCGATCGAGCCGATGCTGCGTACGTCGCGTCACGCACTGCTGACGAAATTCGGCCCACTCGCGCAGGATGTCCGCCAGCGGCTTCTGTCGCGGACGGCCGTCGATGCCGATCATCACGAGGTTCAGCGGCACGCTCGCTTCGAGGCTGGTGTGTGCGAGCAGCATGTGGATGAACGCGGCCTGCTCCACGTTGCGCGACTTCGGCTCGAACACGAGCCGCACCGCGACGTCGCGGCCCGATTCGTCGCGCACCGTGTCGAGCGACGCGAGCAGCGTCTGGCGTGTCGCGATCTGCTCGCTGCTCAGGGCCTTCTTGCCGACGCGGATCTTCGGGTTGGTCAGCTCCTCGATCTCTTCGAGCACCTTCTGCGACGACGTGTTCGGCGGCAGCTCGTTGACGACGATCTGCCACTGGCCGCGTGCGAGCTCCTCGATGGTCCAGCGCGCGCGCAGCTTGAGGCTGCCGCGGCCGCTCTCGTAGATGGCCGCGATCTCCTGCGGCGAAGAGATGATCTGCCCACCGCCGGGGAAGTCCGGTCCCTGGATGTGTTCGAGCAGCTCGGCCGTGGTCGCCTTGCCGTTGGACCTGACCATCGCGACGGCCGCGGCCGCCACCTCGGTCAGATGGTGCGACGGGATCTCGGTGGCCATGCCGACCGCGATGCCGGACGCGCCGTTGAGCAGGACGAACGGCAACCGTGCCGGCAGCAGTTCCGGCTCGGTGCTGGACCCGTCGTAGTTCGGGCCGAAGTCGACGGTGCCTTCGTCGATCTCGTCGAGCAGCAGCCGAGCGATCGGCGTGAGGCGCGCCTCGGTGTAGCGCATCGCCGCGGCGCCGTCGCCGTCGCGCGAGCCGAAGTTGCCCTGTCCGTCGATCAGCGGATAGCGCAGGCTGAAATCCTGCGCCATCCGCACCAGCGCGTCGTAGACCGACTGATCGCCGTGCGGATGCAGCTTGCCGAGCACGTCGCCGACGACGGTGGCGCTCTTGCGCGGCTTCGCATCGGCGTTCAGGCCGATTTGGTGCATCGAAAAGAGGATGCGTCGCTGCACCGGCTTCTGGCCGTCGGCGACCTCAGGCAGTGCACGCCCCTTGACGACCGATACCGCGTAGTCGAGATAGGCGCGCTCCGCATAGTCGCCCAGAGTCAGGGCATCGTCGGGCAGTTCGGGGGCCGGCGGGGGGAACAGCGTGGACTGATCGCTCATGAATCGATGAAAGAAGGCGGAACGTGAAGAATGGTGCCTAGTCCGGGGATGCGACTGCGTCCACTGCGGGCCGGATCGCCGCGGGAACGACCACCGACCCGACCGGCGCTTCGGGCGCCGCGAGCCGCATCGGCATGTTCGGGTCCGGCATGTTGCGCCTCGCCGGGATCATCACGCGGATCCGTTCACGCGCAAGCGCGTCGGCGACTGCGTCGGGCGGCCTGTAGAACGCGTGGAACTGGGCGACCAGCTTCACGTACGCCCGCGTCTCGGAGAACGGCGGAATCGCATTGCGGAAACGGACCACCGCGTTCTCGCCGGCGTTGTACGCGGCAAGCGCGAGTTCGGGGCGGTTCGCGAACATCTTTCGGAGGTCGGCCAGGTAACGTGTGCCGATCTCGATGTTGAGCGTCGGGTCCGCCAGCTTCGCGTCGATGGTCTTCCTGCGATCGGCATGCACGCCGTAGCGCTCGCCCGTCGCAGGCAGGATCTGCATCAGCCCGACCGCGCCCTTGTCGGACACGGCCGCCGGCTCGAAGCCAGACTCGACCGCGATCACGGCCTTCACCAGCCCGGGATCGAGTCCGTGGCGCGCTGCGGCTGCGCGGATCATCGGTTCGTACTTGCGGATGTTCGGATGGTCGACCAGCCGCTGGAACAGGCGCGTCTTCATCAGCGATGCATCCGGTGAGAGGACCGGTCGATCGCCGGCGGAAGGCCGGTCGGCCTCGGGCGACGTCTTGAGGAACAGCGTGTACTGGTCGTCGATCTTCTCGGTCGCCAGATGCGTCATGCCTGCAGCATCGATGTAGCCGTAGATGTCGGCATGCGCGACCGCGGTGGTCGCGATGAACAACAGGACCATCGCGAGCGACCTCATTCCAGACTCTCGTTCAGATACAAGACGGACTCCTCTGTGCAAGCCTGACGATCAAATATCCGCCTCGACCTCGTTGCCGTGCTCCTCGAGCCAGCTCTTTCGCGCGGCCGCTTCGCCCTTGCCCATCAGCATGTTGATCCGCGCCGTCGTCGCGATCAGGTCCAGCGTGCCGAGCGTGACCTGCGACAGCCGGCGCGTGTCGGGATTCATCGTGGTCTCCCACAACTGCTCGGCGCTCATCTCGCCGAGCCCCTTGAAGCGCGAGATGCTCCACGACTTCGCACGCGCGCCATCCTTGATCAGCTTGTCCTCGATCGCGACCAGTTCGCCTTCGTCGAGCGCATACAGCTTCTGCGCCGGCTTCCTGCCGCGCGCAGCGACGTCGACGCGATACAGCGGCGGGCGGGCGACGTACAGGTTGCCGTTCTCGATCAGTTTCGGGAAGTGCCGAAAGAACAGCGTCAGCAACAGCACCTGGATGTGCGAGCCGTCGACGTCGGCGTCCGACAGGATGCAGACCTTGCCGTACCGCAGCGGCGCGAGGTCGACCGTGTCTTCGCGACTGTGCGGGTCGATGCCGATCGCGACCGCGATGTCGTGGATCTCGTTGTTCGCGAACAGCCGGTCGCGCTCGGTCTCCCATGCGTTGAGCACCTTGCCACGCAACGGCAATATCGCCTGGAAGACCTTGTCCCGCCCCATCTTCGCGGAGCCACCGGCCGAGTCGCCTTCGACGAGGAAGACCTCGTTCCGCGCGATGTCGGTCGACTCGCAGTCGGTCAGCTTGCCGGGTAGCACCGCGACGCCGGAGCCTTTCTTCTTCTCGACCTTCTGCGCCGATCGCTGGCGCGTCTGCGCCTGGCGGATCACGAGTTCGGCCAGCTTGCGGCCCTGGTCGACGTGCTGGCTCAGCCACAACTCGAGGCCGGGCTTCGCATAGTTCGCGACCAGCTTCAATGCGTCGCGGCTGTTGAGACGCTCCTTGATCTGTCCCTGGAACTGCGGATCGAGGACCTTCGCCGACAACACGAACGACACCCGCGCGAACACGTCCTCGGGCAGCAGCCGCACGCCTTTCGGCATCAGACCGTGCAGGTCGATGAAGCCCTTGACCGCGTCGAACAGGCCTTCGCGCAGGCCGGCTTCGTGCGTGCCGCCGGCCGGCGTCGGGATCAGGTTGACGTACGACTCGCGGACCAGCGGACCGTCTTCGGTCCACGCGACGACCCAGTCCGCGCCCTCGCCTTCGGCGAAGCTGTCGCTGCCGCTCGAAAACTGGCCGCCTTCGTAGAACGGGATCAGCGGATCGCTACCGCTCGACTGCGCGAGCGCGTCGATCAGGTAGCCTCGCAGCCCGTGCGCGTAGTGCCAGGTCTCGACCGTCGGTGTGCGCGTCCGGTCGCGCGCCGTGGTCCGCGCGTCGGTCAGGGTAACCGTCAGTCCGGGTAGCAACACCGCCTTGCTGCGCAACAATCGCTGCAGGTCCGCGAACGGGATCAGGTCGCCGTCGAAGTACTTCGGGTCGGGCCGCATCGTCACGCGCGTGCCGGTGCTGCGCACGCCACGATCGTCGCCCTTCGCCAGCGGTCGCGACACCAGCGGCGCGACGACGTCGCCGTGCGCGAAGCCGATGGTGTGGACCGCCCCATCGCGCCACACCGTCACATCGAGCGACTTCGACAGCGCGTTGGTCACCGACACGCCGACGCCGTGCAGGCCACCCGAGAAGGCGTACGCACCGCCGCTGCCCTTGTCGAACTTGCCGCCGGCATGCAGTCGCGTGAAGACGATCTCGACGACCGGGACTCCCTCTTCCGGATGCAGTCCGACCGGGATGCCGCGGCCGTCGTCCTCGACCTGGATGGACCCATCCGCTTCGAGCACCACCACGATGCGCGCAGCGTAACCGCCGAGCGCCTCGTCGGCCGCGTTGTCGATGACCTCCTGCACGATGTGCAGCGGGTTTTCGGTTCGCGTGTACATGCCGGGGCGCTGCTTGACCGGCTCCAGCCCCTTCAGGACCCGGATCGATGCCTCGGAGTACTGCGGCTTCGTCACCACTGATTAGTCCTTCGGTGCAGTTGCAGCATCGACTCGGAAACAGTAGGACTTATCCCCATTTTCTGTGGAAAAGACTGCTTGAAAGTCACGTACATCCTTGACTGGCGCGGCTCTGCTGACCGTGGTTAAAAATGAGGCAGCGACGATTGACCGCGCGCTCAGGCGTTCGCTGCGAGCCGCTCGAGCGTCTCCCACCGAGCCATCGCAGTTGCCAGTTCCTGCTCGATCTGTGTCGCGCGCTTCTGCAGCGCAGCGGCGCCGCTGCGGTCGCTGCGAAACAGCGCCGTATCGGAGAGGCGCTGCGCGATGCCGGTCTGCTCGGTTTCGAGCGCCGCGATCGTCGCCGGCAGGCCGGCGAGCTCGCGCTGCTCCTTGTGCCCGAGCGCATTCCTCGGCGCGGCCTTCGCTGCAGGCGCGTTGGTCTTCTGGACCTGAGCGGGCTTCACCGCCGCCGCCTCGACCGGCTTCGAACGTGCTCGCGCGGCCTCGGTATCCGCGTAACCACCTACGTACTCGCGCCAGACCCCGTCGCCTTCGTACGCGATCGTCTGCGTCACCACGTTGTCGAGGAATGCGCGGTCGTGGCTGACCAGGAAGATCGTTCCCGGATAGTCCACCAGCAACGTCTCGAGCAGCTCGAGCGTGTCGACGTCGAGGTCGTTGGTCGGCTCATCGAGCACCAGCACGTTGGCCGGCCGCGCGAACAGACGCGCGAGCAGCAGCCTGTTGCGTTCGCCGCCGGAGAGGCTCTTGACCGGCGACCGGGCGCGTTCCGGCGCGAACAGGAAGTCGCCGAGATAGCTCATCACGTGCTTGCGCTGCAGGTTGGCGCCTTCACCGATCTCGATCCACTCCGAGCCAGGACTGATGGTCTCGAGCAGCGTCTTCTCGGGGTCGAGCACCGCGCGGGTCTGGTCGAAGTACGCGACCGACATCATCGTGCCGCGCTTGACCGTGCCCTCGTCGGGCTCGATCTGGCCGAGGATCAGCTTGAGCATCGTCGTCTTGCCGGCGCCGTTGCGGCCGATCAGCCCGACGCGATCGCCGCGCATGATCGTCGCGGTGAAGTCGCGGATCACGACGCGGCGATCCGCACCGTCGCCGAACGACTTCGTCACGTGCTCCATCTCGGCGACCAGCTTGCCCGAGCGCGCGCCGGTATCGACGGCGAGTTGCACGTCCTTCGACCGTTCGCGGCGCGCCGCACGATCGACGCGTAACTGTTCCAGGCGGCGCACGCGGCCCTCGTTGCGGGTGCGCCGCGCCTTCACGCCTTCGCGGATCCACGCCTCTTCCTGCGCGAGCCGCTTGTCGAACTTCGCGTTGTCGACGCGCTCGATCTCGAGCTCCTCGGCCTTGCGAGTGCGGTATGCGGCATAACTGCCCGGGTAGCTCGTCAGATCGCCGCGATCGAGTTCGACGATGCGCGTCGTGACCGCGTCGAGGAACGAGCGATCATGGGTGATGAAGAGCACGCTGCCGGCGAACTCGCGCAGCAGCCCCTCGAGCCAGCCGATGGTCTCGATGTCCAGATGGTTGGTCGGCTCGTCGAGCAGCAGCAGGTCGGGGTCGGTGACCATCGCGCGCGCCAGCGCGACGCGCTTCGCCTGACCGCCCGACAGGCTGCTGACCATCGCCTCGCGGTCCAGATCGAAGTGCTCCATCACGCGTTCGAGTCGATGCGCCGCGCCCCAGCCGTTGTCGGCATCGAGCGCCGACTGCAGGTCGGCGAGCTCGTTCATCGCTTCTTCGGAATGATCGGTCGCGACGCGCGTCGCTGCGCGTTCGTACGCGACGATATGCGCGGCAGCGGGCAGGCCGCTGGTCACCACCTCGAGCACCGTCATCTCCGGCGGCAGGTGCGGCTCCTGTTCAACCAGCGCGGTCGTCACGCCGGACGCGCGCGTGATGCTGCCGTCGTCGGGTTTCTGCGAGCCGGCGATGAGCGACATCAGCGACGACTTGCCGGCGCCGTTGCGGCCGATCAGGCCGATGCGCTCACCGCGCTCGACGTGCAGAGAGATCTTGTCGAGCAACGCGACGTGACCGAACGCGAGTTCGATGTTCTGGAGGGACAGCAGCGACATGATGGTGGAGCGTGCCATCGACCGGGAAAGCGGTCGGGGCGACGGCAAAGAGTCAGGAGCCGACGCGGGCGAGGTGGAATACCGATGGCGCAGGACGCAATGGTCCGGCGCGGCCGCGATGGAAGGGCGGTAGTTTAGCCGACTCGCCGCCGGCCGCGTCTGCCCGACCCGTCAATCGTCGGCGACCTTCAGGATCAGCTTGCCGAAGTTCTCGCCGCGAAACAGCCGCAGCAGCGTATCGGGGAACGCGTCGATGCCAGTGACGACGTCCTCACGGCTCTTCATGCGGCCGTCCTTCAGGTACGCGGCCATTTCGGTCACGGCGATGTGGAAGCGCGGCGCGTAGTCGAACACGACGATGCCCTCCATCCGAGCGCGGTTCACCAGCAGCGACAGATAGTTGGCCGGCCCCTGGACCGCGCCGGTATTGTTGTACTGGCTGATCGCACCGCAGATCACGATGCGGGCGTGGCGCGTGATGCGCGTCAGCACCGCGTCGAGGATCTCGCCGCCGACGTTGTCGAAGTAGATGTCGACTCCCTTAGGGCAGTGCTTCTTCAACTCGGCCTTGACGTCGCCGGCCTTGTAGTCGATGCACGCATCGAAGCCGAGTTCGTCGACCACCCATGCGCACTTCTCCGGGCCGCCGGCGATGCCCACGGCACGGCAACCCTTGATCTTCGCGAGCTGGCCGACGGTCTGCCCGACCGCGCCGGCCGCGCCGGACACGACGACCGTCTCACCCTCTTTCGGCATGCCGACGTCCATCAATCCGAAGTACCCGGTCATGCCCGGCATGCCGAGCACGTTCAGCCATTGCTCGATCGTGCCGGCGCGCAGATCGATCTTCGAGACATCGCCGCGCGCGATCTGCTTCTCGCCCACCGCCCAATACTGCTGGACGCCGGGTGCACCGGTGACGTGGTCGCCTTCGGAGAACGTCGGATGGTTGGATGCCATCACGACGCCGATGCCGCCGGCGCGCATCACTTCGTCGATTTCGACCGGCGCGATGTAGCTCTTGCCTTCGTTCATCCAGCCGCGCATAGCCGGGTCGAGCGACAGCGACAGCGTCTTCACCAGGATGCCGCCCTCGTCGGGTTCGGTCACGGGCGCTGTCGTGAACGACCAGTTGTCGCGGGTCGGCAGCCCGGTGGGGCGGGCCGCGAGGCGTATCTGGTGGTTGACGAGCGTCGACAGATTCTTCATGCGTGCTCCTGAATGAGACGTCGGGTCGCCGCGGGTGCGGCGCGGTGTCGTCTGTCTCTCCGCCGGGAATCGAACCTGGATTTGCCGCTTAGGAGGCGGCTGTTCTATCCATTGAACTACGGAGAGAGGCGCGGATTATAGCGATGCAACGCTCGCATCGAGGCTCGATGGGCCTTGCAGGACGATGCCTGAAAATCGATTGCGGGCGGATGCAACGCCCGGCGCGGCTCTTATCATCGCGCCCTGTTCCGACTTCACAGGCAAGGAGACTCAATGACCCAGATCATCGCAGGACGCTTCCAGACTTCCGAACAGACCGACCAGGCCGTCCACGCGCTGGTGGCGCGTTCGGTCGCGCGCGATCGCATCAGCGTCTTCTACGTGACGCCGCCGGGACAACACGACGCCACGCCGGTCGGAGGCGACGACGTCGAGTCGCCGGGCCTCGAACGCGCCGAACGCGGCGCGGGCACGGGTGCGGCGATCGGCGTCGGGGCCGGCGTCGCGGGCGCCCTGATCGGCGCGACGGCCGGCCTCGCGGCGCCGATGGTCGCGATCGCGGGACTCGGCGCGGCGGCCGCCGGCGCCTACAGCGGCGCATTCGCAGGCGCGATGCACGCGTCGATGGATCCGGGCGCCGACCAGATCCGCCACGCAGGGATGATGGTCGCGGTCGACGCGGGTGCCGTGGATGCGACGCTGGACGTGGCAGCCGCGCTGCGCGACGCCGGCGCGGTCGACATCGAGTCGGCCGAAGGGACCTGGACCGACGGCACGTGGGAAGATTTCGATCCCACGCGTCCGCCGCAACTGGTCGACACCACAGCGCCGGTCTCGCCGGCAGCGGCGTCGAACTAGTCTTCGACGACGATCGCCGCGCGGCGCCCCTCGCGCTTCTGCGTGGCCATCTCGAGGTAGGCGGCTTCGATCGCGCGCGTCGTGGCGCGCGTATCGAACAGCGGCGATGTTCGCGCGTCCCTCTCCAGCCGCTTGCGCAACCCGTCCAGTTGCTCGCTGTCGTTGCCCCAGCGTGTCGCGATCGCGACGTAGGCGGACCGGTCGGCGGCGATGCCTTCGGGCATGCCGACCGCGGCCAGCAGGCTGGCGGCGACCCGACCGGCGAACGTCGGTCCCCTCACCGTCAGGACCGGACAGCCGACCCACAACGCATCCGATGCGGTCGTGTGCGCGTTGTACGGCCAGCTGTCGAGGAACAGGTCGGCGCGTCGATACAGCGCGAGGTAGTCGGCGTGCGGCCGCGTGTCGCCGAACACGATGCGATCGGGCTCGATGCCGCGCGCCGCGGCCTCGCCGCGCACGCGGTTGCGCAGCAGGTCGTCGTCGCTGCGCGTCAGCAGCCATAGCACGCTGCGCGGGACCTGCATCAAGACGTCGCACCAGGCGTCGAAAACGTCGGACCCGATCTTGTAGTGGTTGTTGAAGCAGCAGAACACCACCACGCCGTCCGGCAGGCCGAGTTCGGCGCGCGTCGGTGATGCGGCGATCGCGCGGCGGTCGTCGGTGACCTGGTAGGTGTGCGGTAGCAGGACCAGCGTCTCGTCGTAGTCGCCGGACTCCGACAGCGGCGTGACGATCGCGTCGCCGATCAGGTAGTCGATGAAAAGCGCACCCATCGTGCCGGGGTAACCGAGATACGAGACCGCGATCGGCGCGGGCCTCCTCGCCATCACTTCGGTCGCCGCGCGCTCGGTGTGACCCTTCAGGTCGACGAGGATGTCGATGCCGTCATCGCGGATGATTTCCGCGATGCGCGCATCGGTCCAGCCGCGCGCATCGACGAAGTGGTCGAAGCTCGCGATCAGGCGCCGGCGCAGCGGCGTCGCGTCGTCGGGCCCGGTCGAATACGCGAAGATCTCGAAGCGTTCGCGGTCGTGCTGCTCGAACAGTCCGACCGCGAGGACGCCGGTCGCGTGTTCATGCAGGTCCGACGACAGGTAGCCGATGCGCAGCCGGCCTCTCGACAGCGGCCGCTCCTGGGGCGACCCTTCGAAATAGCGACGCGACCAAGCGCGGGCCGCGATCTTCTGCTCTTCGCGTGTCGACGGATCGGACAGGAAGGAGAACGGCGTCAGCGCGCTGCCGCCGGGCAGCGATCCATGCGTCACGACGCCGTCGCGGAATTCCGTCTGCAGCTCGGCTAGCCCGTCCCACGAGGCGCGCCGTTTCTTCAGGAACAGCAACTCGGACAGCGCGGCTTGATGGACCGGCGATGCCGCAGCCGCGCCGCGCAGCGCCGCGCGGTAACCGTCGATCGCGCCGCGCTCGTCATCGACGGCGTCGGCGAGGCGCGCGCGTTCGAGTCTGAGCATCGGGTCGTCGACACGCAGCAGCGTGCGATCGAGCACGCGACACGCCTCGTCCGCTTGTCCGATGGCGATGAGCAACTGCGCCCGCAGTCGCGGCAGCGTCACGTCGGCGGGGTCGACCGCGCTGCCTGCCTCGAGCCGGTCGAGCGCCGCGAGCGCGTCGACCGGACGCCGCTGTGCATCCAGCGCGAGCGCGAGGTTGAACCAGGCGTGCGGAGATTCGACCAGGGACAGCGCACGCCGTGCAGAAACCTCCGCGGCGACGCCATCGTTCACCGCGAGGTCCAGCGACGACCGGTTGAGCCACGCCTCGGCGAGCGTCGGCTCCAGCCGTAGCGCGCGGTCGAACGCACGCGCCGCATCGGACCCGCGGCCCAGGGCCATGTAGATCAGGCCGGCGTTGTTCCAGACATCGGAAACACGATCATCGATCGACAGTGATCGCTCGATCCGTTCGAGCGCTTCGAGCGATCGTTGCGAGCCGTGCAGAATCACCGCCGAGAAATGCAGCGCCGGCGCGTGGCGCGGCACGTCGGCCAGCAGCGCGTCGTACTGTGCGCGTGCCTCGGCCAGGCGGCCGTTCCGATGGAGGGCGAAGGCCCGCTCGAAGCGTCCGTCGGCGTCGTTACGCGCCATGCGATGGACGATCGTCAGCGTCGACCGACGGCGATGCAGAGGCGATGCGGCAAGGGGCTTTCATCGGCGGGCGAGTCTAGCACCGGCGCGCATGGCATCATCGTCCGGAACGCCTTCCAGCCCCTGTCGAAAGTGAACTGCATGACGCATTCGAAGCGAGCCGCCGTTGTCGCGATCATCGTCGCGACGCTGACCCTGCTGACCGGCACGCCGGAGTCGGCCGCCGCGAAGACCCTGCGCTGGGCGACGCGCGGCGACGTTCAGACGATGGATCCGTATTCCCAAAACGAACTGCTGACGAACAACTTCGCCAACCTGATCCACGATGCGCTCGTGGAACGCGGTCGGGACTCGGTGATCGGGCCGCGGCTCGCGACGTCGTGGCGCATCGTCGACGAGACGACCTGGCGCTTCAACCTGCGCCGCGGCGTCAGGTTCCACGACGGTTCGCCGTTCACCGCAGACGACGTGGTCTTCTCGATCGAGCGGGCAAAGACGCCGCCGTCGCAGCTCGCTCAATACGCGAAGGCGCTCGGCAAGGTCGTGAAGATCGACGACTACACGATCGAGCTGCAGCAGGACAAGCCGAATCCGCTGTTGCTGCAGCATCTGAACACCATCTACATCATGAGCCGGACCTGGGCAGTCGCGCACAAGGCGGAGAAGCCGCTCGACTTCAAGGCGAAGGAAGAGACCTATGCCTCGCGCAACGCGAACGGCACCGGGCCGTACATCCTGAAGACACGCGAGATCGGCGTGAAGACGGTGCTGGTCCGAAACCCCGACTGGTGGGGACCGAAGGAAGGCAACGTGGACGAACTGGTCTACACGCCGATCGGCTCGGACGCGACGCGCATGGCCGCGTTGCTGTCCGGCGAGATCGACTTCGTGTCGGATCCGGCGCCGCAGGACATCGCGCGTTTCAGCGGCAACAGTGGCTTCAGGGTGCTTTCCGGTCTCGAGAACCGCGTCGTGTTCTTCGGCTTCGATCAGTTCCGCGACGCCCTCGACGGCAGCAACATCACCGACCGCAATCCGTTCAAGGACCGTCGCGTACGCGAGGCGTTCTACAAGGCGATCGACGTCGATGCATTGCAGGCCAAGATCATGCGCGGCCAGTCGGTCGCGACCGGCTGCATGACGACCGCGCCGGTCGGCTGCCTCGATCCGTCGCTCGAGAAGCATCCGCCGGTCGACGTCGCCGGCGCGAAGAAGCTGATGGTCGAAGCGGGTTATCCGAACGGCTTCGAAGTCACGCTCGACTGCCCCAACGACCGTTACATCAACGATCGCGACCTGTGCATCGCTGCGGTGGGCATGCTCGCCCGCATCGGCGTGACGCTGCGGGTCAACGCCATCCCGAAGGCGATCTATTTCCCGAAGCTGGAGAAGCACGAGACCAGCATGTACATGCTCGGCTGGGGCGGCAGCATCACCGATGCGCAGATCATCATGGACCCGATCCTGCACACGCTGGACCTGGTCTCGCAGAAGGGCGCCTACAACTACGGGCGCTTCTCGGATCCGGAACTCGACAGGCTGATCGACGCGGCCGCGATCGAGATGGATCCGGCGAAGCGCAGGCAATTGATCATCGACGCGATCGCGCGGCAGACCAGCGAATACCGGCACATCGTGCTTCATCGTCAGAAGATCGCCTGGATCGCGAAGAAGAACGTGACGCCGATCCTGCTGCCCAGCAACATCGTCCGTATGGAATGGTTCCGGGTCGACTGACCCCGCCGAACGCTAAGCCCGCCGCACGTCGCTCGCCCAATGCACCTGCAGGAACGGCGGCGGCTGCCCGGGGGGTTGAGTATGCCGTTGCCGATACAAGCGAGCCATCCACCGAGGTACGCCCAGCGGCGCCCGCGCGTGGGCGGCGATCGCGTCTGCCAGGCGTTCCACGGGTCAGCGCGCCACCACGACCGCGCTCAGGTCGAGGCGCTCGCTGCCGACGCGCTCGAAGCGGCCGGACCGCACGTCGAAGTCCCAGCGCTCGGCCACGCACTGCGGACGGCCGGGCGCAGCAATTCCTTCCTGCAGCAGCACGTTGACCGAATTGCCGACCCCGTCGCGCACGCGGGACGACACCGAGGTGCCGGCCTGCACGCACCACAGCCGCCGCGCGAGCCCCGCGTGTCGTCGGTGCAGCGGCACGATGTAAGGCAGGTGGATGTGGCCGCCGACGATGACGTCGGCGCCGGCTTCGGCCCAGCGTCGGACCGCCGCTTCGTGGCCGCGCAGCAGGTCGTGCGCATCGGCGTCGTCGCGGACCGCGACCGGCTGATGAACCACGACGACGCGCATCTGCGATGGATCGGCGGCGGCCAGACGCGCCACCACCCGGTCGATCTGTTCGGTCGACAGCGCGCCGTTGGTATGTCGCCAGCGACGAGTGGTCTTGACGCCGAGCACCAGCCAGCCGGGCGAGCGGTGTTCCGGTTCGAGCTCGTCGCCGAATGCGCGCCGGTAATTCGCGTAAGGCGACAGGAGGCGCGCCGCGAGATTGAACAGCGGCACGTCGTGGTTGCCGGCGATCGCGAGCAGCGCCGGCGACCGCAGGCGGTCGGCGAAGCGCCGCGCCGCCGCGAATTGCGCACGGGTCGCACGCTGCGTGATGTCGCCGGACAACACGACCAGTTCGGGGGCGAGGTCGGACACGAAGCGCACCAGCGCTTCCACGACGGCCGGCCGCTCGGTCCCGAAGTGCGGGTCGGAAATCTGGACGATCGCCGTCATTCGCGCGGCACGGCATCGGCAGCCGCGGGATGGAGCAGCGGCAGAGGATCCGGCGAGACCCTGAAAACCAGCGGCGCTTCCATCTTCGCGATCTCCCCATCGGTCGCGACGACGATCGGCCGGCCGCGCCGGCGCGCGGGAACGAACGCGTCGAGCGGCGCGACGTCCAGTTGCTGGAAACCGAAACTCTGGACCTCGCGCGCCTTCTTCAACTGGCCGAACGCCCCTCGCAACATCAGCTTGAACAGCGCGAGGCTGCCGACCGGCCGCAGCGCGATGCCCACCAGCTGATCGACGGCGGCCACGTCGTCGACGCCGATCTGTTCGAGCTGCAGGTCGTTGTTCGCGATGAACAGCGTCTGCGCATGCAGCATCCGCTCGACGCCGCCGCAGCGCAGCTTCAGGTGCAGCGAGCGCCGGGCGCCGAGCGCGGTCGCGAAGGCCGATCCGAAGGCGACGACGCGACTTCGCCCGAAACGCTGCTTGTGCATCTCGCGCGCCTGCAGCACCCGCGGATACAGTCCGAGGCTGGCGTTGACGAGGAAGATGCGATCGTTGACGAGCCCGACCTGGGCCGGCCGGACCTCCGCATGGAGCAACGCGCGGGAGGCCGCTGCCGGTTCCGACGGAATACCGTGCGTGCGGGCGAAGTAGTTGAACGTGCCCAGCGGGATGACGCCGAACGGGCGTCCGCTGCCGAGCACGGCCTGCGCGACGCCGTTGAGGGTCCCGTCGCCGCCGGCGCCGATCACGGCGCCTGCATCCGCATGCGCGGCCTCGACGGCGCGGCCGGCCACTTCAGCAACGGATCCGCCTCGCTCGATCGCATGGAACCGGTGGACACGGCCCGCCGCCTCGAATGTCTCCTCGATGATGCGCCGGACGGCCGTGGTGCCTTGATGTCCGGAACCGGCGTTCATGACGACATGGAGCGTCGTGTCTGCGCCGTAGCGTGGGAGCTGCATGGTATGGACATCGGTAAAGGGCGAGGCTTCTTCGGAGTCCGTCCGCGGAACAAGGTTCGCCGGGACGTCGCGCGCACGCTGCTAGATTAGAGGCTTCGCGTTACGGGAGCGGCCATGACCTTCAAGCAGATCATCGAATTCACCGAGAAGTGCTTCCTGATCCTCATCGCCGCATTCACCGTCGTCGCGATGTTCCAGGAAGTGGTCTCCGCGTTCGAGGCGCGACGGGTGGAGCTGAAGGATCTGTTGCTGATGTTCATCTATGCCGAAGTCCTGACGATGCTGGCCGCGTTCTATGCCGGCAGGCGCATCCTCATCACGCTGCCGCTGTTCATCGCGATGACCGCGCTGAGCCGGCTGATCATCCTGCAGGGCAAGGAAGCCAATCCGATCGTCCTGGTTTACGAAAGCGGTGCGATCGTGTTGATCGCGATCGCCTGCTGGATCCTCGGGCGCGCGGACCGGTGAGTCAGCGGTTCAGGTGCGAGACATACCAGGGCATGGCGGCAGCGAGTCCGGCATCGAGGTCGTGGCTCGGCCGATAGCCGAGCAGCCGCGCCGCCTTGCCGATGTCGGCTTGCGAATGTCGCACGTCGCCGTCGCGGAAGGCACCGTAACTCGCTTCGTGCGCCGCGACCATCGGCGCGTAGGCCAGCAGGCTGCCCTTGAGCTTTTCGTACAGCGTGTTCAGTGACGTGCGTCCGCCGACGGCGACGTTGTAGATCTGGTTCAGGCTCGCCTCGTCGGCCGTCGTCGCGGCGAGCAGGTTCGCCTGCACCGCGTTGTCGACGAAGCAGAAGTCGCGCGTCGTCTCTCCGTCGCCGTTGATGGCCACCGGCGCACCGACCAGCAGCGCGGCGATCCACTTCGGGATCACGGCCGCATAGGCACCGTCCGGATCCTGTCGCTTGCCGAACACGTTGAAGTAACGCAGCCCGATCGTAGCCAGACCGTAGCAGCGCGAGAAGACGTCTGCGTACAGCTCGTTGACGTACTTCGTGACCGCATACGGCGACAGAGGGCGTCCGATGTGTTCCTCGACCTTCGGCAGCGCCGGATGGTCGCCGTAGGTCGAACTCGACGCCGCATAGACGAAGCGTTCCACACGCGCGTCGCGCGCGGCGACCAGCATGTTGACGAAGCCGTCGATGTTCGCCGCGTTGGTCGCTGCCGGGTTCTCGAGCGAACGAGGCACCGAGCCGAGTGCAGCCTGATGCAGGACGAACGCGACGCCTTCGCAGGCACGCCCACAGTCGCCGGGTCGCGTGATATCGCCTTCGATCATCGTGAAGTGCGCCGCGCGTTCGGGACCGACGGTCGCGAGGACCTCGTCGATGTTGCGGCGGTGGCCGGTCGCGTAGTTGTCGAGGCCGACCACGTCCTGGTCGAGGCCGAGCAGCGTCTCGACGAGGTTGGAGCCGATAAAACCTGCAGCGCCGGTCACGAGCCAGCGGCGCGGCGCGGCGGCGAGTCGTGCGCGCACCGCGCCGTAACCCACGCCCTGCCCTTCCGGCGCGGGCGGCTGCAACACCGGATCGACGACGCTCATTCGACAGGGCCCCTCACAGTCGCCAGACCGTCGCACCACCGGCGCGAATCGCGTCGGCGTCGAACGCGCTCTTGACGTCGATGAACGGTGCGGACGCGACCAGCTTGGCGACATACTCGGCCGTGGTGCGCTCCTTGAACTCGCGATGCGCGACCGCCGCGACGAGCGCGTGCGATACCGGCAGATCGTCCCAGCTCTTCAGCTTCACGCCGTATTCGTGGACCGCCTCGTCGTAGTCGGCGATCGGATCGTGGACATGCACGTCGACCCCGTACGACTCGAGCTCGCGGATGACGTCGATGACGCGTGAGTTGCGCAGGTCGGGACAGTCTTCCTTGAAGGTCAGCCCGAGCACGGTGACCGCGCAGCCTTTCACGGTCGATCCGTTGCGGATCATCTGCTTGATCGTCTGCTCGGCGATGAACTTGCCCATCCCGTCGTTGATGCGGCGACCCGCGAGGATCACCTGCGGCTGGTAGCCGACCATCTCCGCCTTGTGCGTCAGGTAGTAGGGGTCGACGCCGATGCAGTGGCCGCCGACCAGACCCGGCCGGAACGGCAGGAAGTTCCACTTCGTCCCCGCGGCCTTCAGCACTTCGATCGTGTCGATGCCGATCTTGTCGAAGATGATCGCGAGCTCGTTCATCAGCGCGATGTTGAGATCGCGCTGGGTGTTCTCGATGACCTTCGCGGCCTCGGCGACCTTGATGCTGGACGCCGGATAGACGCCTGCGGTGATCACGCTCGCATACAGGTCCGCGACCTTCTCGAGCGTGTCGGCATCGTCGCCCGACACGACCTTGGTGATCTTCGTGAGCGTGCGTTCCTTGTCGCCCGGGTTGATCCGCTCGGGCGAATAGCCGACGTGGAAGTCGGTCATCCACTTCATGCCCGACTTCGCTTCGAGGATCGGGATGCAGACTTCTTCGGTCGCGCCCGGGTAGACGGTCGATTCGTAGATGACGATCGCGCCCCTCTTCATGTGCGCGCCGACGAACTCGCTGGCGCCGACCAGCGGCGTGAAGTCGGGCTGATGCGCCTGGTCGACCGGCGTCGGCACAGCGACGATCAGGTAATCGGCGTCGGCGAGCATCGCCGGATCGGACGTCACCTCGAGCAGTTTCGCGGCCTTCAGATTCTCGGTCGAGCATTCGCCGGTGGGATCGACGAAACGCCGATAGCTTTCGATCTTCTTCGTGGACAGATCGAAACCGATGGTCCGGAACTTCTTGCCGAACTCGACCGCCAGCGGCAACCCGACATAGCCGAGTCCGACTACGGCAACAACACTCATCCTGCTCTCCGATTGAGGACGCACCCGGTACGACGGCGCGGTAAGAAATGGGATTCGATCGGACCGAGGCGGCAGGAGCTTTCGCCAGCGGGGGCCGCGGTGTTGCGAGGCGGCGCATTCTAGCCGATCGAACGGGAACACTCATGCAGGAACGATGCCACCCGGATTCGACGCATTTCCGGCCGCGCGCGACGCGGATGCGGCACAATCGCGTCCCGCTTCGACCAAATCTGTCGGAGCCGCTTACAAATTGCGTCCGGCGCGTGGGTCGCGAAGAACCTTCGATCGTTCGCTTTCACGCGTAGCGACGCAGCGATCTGCCACGGCGCCGCCGCGGCGGCACGAAACTTGCCTGCCTCGGTCGATTTGGTCCTTTCATTTCAGATGCCTTCGTTCGCCACTGTTCTGTCGACCGCAATGCCACGGATCGCGATGGTCATCGCGCTCGTCGTGACGTGCGGCGCCGCGGCGGCAGACCAGACCTGGGAGCTGCCGACCACGTCGGCGCCGGGCGATGTAGCGCCGACCCGCGCACCGCCGCCCACAGGCCTGACGGCCGAAGCCGTCAAACTCGAATTCGGCGAAGGCATCGGCCAGAACTATGCGATGGCCGCGGACCTCTACTGCCGCGCTGCACGCAAGGGCGACGGCGACGCCGCCTACCGGCTCGGCTGGATGTATGCGAACGGCCGCGGCATGCTGCGTGACGACCGCATCGCGACCGGGCTGTTCCGTTATGCCGCCGAACGATCGCACGACTACGCGAAGCGCATGCTGGCGCACGTCAACACGGCCGAAGCCGTCTTGCCGGCCTGCATGATCCCGCCCACTGTCATCGCCGAGGAAAGCCACGCACTGCCGCTCGCATGGACGGCGACCCCCGAACGCCAGCGCATCGTCGACATCGTTCGCGAAGTCGCGCCGGCCTACGGTGTCGAGCCGCGACTGGCGCTCGCGATCATCCAGGCGGAGTCGGGCTTCCAGACCAGCGCCAAGTCGAACATGAACGCCCAGGGCCTGATGCAGTTGATCCCCGAAACTGCCGAACGCTTCGGCGTCCGCAAGATCATGGACCCGCGGGAAAACATCCGCGGCGGCGTCGCCTACCTGCGCTGGCTGCTGTCGTTCTTCGAAGGCGACGTCACGCTGGTCACCGCCGCCTACAACGCCGGCGAGCGCGCGGTCGAGCGCTATCGCGGCGTGCCGCCGTACGCGGAGACGCGCCAGTACGTCGCCCGCGTGACCGGCGTCTACGGCAAGACGACGCACAAGTTCAATCCGGGCGTCGTCGACCCGTCGCCGATGGTCGTGCTGCGACGGATGCAGCGCCTGACGGCCGCGGACGCGGTGGCGCGCTGATGGGCGTGGCGCGTCGTCTGTTGGCGGTCGCGATCGGCGTCGTCGCGCCGTGCGTCGTATTCGCGGTCGAAGAGCCCGGCCTGCCCGCGGCGATCGACCGGATCCGTCCCACCATCGTCGCGGTCGGCACCAGCGAGCCGACGCGCAACCCGTCCTACCAGTTCCGCGGCACCGGCTTCGTCGTCGGCGACGGCACGCTGGTCGCGACCAACAACCACGTGGTTCCGGTGATGGTGGACGCGAGCAACCGCGAAGTCGTCAGCATCGCGATCCCGCTGACCGGCGGCGACGCGATGGTGCGCGGGGCCACTGTCGTCGCGCGCGATACCGAACACGACCTCGCCCTGCTCCGGATCACCGGATCGGCGTTGCCGGCGGCGCGTCTCGGCGACTCGAGCCAGGTCCGCGAAGGCCAGTTCTTCGCATTCACCGGCTTCCCGATCGGCGGCGCGATCGGCCTGTTCCCGACGACGCATCACGCGCTGGTTTCTGCGATCACGCCGATCGCCTTGCCGCAGGCGACGACGCGATCGCTGGACGCCGCTCTGATCCGCCGCCTGCGCACCGAGCGCTTCAGCATCTTCCAGCTCGATGCCACCGCGTATCCGGGCAACAGCGGCAGCCCGATGTTCAATGTCGAAACCGGTGAGGTCATCGCGATCGTCAACATGGTGTTCGTCAAGGGCGGCAAGGAAACGGCGCTCACCGCGCCGAGCGGCATCAGCTATGCGATCCCGTCGGTCTATCTCGGCCGACTGGTCGAGAGCCTCAAGAACGAACCGCGGTAAACCCCCATGTTGCGCAAGTACGCGTTCGCCGAACTGTCGACGATCTGCCTCCTGCTGATCGCGCCGGTCATCCGCCTCGCGCTGTTGACCGGACCGACCGGCAGCGACGACCTGAACTACTTCCACATCGGTCAGCAGCTCTCGCACTTCGAGCACTTCACGCAACTGCACCATCATGCGGGCAGGCTGATCTTCCTGCTGCTGGTCGGCGTGCCTGCCGCCTTGATGGGGTCGATCACGTCGGGTGCGGTCCTCAACGTGCTCGTGTTGTCGCTGCGCGACGTGTTCGTCGTCTGGTTCGTGCGCCGCGAGACCGACATGCCGTGCGCGGCCATCGCCGCGGCGGTCGTCTCGCTGAACGCGATCAGCCTCACGTACGCCGGCATCATGATTCCCGACCCTCTGATGAGCCTGCTGATGTTCGCGTCGGCCGTGGCTCTGTATTACGGGTTGTCCGAAGGAACCGTCGCACGCGGCAGGCTGATCGCGGCGGCCGGCGCGCTCGCGGCGTTGAGCTATTCGGCGAAGGATCCCGGCATCCTGATCACGGCGCCGTCGATGATCTTCATCGCACTGGTCCGGGGACAGAAGCTCGGCAGGCGCGGGCGGCCGGGCGCGCAGTAGCCGGCTGACCTACTTCTCGGCGACCGGGACGACGTTTCGCACAGCGATGCGCTCGCGCCTGGCTTCTACCTCGCGCATCCGTGGGAGCGGGACTCGCCCGCTGTGCCGATCGTGGCCGCGACGAAGAAGCTGCCGGTGTACCTAGTCGTCGACGAGGACCAGCGGATCCTGGGTCGCTACGCGATCCAGGCCAGGGCGACCGACCGCGGGGCCACCGTCCACGTGCGCCTGCCCTGAGCGGCGTGCGCCAGCGTCATTCCTTCCACTTGCCGGCGCCCTTGAGCTTCTTCTCGAGCGCCGGCATCGGCGCGCCGAGGGCGTACGCCCTCTTCGCCGCCTCGAGCGACTTGTCGTACGCGCCGACGTCGAAGTACAGCAGCCCGAGGTTGTAGTCGAAGTCGAAGTTGCTCGGGTCGCCGCGCAGGCGCTCGGCCTCCTCGAGCTGCGTCTTCACCTCCGACATCCGCTTGCGATCCTTCAGGTAGGCGGCGTACAGCAGGTGCGGCATCGGATCGTCGGGCACGAAGCGGATCGCCCGTTCGTAGTAGCACTCGGCGACAAAGCGCAGTCCCTGCGGCCGCTCGGTCTTCATCCGCACCGCGTAGCGCGACACCGCGAGCAGCGCGCGCGGGCTGTTCGGGAACGCGCGCAGCGTGTAGTCGAGGTCGGCGCCCGCAGTCGTGGCGGTGTTGCCGCGCTTCGTACTCTCGACGTCGGGCGTGAAGTGGTAGTCCTCGACCCGATGCCTGATGTCCGACGGGACCGTCCGGTAATCGAACGGTCCGTACTGGCCGGGCGGATTGAGGGCGCCGCACGCGAACGTGTTGATTCCCAGCTGTGCATGCGCCCCCGTCGGCGCACAGACGAGGGCCAGCAGGACGAACAGGGTACGAGCCGTGCCGCGCGAGGGTGGGGTGAGCGTCATGTCGCTTCGCTGAGGTCCGATGGGGTCGTGATGGTCCGGTCGAGGAGACCGGCGAAACTCCTTGCCCTTCCGGACCGCGAGCTCGCCGCGATCGCATCCGGGGTCGCGATCGCCTCGCGGTCGTCGCGGACGCGCGCGATGAACGCCGGCAGCGCCTCGACGATCGCCGCGACGCTGTCGAGCCGGGCGATCGACGTGAGCCCGACGCCGCGCAACGTGGCCGCGGTGTCGCCGACGGGGTCGGTCAGTGCGAGCACCGGCCGCTTCGCGCGCACGTATTCGTAGAGCTTCGCCGGGATCTGCTGGTTGCAGTTGCTGGCCTGCAGGATGAGCAGGCCATCGACATCGAGCATCTCCTGGAGCGCCGCATGGTAAGGGATCGCCGGTTCGAGCGAAATCAGATCGGTCACGCCGTTCGCGGCCGCGAGTTCGGTCAGCATCGCGTCGTAGGCGCTCGCACGCAGACGCAGGCAGAACGTGTCGGCGGTCAGCGCCCCGGCACGCTTGAGCAGGCCCAGCGCTTCGAACAGCTGGTGCGGGTCGCGCTCGTCGGGATAGATCACGCCACTGTGCAGCAGCACGAAGCGGCTGCCCCGTGCGGTGCCGCCCCCGCTTGCGCGCCTGTCGGCCTCGGCGCGGACGAAGGTCTCTTCGTCATAGCCGTTCTCGATCACGATGCTCTTGCTCGCGGGGATGTCCGGGTACCGGCCGCGATACAACTCGGCGCAGCCCGGCGTCGTGAAGACGCTCGAGCGCGCGTTGCGCAGCGCATCTTCCTCGATCTCGCGATAGGCCTTCCACGCGCGCGGGTCCGACGGATAGCCGTCCTGCGCCATCGGGTCGCGGAAGTCGGCGATCCAGGGCAGGCCGCTCTTCCGCGCGAGCGTCGAAGCGATCACGTGCGCGGTCGCGATCGGATAGGTCGACCAGATCGCATCGGGCTTGTACTGCCTGATCATCGCCATGCCGGTCGCGACCGCGTCGAAGCGCCAGGTGGCCCAGCGATCCGGCAACGCCAGCGCGCCGGGATAGCGTCCGAACAGCGACAGATGACGCGCGGTGTTCAACGCGAACGCGCGCCTGACCACGGTACCTTCGGGAATCTCGCGCAGCTGGTCGTCGCCGGTCTCCTCGTACGCCCGCGGATTCGCGGTCAGGACCAGGGGTTCCCATCCGAACTTCGGCAGATGCTGGACGAAACGCAGCGTGCGCTGGATGCCACTGCTGCCGCGCAGCGGTGGGAAGTGATACGCGACCATCAATAATCTCCGCAGGCGACCCGCACTCATGCCCCGGCTTTCATCGGCGCTTCTTTTCGGGCGGCGCCTGCGTCGTTGCCAGACGACGCGGTCTCCGCCGGTGCGCCGCGCTCGTCGAGCCAGTCGGCCGTGACTTCGGCGACGCGGTCCCGCCACTCGGCCCGCGAAAACGTGTGATCGGCATCGGCGAGCGTGCAGCGCGCGACCCGCGCACCGTCGACCGCGCCGGACCATGCGGCGTCGGTCGCCGCATGGTCGATGAACTCGCGCGCGGTCAGGTCTGCGCCCGAACAGATCAGCAGGATGTCGCCACCGAAACGCTTCCACCCGCGCGCCATGCGGGCCTGGAAGTCGAGGCCGTCATCGGGGCCGGCAACGGGACGTCGTGCGGCGATCATCGTCGACACGAAATCCTTGAGCGCCCGCAGCACGCCGACGCGACCCCGCAAAAGGCTGCCCCAGAACGCGCGGTCGGTGAGACGACTGCCGTAGTAGTGCTTCAGGTGCGTGCGCGCAAGGCCAGCGTCGCTGCGGACCCACGGATTGAGCAGCACGAGTCGCGTGACGCGCGGGTCGTCGGGCGCGTACATCAACGCGGCCGACGCGGCATCGCACAGCCCCCAGATCGCGACCTCGGCGATCGTCGGCACCTGTGCGACGAACGCGTCGATCGCGGCTGCGATGTCGTTGCCCCGATCGGTGAACGGCCGCTCGGCTCCGCTGCTGTCACCCATTCCGGCGCAGTCGAAGCGCATCACCGCGTAGCCGCGCGCAGCGAGCGCGCGCGCGAGCAGGACGAACTGACGGTGACTGCCGACGCGATACTGCGGCCCTCCGACGACGATCAGCACGCCGAGGCGCGCAGACGGCGTCGCGTCGTCAGGCCCGGCGGCCGGCGTCGTCACGATGCCGACCAGCTGCTCGCCACCGGCATCGAACAGGAAAGCGGCCTCTTCGCGGCGGGACGCGATCACGCCGCATCCATCACGTTCATCGCCGCGACCGTCGCGTCGACGAGCGCGGCGCAACGCTCGACTTCCTGCGTCTGCCAGAACGCGGTCCCGACGACCTGGACGACCGCGACGTCGCTGCCGGCGGCACGCCATCGATCGACAATCCTGGCCGCGACCGGGCTGAGCGCGGCGTCGACCTGCGACGAGATTTCGAACCAGCGAACGCGCCGGGGAACGCGCGCATCCGGATTCGCATGCGACCCGAGTCGCGCCGCCTCCATCGCGTCGGCGAGCAACGGCGTCAGCGAATAGCCGGCAACCTCGACCGTCCGGCCCGCCGCGAGGTCCGCTCGCGGCGAGGCCTGCGCGACGCTTGCGAGCGGTGATGGCTTTCCGGCGTCCGCGGTCGCGGCGCCGCGCAACAGGCTATTGACTGTCTTCAGGCGAAGGAACTGGCCGAGATGCTGGGTGCCGTTGACGACCGGTTGCCACAACAGGAGGCCATCGGCGCGCGGGCTGCAGGTGGCAGCGAACTGATCGGCCAGCAACGCGCCCAGGCGCATACCCCAGACCCAGCGAGGACCGACCGCATGCAACCCGAGCCAGGCCCAGGCACTGCCGAGGTCGGCCAGCCAACCGGCCCATGTCGCTTCGCCGAACTCGCCGTCGCTGTCGCCGCAGCCCGTGAGGTCGATCTGCAGCACCGCGTAGCCGTCGGCTGCGAGCGCACGCGCCCCGTCGGCCGCGGCGGCCCGCGTCTTGTTCATCTCTTCGGCGAATGCATGCACGGCGAGAATCGCGCCACGCGGGGCGCCGACGGCCGCATGGAAATAGCAGAAGCGCTCGCTGCCGTCGATGCGCATGAAGAACGGCCCGGTAGACGGCATCGAGACCAAGCTCAGTCTGCCAGTTTCTGCTCGATGAATTCGCGCAGGGT
>JBDTIS010000217.1:0-21482 GCA_039936235.1 Burkholderiaceae bacterium | reverse complement strand
GAAAACCCTTTGAAATCAATTGCTTATAACGCCGTTCGGCGCGGTGGCCGGCGGTAGCGGTCAGATAAACCTTGAGGGGTGCGTCCGGGAAAATAACGGTGCCCATGTCGCGCCCGTCGGCCACCAGTCCGGGCAAGGTGCGAAAACTGTGCTGCAACGCCACCAGGGCGGTGCGCACGGCGGGCATGGCCGACACGGTGGAGGCGTGCATGCCGGCTTGTTCCGTGCGGATGGCGTCGGTGGCGTCGGCGCCGTCCAGCCATACCTTGTCGCCGGCAAAGCGCACGGGCAGGCGCTGTGCCAGTGCGGCGATGGCGACTTCATGCGCCGCATCCAGCGCCAAGCCCGCACGCACGGCGGCCAGCGCGGTAACCCGGTACAGCGCCCCCGAGTCCATGTAGCGGTAACCAAGCCGCTGCGCCAGTGCCGCCGCGAGCGTGCCCTTGCCTGAAGCGGAGGGCCCATCCACGCAAATCACGGGAATGCTGGCGGGGAACGTGTGTGCCAGCGAGAAAAGTGCTTCGAAGTAGTCTGGAAAGGTCTTGGAGACACATTGAGGGTCTTCGATGCGAACCGGCAGACCCGCCGGATTGAACGCGGCCAGCGCAAAACACATCGCCATGCGGTGGTCGTCGTAGGTATGGATGCTCGCCGCCTTCCAGTGGCTGGGCGAAGCCGGTGGCGTGATGCGCAGGAAGTCGGCACCTTCTTCCACGCCCGCGCCGAGCTTGCGCAGTTCGGTCGCCATCGCGGCGAGGCGGTCGGTTTCCTTGACGCGCCAGCTGCCGATGTTGCGCAGCATCGTCGGACCGTTGGCGAACAGCGCCAGCACCGCGACCGTCATCGCGGCGTCGGGAATGTCGTTGAAGTCGGCGTCGATCGCGCGCAGCCGGAAGCCGCATGCGATGCCGGGTGAACGGACCTCCGTCGCGTCGTCGGTCTGCGTGACCTGCGCGCCCATCGCGATCAGTACGTCGACGAAGCGTGCGTCGCCCTGCACGCTCGCACGGCCGACGCCTTCGACGCGGACCGGACCACCGCCGAGTAGTCCGGCCGCCAGCAAATAGGACGCCGAAGACGCATCGCCTTCGACGACGATGCGGCCCGGCGCGACGAAGCGTGCGCCGCGGTCGACCGTGAAGCGGTTGACCGGCTGCTCGCGCACCACGACGCCGAAGCGCCGCATCGACGCGATCGTCAGGTCGACGTAAGGCCGCGAGATCAGGTCGCCGTCGACCCCGACCACCACGTCAGCGTCGGATGCGAGCATCGGCGCGGCCTGCAGCAGTCCGGTCAGGAACTGGCTGGACGCGGACGCATCGACACGCAGCAGGCGCGGCCCCGATCCGGTCGCAGCTTCCATCGGCGAAATCGTCAGCGGCGGAAAGCCCGCCTTGCCGTCGTAGGAGATCCGTGCGCCTACGGACGTCAGTGCATCGACCAGATCGCCGATCGGCCGCTCGTGCATCCGCGGCACACCGGACAGTCGAAAGGTGCCGCCCGCGAATGCGAGCACAGCGGTCAGCGTACGGATCGACAACCCCGAGTTGCCGACGAAGACTTCTGCCGCGCGGTTCGGGAACGCGCCGGTCCCGTTCACGACGAGCGTGTCACCGGCGTCGCGGATGGCGACGCCGAGCGCCTGCAGCGCATCGATCATCACCGTGGTGTCGTCCGAACGCAGCAACCCCGCGATCGTCGTCTCGCCGTCGGCGAGCGCGGCCAGCAACAGCACGCGGATCGAGATGCTCTTCGACCCCGGCACGCGCACGGTGCCATGCGCGGCCATCGTCGGATGCAGGTCGATGAACAGGCGACCGGTCGATGTCATGGGGTCACATGGCGCGTGCGATTGCGCCACAGCAGCACGACGATCGCGATGTTCAGCCCGAACAGTCCGACGCTGGTCCACGAGAAGCGCTGGATCATCTCGCGCACCTCGAGCGGCACGTACAGCGCGGCGCTGCCGATGCCGAGGACCCAGCCCCAGCGCTTCTCGAACCACAGTCCGTAGGCCTCGACGAAACGCAGAAGCGCGTAGGCCAGCGCCCCGGCTGCGAGCAGGACGAGATGCGTGTCCTGCAGATGCCCCAGCGCCCGCTGGAAGATATGCGAAGTATGCCCCGCGGGATTCAGATGGAAGTGCCCGACGAACTCTTCGATCGGGTGCTCCTGATCGGGACGCAGGAAGTACACCGCGAGGCCGGCGGCGAGCAGCACCAGCACGCCCTTGACCGCTTCCCACGTCGCGATGACCCGTATGCTCGCCTTGCCGGCGCGCCCCGGATGGATGTCGATCCGTACCGGGTGGAGTCTCGCGGCTGCGACGGCTGACTTGCGGGTGAGTGGGGACATGGAAGGGGTGTCGTTGAGCGACGCCGCACCGGTGGACGCGATTCGACCAGCACCTGATTGATGAACGCTTGCAGCGGAACGCGTGCGGCGCGGCGCAGGACCGCATGGTACCGGAGCATAATTGCCTCGGCGCCCGCGCCTGGATCGCAAACGACGGCGACGCGTTGCCCGCGCCCTTTGCCGTTCCGCACACACGAAACCGGGCCGCAACCGGGAAGATCGCCGATGCGGCAGGTCTGGTGTCGGTCACTTGAGCCGGCTTTCGGAGCTGACCGATCCGCTCCATTCCACCACCCTGAAAGAAATTCATGCGCTTGAAGGACAAGGTTGCATTCGTCACCGGCGCCGCCAGCGGCATCGGCAAGGCCATCGCGGGTCTCTACGCGCGTGAAGGCGCGGCGGTCGCGATCGCCGACATGAACCTGGACGCGGCGAAGGCCGTCGCCGACGAGATCGCGGCGCTCGGCGGCAGGGCGATCAGTCTCGGCTGCGACGTGACCGACGAGGCGCAGGTCGAAGCGGCCGTCGCCGCGACCATCGCGCAGCTCGGCGGCGTCGACATCCTGGTTTCGAACGCCGGCATCCAGATCGTCCACCCGGTCGAGGAATTCAGCTATGCCGAGTGGAAGAAGATGCTGGCGATCCATCTCGACGGCGCGTTCCTGACGACTCGCGCGTGCATCAGGCACATGTATGCGTCCGGCAAAGGCGGCAGCATCATCTACATGGGCTCCGTGCATTCGAAGGAGGCGTCGGTATTGAAAGCACCCTACGTGACCGCCAAGCACGGACTGATCGGCCTCGCCAAGACGGTCGCGAAGGAAGGCGGCAGGCACAACGTCCGCGCCAACGTGATCTGCCCGGGCTTCGTGCGGACGCCGCTGGTCGAGAAGCAGATCCCCGAGCAGGCCGAGAAGCTCGGCATCACCGAGGACGACGTCGTGAAGAAGGTGATGCTCAAGGACACCGTCGACGGCGAATTCACGACGGTCGCCGACGTAGCCGAAGTGGCTCTGCTGTTCGCCGCGTTCCCGTCCAATGCGCTGACCGGGCAGTCCCTGCTCGTCAGCCATGGGTGGATCATGCAGTGACGAAGGCGCGGACCGCCCGCGCCAGGCACGTCGATCGATGGAATGTCATTCCTACGACATCGCCCGCAATCTCGTGGCCGCGGGGAACGCGCGTGCGAGGGCCCTCGGCCTGGACAAGCTTGAATTCCACGAAGGCGACGCGAGTGCGCTGACCGGCATCCCCGACCATGTCTTCGACCTGACGCTGACGGTCTGCGGCGCGATGTTCGCGCCGCGACCCTTCGACGTCGCGAAGGCGTCCCGGCCGACCGCGTCGCGATGGTGAAGCACACGTTTCAGTTCCGCTCGGACCAGTAGCCGGAACAGTTGATCGGCGCTTTTCGCCACTACTACGGGCCGACGATGAACGCGTACGACGCAGCCGAATAGAGCGGTCGGGTCGACCAACTGCATGGACAGCTGATCGAGCTCGCCCGATCGCAGAACCACCCGGGCAGCGGTGGCACGTCGATCTCGGCGACCTGCCTGCGGGTCACAGTGCGGCTTCGATTCGATCGTGGCCGGGGCTGCCACTTTCGACCGGATCAGATCAACCCGGCCGCCACGCCCCGCGCGCGGCGCTCGCCTTCACGAACAGCGCCTCGACGCTGTCCGCGTCGCCGCCGGCGATCCATCCGCGCAGCGCATCGAGCTGCGAGCGATAAGCATCGAGATCACGCAGCAGCGCATCGCGATTGGCCATCGCGATGTCGCGCCACATCTCCGGGCTGCTCGCCGCGATCCGCGTGAAGTCGCGAAAGCCGCCGCCGGCCAGCGAGAACTTCAGCGCGGCGTCGTCGGCGTCCGCGATCTGCGCGACCAGCGCGTAAGCGAGCAGGTGCGGCAGATGGCTGACCGACGACAGCACTGCGTCGTGCACCGCGGGGTCGAGGCAGTCGACGCGCGCGCCGCAAGCGGTCCACGCAGCCGCGATCCGCGCGACGTCGGCCGCTGCGTTGTCGGCCAGCGGCGTCAGCAGCACGCGACGGTTGCGAAACAGATCGGCGTCGGCCGCGTCGGGGCCGTGGACTTCGCGACCGGCGATCGGATGACCGGGGACGAAGCGCGCGGCCGCATCGCCGAGCCCGCGCCGGGCGGCCGCGATCACGTCGCGTTTCGTGCTGCCGACGTCCGTGACGAGCGCGTGGGGCGCCAGCGAAGCGGCGATTGCGACGAACAGCGCCTCCGCCTGCGCGACCGGCGCCGCCACCACCACGAGGTCGGCGCCGGTTACCGCGTCAGCGAGTCGCGCCTCGCGGCGGTCCACGATGCCGAGCTCGACGGCACGCTGCGCGGCCGCCGCATCGCGGTCGTAACCGACTACTTCGCGAACCTGTCCCGCCGCCCGCAGCGCCAGCGCGAAAGAGCCACCGATGAGGCCGCAACCGATCAGCGCCAGACGGTCGAACATCGCGTCAGCGCGGACGGGGACTCAGGCGGCCACCCGCTCGGCGGCATACCGCATCGCGACCGGCAAGGCCGCGAGGAAGGCGTCGTTCTCGGCTTCGGTGCCGATCGACACGCGCAGCCATTGCGGCAGCCCGTAGTTGGCAACCGGCCGCACGATCACGCCCTGCCTGAGCAGCGCGTGGTTGACCTGCGCGCCGGCGTCCGCCGCTTCGCCCGCCTTGAACAGGACGAAGTTGCCGGCCGACGGGATGTAGGCGATGCCCGAGCGTTCGAACGCCTCGGTGAGCTGCGCGTAGCCGGCACGGTTGACCCGATAGCTGTCGTCGAGAAAGGCCTGGTCGTGCAGCGCCGCGACCGCGGCGGCCTGCGCGAGCGCGTTGACGTTGAATGCGGCACGGACGCGGTTCATCAGGTTGGTCAACGCGGGTTGCGCGATGCCGTAGCCGACGCGCAGACCTGCGAGGCCGTAGGCCTTGCTGAACGTGCGCGACACCAGCAGGTTTGGGAAGCGCCGCACCCACTGCGTCGAGTCGAAGCGCTGGTCCGCGTCGAGGTATTCGGTGTACGCCTCGTCGAGCACGACGACGGTCTCGGCCGGGACACGTTCGAGAAAGGCTTCGATCTCCGACGGCGTCAGGAACGTGCCGGTCGGGTTGCTCGGATTCGCGACGTAGACCAGCGCGGCAGGCTCCTCGTCCCTGCCACCGAGAACCGCTGCCAGCATCGCATCGAGGTCGTGCCCGAAACCGGACGTCGCGGGCACCACCGCGACCTGCGCGCCGACCTTCTGCGCGGCGAGGCCGTACACGACGAAGCCGTACTGCGAGTGGACCACGCGGCCGCTGCCACCGGCGAAGGTCATCGCGGCGGTGATCAGAATGTCGCTCGAACCGGCGCCGAGGACGATCCAGTCCTCGTCCACGCCGAGGCGCCTGCACAGCGCCTGCTTGAGATCGAAACCGGCGTCGTCAGGATAGCGGCCGAGTTCCGCCATCACGCGCGCCATCGCGTCCTTCGCACTGGCGGGGACGCCGAGCGGATTCTCGTTGGACGCGAGTTTGACGATCTTCGCAGGGTCGAGGCCGAACTCGCGCGCCACCTCCTCGATCGGCTTGCCGCCGATGTAGGGTGCGATCGAGCGGATGTAGTCGGGGATGTGGAAGGCCGGGGCTGGGCTCATGACGAATCTCGCTGGAAGGACACGCTCACGCGAGCGGGTAGGAGCCGAGGATCTTGAAGAAGCCGGCGCGGCCCTTCAGTTCGCCGAGCGCCGCGGCGACCGCCGGCTCGGTCTCGTGACCTTCGACATCGATGTAGAAGTGATAGACCCAGACGCCGGTGCGCGCGGGTCGCGACTCGAAACGCGTCATCGAAACGGCGTGGCGCGCGAGCGGCTCGATCGCCTCGTAGACCGCACCGGCCTGGTTCGCGACCGAGAACACGACCGACGTCTGGTCGCGCCCCGACGGCGTCGTGCCGATGGCGCCGATGACCGCGAAGCGCGTCGTGTTGCGGGCGAGATCCTGGATGTGAGTCGCGACGGCGACGAGGCCGTAGCGCTCGATCGCGAGATCGCCGGCGATCGCCGCGACGGTCGGATCTTCCGCCGCCATCTTCGCCGCGAGGCCGTTGCTCGCGACCGGCATCCGTTCGAGCTCGGGGTAGTGACGGTCGAGCCAGCCCGCACACTGCGCGAGCGCCTGCGGATGCGCGCAGATGCGCGTGACCCCCACGCCGTCCGCATCGATCATCGCGCCCGAGGACGTCAGCAGATGGTGATGGATCGCCAGCGCGACCTCGCCGCAGATCCGCAGCGGCGAATTCAGCAGCAGGTCGAGACTGCGGTTGACGGTGCCTTCGGTCGAGTTCTCGACCGGGATCACGCCGAAGTCCGATGCCTTCGATTCGACCTCGCGGAAGATCTCGTCGATGGTCGCGCAGGCGCGACGCGCGACCGAACGGCCGAACTGAAGGATCACGGCCTGCTCGCTGTAGGTGCCTTCGGGACCGAGATAGGCGACGACCGCGGAGCGCTCGAGCGAGCGGCATGCGGACATCACCTCGCGGAAGATCTTCCCGACCGCCTCGTTCGGCAGCGGGCCTGCGTTGAGGGTACCGAGCCGCCGCACCACCTGCGCCTCGCGCTCCGGACGGAACACCTGCGCGTTCGGATCGGTCTCGCGCTTGACGTCGCCGACGCGCTGCGCGACGCGGGCGCGCCGGTTGAGCAGCCCCAGCACTTCGGCGTCGATGGCGTCGATCTCGTCGCGCAACGCGGCCAGCGAGTCGCCGATGTCGCCGCCCGATGAAGACTCAGGTGCCTCGTCCATGCCCATCCCGATCACGATCGTCGATCAGCCGTGCGTGCGCTCGAACTCGCGCATGAACGCGATCAGCGCCGCGACACCGGCGCGCGGCATCGCGTTGTAGATGGATGCCCGAATGCCGCCGACCGCGCGGTGTCCCTTCAGGCCCTTGAGACCGGCCGCGGCCGCCGCGTCGACGAACGGCATCGTCAGCGCATCATCATGCAGCCTGAACGTGACGTTCATCCGCGAGCGGTCCTCGGACACGACCGAGGTCTCGTAGAAGCGCGACGCGTCGAGCGCGTCGTACAGCAGATGCGACTTCTCGAGGTTGAGCTTCTCCATCGTCTGCATCGGCGACAACGCCGGAGAGCCGACCGCCGCCGGCCGCGCGAGCAGCCACTTGAACACGAGACCTGCCAGATAGATCGCATAGGTCGGCGGCGTGTTGAACATCGAATCGTTGTCGGCGACGACCTTGTAGTCGAACGCGGACGGGCACAGCGGATGCGCATGGCCGATCAGGTCGTCGCGGACGATCACGAACGTGAGGCCGGCCATGCTGACGTTCTTCTGCGCGCCGCCGTAGATCAGCCCGTACTTCGTCACGTCGACCGGGCGCGACAGGATGTGCGACGACATGTCGGTGATCAGCGGCGTGTCGTTTCCATACGCGGCCTTCACATCGGGTACCCACTGATACTCGATGCCGCCGATCGTCTCGTTGCCGCAGATGTGCACGTAGGCCGCGTCCCGCGTCGGCTGCCACTCGCTCTGCTTCGGCACCCGCGTGTAGTGGTCGGCCTTGCTCGACGCGATCACGTTGACGGCGCCGTAGCGCTGCGCCTCGGCGATCGACTTGAGCGACCAGATGCCGGTGTCCACATAATCGGCCACCGCCTTGCCGCGCATCATGTTCAGCGGCACGATCGCGTTCTCGGCCAGCGCCCCGCCCTGCATGAACAGGACCTCGTAGTTCGAAGGCACGTCGAGCAAAGTGCGCAGGTCGGCCTGAGCCTCGACGATGACCGGCGCGTAATCGGCGCCGCGATGACTGATCTCCATCACGGACATGCCGGTGCCGTGCCAGTCGAGCATCTCGTCGGCAGCCTGCTGCAGGACTTCTTCGGGCAGCGTCGCCGGACCCGGCGAGAAGTTGAATGCGCGTGTCATCGCGATACCGGTGCCGTGGACCCTACTTCTTCGTCGCTGCGTCGATCTGCGTCTTCAGCGTCTTTTCCATCAGCGCGTTGAGCTTCGGCTGGAAGCCGACGAACGCGGCCTGCAGCGACTCGTTGTTGGCCTGCGGTATGGACGACTGGCTCTTCATGCCGATCGGCGTCTTGTAGAACGCGATCAGCTGCTTCGCTTCCGCGGCCGTGAAGTACTTGGCGTAGATCGGGATCATCTTGTCGAGGGTCTGGTCGACCAGCTTCGGATCGCTGACGATGCCGATCGCCTCCTTCGCCGCAGCGTCGAACGGCTGGCCCAGCCCCTCGCGGACCTTGACCTTCTGTTCCGGCGTCAGCGTCGTGTTCATCTCGATCTGACGGCTCATCGCGCCACCCATCTGTTGCGGCAGCGTCTGCGCCATCGCCTGGAAGGTCTTGGTCAGGCTTTCGCGCGTGTTGAGGACGTCGAGCAACTCCTTGATCGCCGCGCGCTGTTCCGACGAGACGGGCGCCGCAGCCGGTGCTGCCGGCGTCGCGGCGGCGGGCGCGGGTGCGGCCTTCGCCGGCGCGGCGGCCTGCGCGTGGACGGCGGCCGGGAGGATGGCGAACGGGGCGGCGATCAGTGCGATCGACAGGGCCTTGCGGATAGCCTTGCTATTCATGCGGAGTCTCCGACGTCGCTACGACGTCCGTTTGTGTGACGAGGGAAGGTGACAGTCGGCATCCCGACGGTCTGGAGGATCATGCGTCGGCGGTTCCGTCCGACGGGGGTTCGACGGCGGCCCCGGTCACTTCGGTTTCGTCGGCTTCGTCTGCTTCGACGACCCGCTGCAGGCCGACCAGATGCGTACCGGCATCGACGCTGATCAGCGTCACACCCTGCGTTGCGCGGCCCATCTCGCGGATCTCCGAGACACGCGTGCGGATCAGGATGCCGCCGGTGGTGATGAGCATCAGCTCGTCCTTGACATCGACCAGCGTCGCAGCGACGACCTTGCCGTTCCGCTCGGATGTCGAGATCGCGATCATGCCCTTCGTACCGCGGCCATGCCGGGTGTACTCGTCGATCGGTGTGCGCTTGCCGTAGCCGTTGGCGGTAGCGGTCAGCACGCTTTGCGCGACATGCCCGTTGCCACTGCGGCGCAGCTCGTCTTCGTTCGGCGCGACCAGCAGCGCGATGACCTGCTGGCCTTCGTCGAGATTCATCCCGCGCACGCCGCGTGCGCCACGACCCATCGAGCGGACGTCGTTCTCGTCGAAGCGCACGGCCTTGCCGGCGTCGGAGAACAACATCACGTCGTGGTTGCCATCGGTGATCGCGACGCCGATCAGGTGATCGCCTTCGTCGAGATCGACCGCGATGATGCCGGCGGTGCGCCGATTGGCGAAGTCGGTCAGCGGCGTCTTCTTGACGGTGCCGAGCGACGTGGCCATGAACACGAAGTGATCGTCGTCGAAGGCCTTGACCGCGAGCACGACCGTGATCTTCTCGCCGTCGGCGAGCGGCCACATGTTGACCAGCGGCCGGCCGCGCGAACCGCGCGAACCCTGCGGCACTTCGTAGACCTTCAGCCAGTAGACGCGGCCGCGGTCGGAGAAGCCCATGATCATGTCGTGGGTGTTCGCGACGAACAGCTGGTCGATCCAGTCGTCTTCCTTGGTCGTGGTGGCCTGCTTGCCGCGGCCACCCCGCTTTTGAGCGCGATATTCGGCGATCGGCTGGCTCTTCATATAGCCGCCGTGCGAGATCGTGACGACCATGTCCTGCGGCGTGATCAGGTCTTCGTCGTTGACGTCGAGCGCGTTCAGCACGATCTCGCTGCGGCGATCGTCGCCGAAGTCGTTGCGGATCGTGGTCAGCTCGTCGCTGATGATGGCCGTGATGCGCTCGGGCTTGGCCAGGATGTCGAGCAGGTCGGCGATCTGGCCCATCACATCGCGGTACTCGTCGACGATCTTGTCCTGTTCGAGACCGGTGAGGCGCTGCAGGCGCATCTGCAGGATCTCCTGCGCCTGGTCGTCCGACAGGCGGTACAGGCCGTCGGTCTGCATGCCGTAGTGCGGCGGCAGGTTGTCGGGACGGAATGCTTCGCGTCCGCCCGGCGTGTCCGCCTCGGCGCGCGCCAGCATCTCGCGCACCAGCGACGAGTCCCACGACTTCTTCATCAACTCCTGCTTGGCGATCGGCGGCGTCGGCGCGGCCTTGATCAACGCGATGAACTCGTCGATGTTGGCCAGTGCGACGGCCAGGCCTTCGAGCACGTGGCCGCGTTCGCGCGCCTTCTTCAGCTCGAACACCGTGCGGCGCGTGACGACCTCGCGACGATGATTGACGAACGCCTCGATCATGATCTTGAGGTTGCACAGGCGCGGCTGGCCGTTGAGCAACGCCACCATGTTCATGCCGAAGGTGTCCTGAAGCTGCGTGTTCTTGAACAGGTTGTTCAGGACGACCTCGGGCACTTCGCCGCGCTTGAGGTCGATGACGACACGCATGCCCGACTTGTCGGACTCGTCCTGGATGTGCGAGATGCCCTCGAGCTTCTTTTCCTGGATCAGCTCGGCGATGCGCTCGAGCAGCGTCTTCTTGTTCACCTGGTACGGCAGCTCGTCGATGATGATCGACGTGCGATTGCCTTTATCGATCTCCTCGAAGTGCGTCCTGGCGCGCATCACGACCCGGCCTCGACCGGTGCGATAGCCCTCGCGAACGCCGGCGATACCGTGGATCACGCCGCCGGTGGGGAAGTCGGGCGCCGGGATGATCTCGATCAATTCGTCGATCGTGCAGTCGGGGTTGCGCAGCAGGTGCAGGCAGGCGTCGACCACTTCGCGCAGGTTGTGCGGCGGGATGTTGGTCGCCATGCCGACCGCGATGCCGGTCGAGCCGTTGATCAGCAGGTTGGGAATCTTGGCCGGCAACACCACCGGCTCGCGCTCGGTGCCGTCGTAGTTCGGCACGAAGTCGACCGTCTCGCGATCGAGGTCGGCGATCATCGCTTCGGCGATCTTCGACAACCTCACCTCGGTATAGCGCGAAGCCGCCGCGTTGTCGCCGTCGACCGAGCCGAAGTTGCCTTGCCCGTCGATCAGCGGATAGCGCAGCGAGAACGGCTGCGCCATGCGCACCATCGTGTCGTAGATCGCGAGGTCGCCGTGCGGGTGATACTTGCCCATCACGTCGCCGGCGATACGGGCGGACTTCTTGTGCGGTCGGTTCGAGTGGTTGCTCAACTCGTTCATGCCGTAGAGCACGCGCCGATGCACCGGCTTGAGGCCATCGCGCAAGTCAGGAAGCGCCCGGCCGACGATCACGCTCATCGCGTAGTCGAGGTAGGACCGGCGCATCTCTTCTTCGAGACTGACCGGGATCATTTCCTTGGCGAACGAATTCATGAGCAGAAGCCCGTTGGCGACGGGCGCCGGAGAGCAGCAGGGACAGGAGCGGAAGGAAGGACGTGCGCGATGCCCTTCGATCGCGCACGTCCGCGCACGGGCACCGAAAAAGCGACCGGCGATTTTAGCATGGGGGGCCCTCCCTGCCGCAGCCCGGAGGCGGACCGGAAGCGGGACCACCCGCAGGACGGCAGCAGCCGTTTGTTATATTCGACTCGATGCAGAAGCCGCTCGCTGTCTCGGAAATGATCGTGCCGCGCTGGATCGTGCCGATCGAACCGGCGGGCGTCGTCCTGGAGGGACATGCGATCGCGATCGACGATGCAGGGACGATCGTCGCGATCCTGCCGATCGGCGAGATGCGCGCGCGCTACGTCGCGGACGTGGAGACGGCGCTTTCCGATCACGTCGTCACGCCGGGTCTGTTCAACCTCCATACCCACGCGGGGATGACACTGCTGCGCGGCCTCGGCGACGATCTGCCGCTGATGGACTGGCTGACGACGCGGATCTGGCCGGCCGAACGGGCGCTGCTATCCGAGGAATTCGTCGCGGCGGGGACGCGCCTCGCCTGCCTCGAGATGCTGCGCGGCGGGACGACCTGCTTCTCCGACATGTACCTGTTCCCCGATGCAACCGCTGACGCGGCGCGTGAGATCGGCATGCGCGCGCACCTCGGCATCGCGGTCATCGATCTGGCCACCGCAGCCGGTGGCGACGCCGACGACTATCTCGATCGGGGGCTGACGCTGTACGACCGCCTGCGCAACGAGCCACTGCTGTCGTTCGCGTTCGCGCCGCATGCGCCGTACACGATCGGGGACGCGACTTTCAGGCGGATCGGCATGTTGATGGGCCAGACCGGCCTGCCGATGCAGATCCATCTGCACGAGACCGAAGAGGAGATCCGACGCGAGGTGGCCCAGTACGGCGTGCGACCTGCGATGCGGCTGGAACGTCTCGGATTTATGGCGCCGTCGCTGACCGCTGTCCACGCGGTGCACCTCGACGCCAACGAGATCCGGCTGTTCGCCGAGCGCGGCGTGTCGGTGGCGCACTGTCCGGCCTCGAACATGAAGCTCGCGTCGGGATTCGCACCGATCGCGCGCTATCTCGACGCCGGCATCAACGTCGGCATAGGCACCGACGGCACGGCCAGCAACAACCGGCTGGACATGCCCGGCGAGATGCGGCTGGCGTCGCTGCTGGCCAAGGGCCTGTCCGGTCGCGCGGATGCGTTCACCGCGCACCAGGTTCTGCATGCGGCGACCCTGGCTGGTGCGAAAGCCTGCGGCCTCGACGACCAAATCGGCAGCATCGTCGCCGGCAAGCAGGCCGATCTGGCGGCCTTCGATCTGAGTGCGCTCGAGTTCAATCCGATCTTCGATGTCGCATCGCACCTGATTTTCGTGGCTGGACGCGAAGCTGTCACGGACGTTTGGGTCGCCGGGAGGCCTGTTGTGCGAAAGCGACAATTCATCGCCGAAGGCGCGCGCGCCGCAGAGGGCAAGGGTGCAAGCGACATAGCCCTGTGGCAGAATCGAATGAGAAGTCAACTGGATACGCTGTGATTGTGCAGCATCGGTGGACACGTATAAGTAAGGCGCCGAGCGCAGGCGGGATTGCCGAAAGTGGCCGGTGATCGTCGCTGGTACTGGACTCTGAGTACGGGGAAGTGCGCTGGTGACCCACGGTGCTTCGCGGGTATAAATTCGCAGTCGCAACAGGCAGTTGGCGACTGCGTTGAATTCGAAATCAAAAGGAGAAACATGAACAAGTCGGTCAAAATGTCAACTTTGGCTGCTCTCCTCGCTTCGGCGAGTGGCGCCGCAATGGCGCAGCAACCCCTTACGGACATCAAGGCCGCGACCCCGGTGAGCGGCTACGCGCAGGACGCGCGTGGCAACGTTGTCCGCGATCCATTCGGTCTCTGCTGGCGCACCGGGTACTTCACCCCGGCGCTCGCCCAGATCGAATGCGATCCCGACCTCGTGCCGAAGCCGGTCGTCGCTCCGCCGACACCGCCGGTCGTCACGCCGCCGCCTGTCGTCGCACCGCCGACGGTCGCCAACGAGAAGGTCACGTTCGCAGCCGATGCGTTCTTCGACTTCGACAAGTCCACCCTGAAGCCCGAGGGCAAGGCGAAGCTGGACGACCTCGTCAGCAAGCTCGGCGCGATCAACCTCGAAGTCATCATCGCCGTCGGTCACACGGACAGCATCGGTTCGGTCGCGTACAACCAGAAGCTGTCGGTGCGTCGTGCCGAGTCGGTCAAGGCTTACCTGGTGAGCAAGGGCGTCGAAGCGAACCGCGTCTACACCGAAGGCAAGGGCAAGAGCCAGCCGATCGCTCCGAACACGATCAACGGCAAGGACAATCCTGCCGGCCGCGCGAAGAACCGTCGCGTGGAGATCGAAGTCGTCGGCACGCGCGCTCCGGGCCGCTGATCGACTTCAGATCGACAGGAAAGGGCGGCGCCTAGAGCGCCGTCATGAGCCCCGCGAAAGCGGGGCTTTTTTTCGGGCGCGCGCTGCGTGCTAGCGTTCGGCCATGCATACGACGACTGAAGCGACCTTGTCCGCGACAACCCCCAACGCAGACCCTGAAGAGCTGCGCAAATTCGGCGACCTCGCCCACCGCTGGTGGGACATGAGCGGCGAGTTCGCCCCGCTCCATGCGATCAATCCCCTACGCCTCGGCTGGATCGCCGCCCGCGCGTCGCTGCAGGGTGCACGGGTCGTCGACATCGGTTGCGGCGGCGGCATCCTCGCCGAGTCGATGGCAGCACGCGGCGCCGACGTCACCGGCATCGACCTGTCCGAGAAGCCGCTGTCGGTCGCGGCCTTGCACGGGCTCGAGTCCGGCATTCAGGTCCGCTACGAGAAGATCGCGGCCGAAGACCTCGCCGCGCGCGAGCCGCAGCGCTACGACGTCGTGACCTGCATGGAGATGCTCGAGCACGTCCCCGATCCGGCGGCGGTGGTGCGCGCCTGCGCGACGCTCGTCAGGCCCGGCGGCCATGTTTTCTTCTCGACGATCAACCGCAATGCAAAAGCCTATCTGTTCGCGGTGCTGGGTGCCGAATACCTGCTGCGCCTGCTGCCGAAAGGCACGCACGACTACCAGCGCTTCATCACGCCGTCCGAGCTGACGCGCCACGCGCGCCAGGCGGGTCTGTCGATGACGTCGATGACCGGGCTGCATTACAACCCGCTGACGCGCCGCTACTGGCTTGCGCCGAACGTCGACGTCAACTACATGCTGTGCTGCGTTCGTGGCGAAGACTGAATGGTGACCGTGTCGCGCAGCCCGTGGCGGGCCATGCTGTTCGATCTCGATGGGACGCTGGCCGACACGGCGCCCGACCTCGCGGCTGCCGCGAACCGGATGCGGACCCTGCGCGGCCTCGAGCCGGTACCGCTGGACCTTCTGCGCCCGGTGGCGTCGCACGGCGCCCGCGGCCTGCTGCGGGTCGCGTTCGAGAAGACGCCCGAAGACGCCGACTACGAAGCGCTGCGCGTCGAGTTCCTCGCCTGCTACGAGGCGGCACTGGCCGTCGATTCGAGGCTGTTCGACGGGATGCCCGACGTGCTCGATGCGCTCGAGACGCGCGGCGTCGCATGGGGCATCGTCACGAACAAGGCGATGCGCTACACGAAGCCGCTGACCGAATGGCTCGGCCTCGCGACGCGGGCCGGCGCGATCGTCGGCGGTGACACCACGCCGTTCGCGAAGCCACATCCGGCACCGCTGCTGCATGCAGCGCGATTGCTGGACCTGCCGCCGTCCGCATGCATCTACGTCGGTGACGACCCGCGCGACATCGTCGCCGGTCGCGCGGCCGGCATGCATACCGTCGCTGCCGGCTGGGGCTATGGCGAGGCGCCGCTGCGCTGGGATGCCGACGTACTGCTGCAACACCCGCGAGACCTGATGTCCCTGTTCTGAAGCGGGCCGGCGTCCTGAGGAAACCCGGGTCCTTATACTGCGTACCGACGTCAAGACAGGGAGTGTCGATGGCAAAGCCGGGCCTGGACCGAGCGGTATGGCTGCGCCGTGCGCGGACGACGGTGATCGCGCTCGTCGTCCTGCTGATCGTCGTCGGCGTCGTCGGCTTCTTCATCGCGCCCGGCATCGTCAAGTCGGTGGCCGAGAAGCAGATCGCCGAGCAGCTCGGGCGCAAGGCCACGATCGGATCGATCAAGCTCAATCCCTACCTGCTGTCGGCGACCGTCGACGACTTCAAGCTCTACGAGGCCGACGGGACCTCGGTCGGCGTCGCCGTCCAGACGCTGTATGCCGACATCTCGTCGGCGTCGCTGTTCAAGCGCGCGCTGGTGTTCGATCAGCTGAAGGTGACGCAGCCCACGATCCATGTCGCGCGGCTCGCGCCGCAACGCTTCAGCTTCTCCGACATCGTCGACCGGCTGGCCGCGAAGCCGAAGAGCGACTCGCCGTTCCTGTTCTCGATCAACAACATCGAGGTCGACGGCGGCGTGATCGATATCGACGACCGCGTCTCGGGGCGCAAGCATCACGTCGACAGGCTGCGCATCGCGCTGCCGTTCCTGTCGAACCTGCCGTACGACACGACGATCTTCGTGACGCCCGAATTCGCGGCACGCGTCGATGGCAGCGCGATCGCACTGACCGGCAAGGCGCAGCCGTTCTCGACGTCGCGTGAAGCCGAAGTCGCGCTCGATGTCGCCGACCTCGACCTGACCGAGTACATCGACCTGTGGCCGACGAAGCTGCCTTTCAAGCTCACGTCCGGCAAGCTCGCCGCGAAGCTCGCGCTGACGTTTCGCGCGACGGTGAAGGGCGCGGACGGCAAGACCGTCCCGCAGTCGATGAGCATCGCCGGGCCTGTCGGTCTGACGTCGCTGGCGATTGCCGATCCGAACGGACGCAACGCGATCAGCGCGAAGGCGATCGACGTCAACATCACCAGGCTCGATCCGCTCAACGGCGACGTCGTTCTGCAGCGGGTCGCGGTGAACGCGCCGCATATCGAAGCGACACGGCGGGCGGACGGCAGCATCGACCTGCTCGACCTGTTCAGGATGCCGACCTCCAATGCGCCTCCTGCGACGTCGGCCGTGGCCAGGCCACCCGTCTTCAGCATCGCCGTGGTCAAGGTCGACGACGCCAGCGTCCGCTTCGTCGACCAGACGCTGAAGACACCGGCGACGACGCAGCTCACGAACCTGACGGTCGAAGCCGGCGGCCTCGTGCTCAGCGGCGCGACACCGACGACCTTCAAGGTTTCGCTGAAGTCCAACGACGCGACGCTCGATGCGCGGGGCAGCATCGTCGTCGCGAAGCGCGCGGTGTCGGGCACCTTCGCGCTGAAGGGATTCAAACCGGCTCGTGTCGCGCCCTACCTCGCGGCGACCCTCGCGGCCCGCATCGACGAAGGCAGCGTCGCCGTGACGGCGCGGTATGCGATCGATGCGTCGGGTCCGTCGCCGACCGGCACGGTCGACCAGATCGCCGTACGGATCGACAAGCTGCGGACCAGCCTGCCCGACGAGAAGTCGGTGCTGCTCGGCGCCGACAGCATCGCGCTCGACGGCGGCAGCTTCGACCTCGGCAAGCGCAGTTTCACCGCCGACTCGCTGAAGCTGGTCGCACCGGTCGCCGTGATCAAGCGCGATGCGAAAGGGCATATCAACCTGCGCGCTGCGCTGGTCGACGCGAAACCGACCACGGCGGTGCCTGCGCAAGGCGTCGCGATCACGGTCAAGGCCGATGCCGCACAGCCCTTCACGGCGGCCGTCAAGTCGGTTGTCGTCGAGCGCGGCGACATCGCGTTCGACGATCTCGCGGCGGGCATGCCGGTGCACGTCCACGCACAGCCGCTCAACCTCAAGGCCGAGAACGTCGGCACTGCGGCGGACGCGACGATCCCGTTCGATCTCGACGCCGTCGTAGACAAGCGCGGCAAGCTCGCGGTCAAGGGCAAGGTCGCCGTGTCGCCGTTGAACGTGGAAGCGAACGTCGACGCGAACCAGGTCCCGGTCGGCTGGCTGGCAGTCTATGCCGGCGAGCGCCTGAACGTCGTCGTCGCCAGTGCGGACCTGAACGCGAAGGGCACGCTGCGCGTCGCGCAGCCGAAGGCGGCAGGCGCCGCGCCGGAAGTCTCGTATCGCGGGTCGCTCGGTGTCGTGCGCATGCGCGCGCTCGACCGGGTGACGTCCGGAGAGTTCGTCCAGTGGAAGACGCTCGACATCCCGAAGGTGGAGTTCGCGATGCCGGCCTCGAAGTCGACGGGCTCGGCGCCGCTGTCGATCACGCTCGGCAACGTGGCGCTGAACGACTTCTACGCACGCGTGATCGTCAACGCGAACGGGCGGCTGAACCTGCAGGACGTCGTGTCACCGGTGGGCCAGCAGCAGTCGGTCACGACACCCGATGCACAGCCCACCGCCGCCCCACCGCCGACCGCATCGGGCGCGAAGCCCGTAGCGAAGGCTGCGCCGCCGGTCCCTGCCGCAACGGGCGCGATGCCGCTGGTCCACGTGGCTGGCGTCAAACTGACGAACGGACGCATCGGCATCACCGACAACTTCATCAAGCCGAACTACAGCGCGAATCTCACCGACCTGAACGGGGAGGTGTCCGCCATTGCATCCGAGGATCCCAAACCTGCCGAACTCAAGCTCACCGGCAAGATCAACGGCGACGGCGCGCTCGAGGTCACCGGCAAGATCGATCCGTTCGCTCCGCTGGTCTACACCGACATCGCGGCCGAAGCGAAGGACATCGAGCTGACGCGGCTGACGCCTTACGCGATCAAGTATGCCGGCTATGCGATCGAGCGCGGCAAGCTGTCGATGACGGTCAAGTACCACATCGACAACGGCAAGCTCGATGCTTCCAACCGGCTGTTCCTCGACCAGTTGACATTCGGCGCGAAGGTCGAGAGTCCGACCGCGACCAAGCTGCCGGTGCTGCTGGCGGTGTCGCTATTGAAGAACTCGCGCGGCGAGATCGACGTCAACCTGCCGATCTCCGGGTCGCTGTCGGACCCGGAATTCAGCGTCGGCGGCGTGATCGTCCGCGTCATCATCAACCTGCTGACGCGCGCGATCACGTCGCCGTTCTCGTTGATCGCTGCGGCAGTCGGCGGGGGCAGCGGCAGCGCCGACGAACTCGGTTACGTGCAGTTCAAGGCCGGCGTCAGCGACATGACGCCGCAGGGCAAGACGAAACTCGAGACGCTCGCCAAAGCACTGGCCGACCGGCCCGCACTGAAGCTCGACATCATCGGCCGATTCGACCCGGCCACCGATCCGGAAGGCATCAAGCGGGACCATCTGCTCGATCGTCTGAAGGAACTGAAGGCGAAGGACGTCTCGAAATCTGGCGACCGGGTCAGCCGCGACGACGTGACGATCGAGCCCGGCGAATACGCGAGTTATCTCGCGCGCGTCTACGACGACACGAAGCTGCCGGACAAGCCGCGCAACATGGTCGGGCTGGCCAAGACGATTCCGACCGAGGAGATGGAAAAGTTGTTGCTCGCGAACATGAAGCTGGACGAGAACGATCCGCGCTGGCTGGCCGAGGCGCGGGCCGATGTCGTCAGACATTACATCGAGGATACCGGCAAGGTCTCGCCCAGCCGCGTGTTCCTCGTCACGCCGAAACTGAATGCCAACGGTATCGACGACAAGGGCGTGGCGAGCCGGGTGGACTTCGCGCTGCGTTGACGGGCTCCGTGCGACGGCAGCGTATAATCCGTTCTCTGGGGCCGACCTGGTTTCGACGTGGGTCAGGAAGCAGATGCAGGGCATGCCGAGCACCAGCTAGCTCGTAAATCCATCTGGAAACCAAGTAAACGCCAACGACGAGCGTTTCGCTCTAGCCGCGTAAGACCGGCTTGACGCTGCACCGACTTGCCTCTGGGTCGGATCAAGGGGGAGAAATCTCCTGCGATTAGCAGCGCCATTTACAGAGGATCGGACGTGCTTCGGGTCACTTGAAGCTCTCCTAGAACCAAGGTGACTCGCTGCGTGACGGCCCGCCGACTGGCCAAGCACACGGTTAAAACCAAATAAGCCGGCTAAGCATGTAGATCTGCCTGTGGAAGATTTGCGGACGCGGGTTCGATTCCCGCCGGCTCCACCAGCACAGCGTTTCAGGAAGTGTTTCGAGATTTACTGGCCCGCGCTCTTCTCCATGAAGGCGCGGGCTTTTTGTTTGCGGAGCGCCAACTGATGTTGTGATGTTCGGGTCAGGTCTTGCCTTTTGCCTCGATTGTTTCGGGATGCTCCAAGCGGCCAATAATTCGGCTGAACCGAGAAACAGTTAGATTGTTTGCAATGGCCGACTGCGACGTCTTCGGCCCGTCCTCGTAAGCAGCGTACAACCAACCGTGCGAACCGTACGGAGGCGAATGGCAAGACCTGACCCCCCAGACTCACGAGTCGCTTTCGCTGTTCATTGCGCCGCGCCGAGCCGGCATTAGGTAGCGGGGCGCGACGACACAAGTCGATGCTGCGCTGCGTCCCGGTCAGAATCGCGTGAGTTCGAGATGCATGCAAGCCACACCAGAACTTTAATCGTTAGCTTTTTGTGACTCGCTCGGCATCCCGGGTCGTCACCAACGCTCATGCCTAATTGCGAAGCAAAGGCTCCACGCGAAGAAAGCGGTGGGGCTCGGGAGCGTCGATACCGGTGTCGAATAATTGGTTCGACAATGCGCCCGGACAGGAGGAAGGTGTTTGAATCGTCCAATCTTCCGGGCGCGCCTCATTAGCTGGCCAGCAGCTCTTTGATGCTGCCGTCAATCCATAAAAGATCGACTGGGCTGTCACCGCTCCCCGCAAAGTGACCCCATACGCCCGGAATGACTCGTACCTCACCGTTGGGGATGTACTGCGAGGCATACTCCTCGTCCTCCGGCGGAAAGTACAAATCCTTCTTGGCGGGCATAGCGATCAGCTTAGCCTTGATCGACTTCAGCGCCTTAATGTGGTCCCCGTCGAACCCAGGCGTTGCACCAACGTCGCCATGCTGCCATGTCCAAAGCATCGTCAGCAGATCATTCACGTCACGACGATCAAGGAAATGGCCCTCCCAATAACCCACGAGGAACTCCTCCAGCGTCGGGAAGGCGAGATCGGCGCCGAGCCTTCGCGAATGCCCCATCTTCGTATAAAGACGGTCCCAGTAGAAAGCCTGCGAAAATCCCCAACCGGCGTATACGCGTCCGGCTGCCCGAAGGCATTCGACCGGCCTTTCGACATAAAATCCTTCCTTGAAGCTTTCGGGCCCGGTGAGCGCGGCCTTCACACCTTCGAGAAAGACGTAATTGTGTTCGCTAGTCTTCGAGGAGCCGCAGAAAGGGGCCGCACGTTGAACCATGTCGGGGTAACTGACAGCCCATTGATAAGTCTGCCCCGCCCCCATCGACCAACCTGTGACTAGAGCCAAGGTCTCAATGCCGAACTGCTCAGTGACCAGCTTGTGCTGCGCCTCCACCTGATCGTAGAACGTGACGTTCGGAAAATTCGCTTGGTCATGTGGCGGGGCAGTGTTGCTCGGCGAGCTTGAGAGCCCATTGCCCAGCATGTTCGGAACGATGATGAAGTACTTCACGGGGTCGAGGGCCATGCCTTCGCCTATGAGCCATTCGTTGTCCCCATGGAACCCCGAGTACCACGTAGGGTAGACGATCGCGTTGCTCTTTTCCCCGTTCAGCTTCCCAAAGGTCTTGTACGCCAGTTTGGCGCCTAGCAAGGTCGCGCCGCCTTGTAGCGAGAAAT
>JBDTIS010000216.1:0-9240 GCA_039936235.1 Burkholderiaceae bacterium | reverse complement strand
TGTCGCAGCCGGAGCATCACGACCGGCGCTTCGACCCGCCGTTCTCGACCGTGCAGACCGGCGTGATCAAAGGCGGTCGCGCGCTCAACATCGTGCCGGCCGAATGCGAATTCGATTTCGAAGTGCGGACGCTTCCGGGCTTCGATGCCGATCAGGTGGCCAACGCGTTGCAGACGTATGCCGAGGCTGAATTGCTGCCGAGGATGCGCGCGGTGAACTCGGACGCCGACATTCGCTTTCAGCCGCTCTCCGCCTACCCTGGACTGGCAACGCCACCCGACAGCGAAGCGGCTGGACTGCTGGCGCTGCTGAGCGGCTCCGCAGAGTTCGGCACGGTTGCCTTCGGCAGCGAGGGCGGACTCTTCAGTCAGGTCGGCATTCCCACCGTCGTCTGCGGACCGGGAAGCATGGATCAGGGGCACAAGCCGGACGAATTCGTGACCGTCCAGCAACTGAATAACTGCGATGCCATGTTGGCTCGCCTGGCGGACCATCTCTCGACCGCGTCCTGATACGGCCTGATACGTGCCGCAGGCTTTGTCGCGGTGGGCGCGCGGACCGCATGGCCCAACCGGCGTGCAGCCTGACCGGTTAGGACGATGGCCTAGTCCGGTTTTCTCACGCCGACCCCATCCATCGTCGTGACTCGCGGTACGTTCGTCGCTCAGCTACGCGCGGATCGCGCACGCCCTTCCCCTGTCAAGATCGCCCCTTCATGGCCGCATGGTTCATCGTCATCGGCCTCGTGCTCTGCACGATGGCGCTGCTCGGCTCGGTCGTGGACCGCTTGCCGCTGTCGAGCGCGCTGATCTATCTGATCATCGGCGTCCTCCTCGGCCCTGGCGTGTCGCACTGGCTGGCGTTCAGGCCGTCGACCGATGCGCCATTGCTCGAAGTGCTGTTCCTCGTCGCGGTGCTGGTATCGCTGTTCACGGTCGGACTGAAGCTGCGCACGCCGACCGGCCTCTTCACTCGGCGGTTGTGGGGACTTCCACTGCGGCTCGCCGGGCCTGCGATGCTGGTCACGATCGCACTCGTCGCCGTCTTCGCGAACGTCGTGCTCGGCATCGAGTGGGCCGCGGCGATCCTGCTCGGCGCGATCCTCGCGCCGACCGACCCGGTGCTCGCGTCGGATATCCAGGTTCACCACGAGAACGATCGCGATATCGTCCGCTTCGGGCTGTCGGCCGAGGGCGGGCTCAACGACGCGACCGCGTCGCCGTTCGTGCTGCTCGGACTCGGACTACTCGGCCTGCACGAGCTAGGCGCCGGTGGATGGCGATGGATCGCCGTCGACGTGGTCTGGTCGGTGATCTCCGGCTTCGGCATCGGCTGGCTGTGCGGAATCGCGGTCGGTGCCGTGGTGCTCGTCATGCGCAAGCGCTTCGACCATGCCTACGGTCTCGAGGAATTTCTCGGGCTCGGGCTGATCGCGTTGTCGTACGGGCTCGCCGACGCGGCCCATGCGCTCGGCTTCCTGGCGGTATTGGCTGCCGGTCTCGCGATGCGCCGCATCGAGACGCGTTCGCTGGCGAAACATCCAGGCGCGGAGATCCGCCGCAAGCCGCTGTCCGAGAGCAGGGAGAAGGCCGACCTGCCGCCCGATGCGCCGACGCATCTGGTCGGCGATGTGCTCGACTTCAATCAGCGCTTCGAGAGCATCGGCGAGGTCATCGCGGTGCTCGTGCTCGGGACGCTGCTGTCTGCCGGTTACTTCAGCCTCGAAGGCGCCGGCCTCGCGGTGGTGTTGTTCGTGGTGGTCCGACCGGTGTCGGTATTCATCGGCACGCTCGGCTCGCGCACGTCGACGCGGCACCGACGCCTGCTCGGCTGGTTCGGGATCCGCGGGGTCGGTAGTCTCTACTATCTGGCCTTCGCGATCGACCAGGGGCTGCCGGAACCGCTGGTCGATCGCTTCGTTCCGCTGGTACTGACGGTGATCGCGATGTCGATCGTCGTCCACGGGATCTCGGCCACGCCGATGATGGCGAGTCACGAGCGGCGCGCGCGGCGAAAAAGAGAAGCAGCTCAGTGAAGCTGGCGGAAGATCTCTTCGGCCAGTTGATGCGACACCCCGTCGACGGTCGCGAGTTCGTCGACGCTCGCCGCGACCACGCCCTGCAGGCCGCCGAAGCGCGCCAGCAGGTTCTTGCGGCGCTTCGCACCGATCCCCTCGATCTCTTCGAGCCGTGAAGTCAGCCGCGTCTTCGCGCGACGTGCCCGCATCCCGGTGATCGCGAAACGGTGCGCCTCGTCGCGGATCTGAGCGACCAGCATCAAGGCCGCCGACTCCTTGCCGAGTTCGAGCGCAGGTCGACCGTCGGCGAAGATCAGCGTTTCGAGGCCGACCTTGCGGCCTTCACCCTTCGCGACACCGACGATCAGCGAGATGTCGAGCCCGATCTCGACGAACACCTGGCGCGCGATCTCGACCTGGCCCTTGCCACCGTCGACCAGCACGATGTCGGGGAACGCAGCCGCGGGCAGCGGGGTCTTCGAGCCACGACGCTTGGGCGCCGGCGACTCTTCATCGTCGGTCACTTCGCTGACGATGCCCTCCCCCGCCTCGGCTGCCTCCATCGCGAGTTCGAGGTTGGCCGCGACCGCATCGACTCCGTCGGCCTCGTTGGCCGCCTCGACCAGCTTCGCGTAGCGGCGCGTCAGCACCTGACGCATCGCCGCGTAGTCGTCGCCCGGCGTGATGCCGGCGATGTTGTAGCGGCGGTACTCGCCGTTCTGCGTCGCGTGATGATGGAACACGACGCACGACGCCTGCGTGGCTTCGCCCATCGTGTGGCTGATGTCGAAGCACTCGATCCGCAGTTCGGCGAGGTCTTCCTTCTCGTTCTCGAGCCCGAGCACCTCGGCCAGCGCGCGCGTGCGCGCCTGCTGCGAGCCCTGCTCGGCCAGCATGCGGGCCAACGCGAGCGCAGCGTTCTTCTCGGCCATGTCGAGCCAGTTGCGACGCTGGCTTTGCGGCTGGCGGACCAGGGCGATCCGATGGCCGCACTGCGCCTCGAGGGCTTCCATCAGCTCCGGCGCGTCCGGGTCCACGTTGACGATCAGCGTCGCGGGGATGAACTTGTCGAGATAGTGCTGCGCGAAGAAAGCCTCGAGGACGGTCGCATCGATCTGCTTGTCCGACAGGTTGCCGGCCGACTCGACATGCGTCGGGAAGTAGGCGCGGTCGCCGAGGTGGCGGCCGCCGCGGACCATCGCGAGGTTCACGCACGCGCGACCGCCTTCGACGCGCACCGCGATGATGTCGACGTCCGCGTTGTTGCCGTCGCTGTCGCCGAGTTCGATGCTCTGCTGGCGCAGCACCCGCGACAGCGCGCCGATCTGATCGCGGACCGCGCCCGCCTCCTCGAAGCGCAGCGCGGCCGCCGCGGCCTGCATCTTCGCGTTCAGCGCAGCCAGAACCTCCGAAGTCTTGCCACCGAGGAAGCGCGAAGCGTTCTCGACGTCCTGCGCGTAGGCGGTCGCCTCGATCAGGTCCACGCACGGCGCGCTGCAGCGCTTGATCTGATGCAGCAGGCAAGGCCGCGAACGGTTCGCGAATACCGTGTCCTCGCAGGTCCGCAGCATGAAGACCTTCTGCAGGATCTGGATGCTCTCCTTGACGGCCCAGGCGTTCGGGAAAGGGCCGAAGTACTGCTGGCGCTTGTCGACCGACCCGCGGTAGTACGCCATCCGCGGATAACGATGCGCGGTGATCTTCAGGTACGGGTAGGACTTGTCGTCGCGAAAGACGATGTTGTAGCGCGGCGCCTGCGTCTTGATGAGGTTGTTCTCGAGCAGCAGCGCCTCGGCCTCGGACCGCGTCGGCGTCGTCTCGATCCGCGCGATGCGCTCGACCATGTGCGCGATCCGCGAGTCGCGCGCGCCCTTGTTGAAGTAGCTCGAGACGCGCTTCTTCAGGTCGCGCGCCTTGCCGACGTACAGCAGCGCGCCGGTGGCGTCGTAATAGCGATAGACGCCCGGCAGTCCGGGCAGCTTCGCGATCTGCCGCTTCGGGTCGAAGACTTCGATCTGAGCTTCCTTCATGCGGGTCGGGCCGTCGCGATGGTCAGGCGCTGGTCCGATCGATATGCATCCGCACGTCGGCGACGACGGCATCGAACATCGCTTCGGTGAGGCGGCCCGTGTTCGTGTTGTAGCGACTCACATGGTAACTGTCGAACAGTGTCGCGCCGTTCGGCAGCACGAGCTTCGCGCCGTGAGCGAAGCGGTATGCGCCGACCTTGAGACCGAGCGCTTCGACCACCGCGCGATGGGCGATCGTGCCGAGCGCCATGATCGCGGTGAGACGTGGCAACAGCGCGATCTCGTTCGTCAGCCAGCCGTTGCACTGCCGGATCTCGGACAATTCCGGTTTGTTGGCCGGCGGCAAACACTTCACCGCATTCGCGATGCGGCAATCGTTCAGCGACAGTCCATCCCCACGATGCAGGCTCGCAGCCTTCGACGCGAAGCCGTGACGATGTAGGGTCGTGTAAAGCAGCGGTCCGCACCAGTCGCCCGTGAAGGGGCGGCCAGTCGCATTCGCGCCGTGCATGCCGGGCGCGAGGCCGACGATCAGGAAACGTGCGTCGGGCGGCCCGAACGAAGGGACCGGACGCGCCCAGTATTCGGGATGCGCGGCGGCGACTTGATCGAGGAACTGCGCGAGGCGTGGGCACAGCCTGCAGTCCGCGTCGTAGGCAGACGTCCGCGCGACGGAGTCCTGCGATGCGGCAGCCGGATCGGGCTGCAGGACTTCGTTCGAGCCGGGTCGCGTCACTTCACCCGGTTGCGATATTCGCCGGTACGGGTGTCGATCTCGATCTTGTCACCGGTCGCGACGAAGGCCGGGACCGCGACCTCGAATCCGGTCGGCCTGATCTTCGCGGGCTTCATGACCTTGCCCGACGTGTCGCCCTTGACGGCCGGCTCGGTATATTCGACCTCGCGGACCAGGCCGGTCGGCATCTCGACCGAGATCGCCTTGCCTTCGTAGAACACGACTTCGACGGGCATGCCGTCGTCGATGTAGTTCAGCGCGTCGCCCATGTTGTCCTTCTCGACTTCGAACTGGTTGTAGTCGCTGTCCATGAAGACATACATCGGTTCGGCGAAGTAGGAATACGTCGCCTCCTTCTTCTCGAGCACGACGACGTCGAACTTGTCGTCGGCGCGATATACCGTTTCCTGCGGCGAATTGGTCAGTAGATTCTTCATCTTCATCTTGACCACTGCGGAGTTGCGACCGGACTTGTTGTAGTCCGCCTTCTGCACGACCATCGGGGCCGGCCCGACCATGATCACGTTGCCGGCACGGATTTCCTGAGCGGTTTTCACCATGATTCAATACCTGGAGTTGGAGGCTGGGGCGTGACCCGCGCGTCGCGCGCCGGCTGGCCGAAAAAAGCCCGTTAGTCTAGCAAACCGGCGGCTGCCCGGGTGCCTCCCGCCGCGCGGCGACGAAGTCTACGAGCCGGTCGATCAATGGTTCTTCGGCAGCGAGCTTCGCACGCCAGGCATCGGCGTGAGACGCGAGCGCCGGCAGCGCGGCGATCCAGTCGCGGATCGCATCGTCCGTCAACGCAGCGCCATTGTTCCAGCCGCGCCAGAAAGCCTGCTGCGCGACAGCGGCCTTTGCCGGCATCGCGGCTTCGTACAGTGCCTCGAATGCCGCCAGCTTCTGCAGGTGGACCGCGTCGGCCTGCCGATAGATCTGCCACACGAAAGGTCGGCCCGCCACCTGCGCACGAATGAAGGAGTCCTCGCCGCGTACGAACACGATGTCGCAGGCCCACAGCAACCGGTCGTAGTCGGGCTGGCTCGTGAACGGGATCGTGAAGACCGTCAGCCGCCCGTACCTGCGGACATGTCCGGTGCGATCGAACCAGTTGTCGAGCGCGACCGTCGCGACGTCCTTCGGGACGACGATCGACCAGTGCCGCACCGGGTCGTCGGCCAGGACGCGGAGCAGCGACGCGACCGGCGCGTCGGGATAGGCGAACAAGGCGATGCGCGTCTCGCCCGCCATCGGTGCGGAAACTCCGAAGCGACGCCACAGCGCATCGATGTCGCCGGCTGCTTCGACGAACACGGCGCGTTTCCGATCGAGCCCCGGCTCGATCAGCAATCCGCCGGTCCCGGGCACGAAGCCCGGATAGAAGAAGTGCTTGACCAGCGGCAGCGTCGGATGCGGCGACGGCAGACCGTGGAAGCCGGTCACCCACGGCTCGGCGCTGAGGTGCTCGAAGTCGATCCAGACGGGCGGCGTCGCCGCAGTGGCCATCGCAGCCAGACACGCGGGCGGCAGTCCGCATCCGAGGAGCTCGATGACGACCTCGGCCGGAACGCATGGGGACCGGCGTTCGAACGCGGCCCAGGTTTCCACGACGACGCCATCGATCGCATCGCCCTCGTCAGAAACGAGCCGCGGCTCGATCAGCGCCAGCGACGCGCGCCCATCGACGATCAGACGGACCGATCGTCGCTGATCGACGGCGAGCTGCTTCGCGAGCCGCCATCCGATGCCGACGTCGCCGTAGTTGTCGACGACACGGCAGAACAGGTCCCAGGTTTCGCCTCCCGGGTTCACCGCGCGATCACGTCGCGACCAGTCCGGCGTCGCGGAGGCATTCCAGCGCGCGTGCATAACGCCGATCGTCGCGGCGATCGACCGGCACTGCACGCAGTACCGCGAGCCGGCCCTGCGACGCCGGCTCGCGGACGTCGTCGAGACCGGCCAGCAGCGCATCGGCGCGCGTGCCGTCGTTGCAGACCAGCACCATGTCGCAGCCGGCGTTCAGCGCGGCTGTGCCGGCCGAGACCACGTCGCCGGCGACGCTCGCGCCTTCCCTCGACAGGTCGTCGCTGAAGATTGCGCCTTCGAAGCCGAGGCGTTCGCGCAGGATGTCGCGCAGCCAGACCGGCGAGAAGCCGGCGGGCCGGTGATCTACCGCGGGGTAGATCACGTGCGCCGGCATCACCGAAGTCAACGCGCCGGCCAGCCACGGATACGGCATCGCATCGTCTTCGAGGATCGCCGCGAGGTCGCGATCGTCGACCGGGATGGCGAGATGCGAATCGGCCGCGACGTAGCCATGGCCGGGGAAGTGCTTGCCGCAGTTGGCCATGCCGGCGAGCAGCAGGCCGTGCATCAGGCTCTTCGCGAGCAGCGCGACGACGCGCGGATCGCGATGGAAGGCACGATCGCCGATCACGGCGCTCGGGCCGTGATCGAGGTCTAGCACCGGCGTGAAGGACAGGTCGATGCCGCAGGTGACCAGATCGGCGCCGAGGAGAAATCCCGTCGCAGTGGCGGCGCGCGTCGCGTTCAGTGCGCCACGTTGCGGATCGGCATCCCACAAGGCACCGATGCCGCGCATCGCAGGCAGTCGCACGAAGCCGTCGTTGCGAAAGCGCTGCACGCGACCGCCTTCGTGATCGACCGTGATCAGCAGTCCGGGTCGCAGGTCGCGGATGGCCGAGACCAGCGCGCACAACTGCGCATGGCTCGCGAAGTTTCGTGCGAACAGGATCACGCCACCGGTGCGCGAATGCAGGATGCGACGGCGATCGTCGGTCGACAGCTCGAGGCCGACGACGTCGAGCATGACCGGACCGATGGCGTGCACGTCACCCGTCATCGTTCGATCTTCTCGACCACCGCGAACGCCACCGCATAGTCGGCGTCGTCGGTCAGCGTGACGTGCGCGATCAACGAGCGCTCGCCCATCCACGCGGAGAGAACCGCATCGGTCGCGACACGCGGCTTGCCCGACGCTTCCTTCAGGATCTGGGCGGCACGCCAGCGCATCGGCATCCGCATCCCGAGGCCGAGCGCCTTCGAGATCGCCTCCTTCGCGGCGAAGCGCGTGGCGAGAAAGGTGACGCCGCGCACGCCGTCGTGCGCAAAATCGCGCGCGCTGCGCCGCCGATAGATCAGCAACTCTTCAGGGCCGAGGATGCGTTCGACGAAGCGCTCGCCGTGCCGCCCGAGCGCTTCGCGGATGCGATCGACTTTCTGGATGTCGGTGCCGATGCCGAAGATCATCGCGACGCCGATGGGTACGATCGATCGATGCAGTCGAGGTAGGCCGCGACCGTGGCGGCGAGCCCGAACTCGAGTGCGTCGGCGATCAGCGCGTGGCCGATCGAAACCTCGCGCACGCCGGGCACGGCGGCGAGGAAGCCCGTCAGGTTGTCGCGATTCAGGTCGTGGCCCGCGTTGATGCCGAGCTCCGCGGCGATCGCGGCATGCGCGGACTCGACGAAGCCGGCGAGCACGCGCGAATCGCCGGCCGTCCCCCACGCGCGCGCGTAACTCTCGGTGTACAGCTCGACGCGGTCGGCACCGAGAGCCGCGGCACGCTGCATCGCATCGGGCAGCGGATCCATGAACAGGCTCACGCGGACGCCGAGGGCGTGCGCCTCGTCGATCAGCGGCTTCAGGCGTTCGCCGTCGACGTCGAGGTCCCAGCCGTGGTCACTGGTTGCCTGCGCGGCGTCGTCCGGCACGAACGTGCACTGATGCGGACGCACGGTCCGCACGAAGTCCATCAGGTTGTGGAAGGGGTTCCCTTCGATGTTGTACTCGGCATGCGGCCAGTCCTTCAGCAGCGCGGCGAGGTCCACGACGTCGGCCGCACGGATATGGCGTTCGTCGGGCCGCGGGTGGACCGTGATGCCTGCAGCGCCGGCTTCGAGCGCGATCGTCGCGGCGCGCGTGACGCTCGGAATCGTCAGCGCGCGCGTGTTCCGCAGCAGTGCGACCTTGTTCAGGTTGACCGATAGCGCGGTGCGCTGCGGCGACGTTCCGGCTTCGCCGGCGACCAGTGGATTCATCGTGCGACCTCCTCTTCCAGAGACTGCAGATCGAGCACCATCCGTCGCGTATGCAGGACCTGGCCCGCGAGATGATGCTGGAGCAGATGACGCATCAGGCGCTTCGACTGCGCGAGCGTCGTCGCGTCGGAGAAGTCGTCGGCGTCGATGTCGAGCAGCGTCTTGCCGACGATCACCGTGTCGCTGTCGCCGCGCGCCCCTTCAACGGGGGTGATCCGCATCGGACCGCGTTCGGGCACATAGCGATACAGCGCGAGCGGATCGATCGCGGTGCCGTCGGCCGCATGCGCGGCCCGCACGCCGTAGCCGGCTTCGCGCAGCAGCACGGCCTCGAACGAGCGTAATGCCGGCGCCGCGGGCCGGTCCTCGGACAGCGCCCCAAGCGTGTGGAGATAGGCC
>JBDTIS010000215.1:0-13080 GCA_039936235.1 Burkholderiaceae bacterium | reverse complement strand
CCACATCAACGATCGCGTCAAGAGCTATCTGCTGTCGGCGCGCAAGGTGCTCTACGCGACCCCGCCCGCGCGCAAGACGGCCGGCTTGCGCACGCTCACGAGCAGGAGGACCTGACATGGCATTGACGATCAATCACTTCTCGATCCGCACGACCGACCTCGAAAGCAGCCGGCGCTTCTACGCCGACGTGCTCGGCCTCACGGTCGGACCGCGGCCATCGTTTCCGTTTCCGGGTCTGTGGATGTATCGAGGCGACCATGCCGACATCGCGAACGCGGTCGTCCATATCATCGGCATCGACAAGCAGGAGCCGGCCGGGCTGGACGACTACCTCGGCGAGCGCGACGAGGCCAGGCTGCAGGGCACCGGCACGATCGACCATGTCGCGTTCTTCGCGGACGGCCTCGCGACGATGCTCGCGCACCTGGACGCGCAGGGCGTCGCCTACCGGCAGCGCACCGTGCCGAACATCGGGCTGCACCAGCTGTTCCTGAACGATCCGAACGGCTGCGTGATCGAGTTGAACTATCAGGCCGGCGAAGCCGAAGCGCTCGCGGCCTGATCGTCCGCGATGGCTCGCATCCTCATCGTCGGCGGTTCCCTCGGCGGTCTGCTCGCCGCGAACATGCTGCATCGCGACGGCCACGACGTGCACGTGCTCGAGAAGGCCACCGGCTCGCTCGACGGCCGCGGCGCCGGCATCGTCACGCATGCGGCGCTGATGCAGGGTCTGGCGCGGGCCGGCGTCGAGATCGACGACACGATCGGCGTGCATGTCGAGTCGCGGGTCGCGCTCGACGAACATGGCGACGACGTCGCCACGCTGGCGATGCCGCAGATCCTGACGTCGTGGAGCCGGCTGTACGCGCTGCTGTACGACGCCTTCCCGCGCGACCAGTATCACCAGGGCGCCATCGTGACGCGCGTCGAACAGCACGAGCGCGGTGTCCGCGTCGACAGCGAGTCCGGCGCAACGTTCGACGGCGACCTGCTGATCGCGTCCGACGGCATCCGCTCGGTGGTGCGCACGCAGTTGTTGCCGGACGCGCTGCCGCAGTACGCCGGCTACGTCGCGTGGCGCGGCGTCTGCGACGAGGCGGTGCTGTCGAAGCGCACGCTGGCGACGGTGTTCGATCACTTCGGTTTCGGGCTGCCGTCGGGCGAACAATTGATCGGCTATCCGGTCGCAGGCCACGGCAATGCGACCGCGCGCGGCAAGCGGCGCTTCAACTTCGTCTGGTATCGCGCGGCCGACGAGGCCGTCCGGCTGAAAGCGCTGATGACCGACTGCGACGACCGGCACTACCCGCTCGGCATTCCGCCGAACAAGGTGTCCTGGCTGCACGTCGCCGGGGTGCGCGAGGACGCGCGCCGTCTGCTCGCGCCGCAATTCGCCGAAATCCTCGAGAAGACCGCGCAGCCATTCCTGCAGCCGATCTACGACGTGATGTCGTCGCGCCTCGCGTTCGGCCGCATCGCACTGATGGGCGACGCCGCTTTCGTCGCGCGGCCACACGTCGGGATGGGCGTGACCAAGGCAGCCGAGGATGCGATGGCGCTGAGCGACGCGGTCCGCGCGCTCGAGGCATCGCCTGCCGCATTGATCGATTACGAGGCGAAGCGCCTGATCGCCGGACACGCGGTCGTCGATCGCGGTCGCAAGCTCGGCGCGTACATGCAGGCACAGGGTCGCACGAGCGGGGCCGGCGACGTCGGTCGCGATGCGGCGACGGTGCTGCGCGAAACGGCGATCGACCTCGCGCACTTCGACCGGCCGGTGACCGATCCGCCACCCGTCACGCTGGAAACGGTCTGACCGTCGCTGATTCCCTTTCATCGAGTCCACACAAACTCGCCCCGATTTCCCTGGAGACCACCATGACCGCATCACCGATCGACCAACGCCGTCGCGTCATCCTCGCCGGCGCTACCGCGCTGGCCGCGTCGCCATTCCTGTTCAACATCGCGCGCGCGCAGGCGCCGGCGATCAGGATCGGTTTTCCGACGCCGCTGACGGGCGCGTTCTCGGCCGAGGCACAGGATCAGGTGCGCGCGGCGGAACTCGCGGTCAAGGAGTTCAACGATGCCGGCGGCTACAACGGGCAGAAGGTCGAGCTGCTGGTGCGCGATACCAAGCTGAACCCCGGCGAGGCCGCAACCCGCACGCTCGAGCTGATCGAGAAGGACAAGGTCAACTTCATCGTCGGCTCGCTGTCGGCCGCGACCCAGCTGTCGATCAACGCGGTGTCTTCGCCGCGCAAGGTGCTGTTCAACTCGATCAGCCAGTCGGATGCGATCAACGACGCGAAGGACTGGAGTCTCTACACCTTCCACGAAGCGCTGACGCCGCACCTCACGTCGGGCGCGGTGGCGCGCTACGCGTTCCCGAAGTTCGGCAAGAAGATCGTCTACCTGACGGCGGACTACGCGTACGGCCACGAGATGGTTCGCGGCTTCGAGCGCGCCGGCAAGGCGATGGGCGCGACGACGCTGGCCGACATCCGCCACCCGCTCGGGACGTCGGACTTCTCGGCGTTCCTGCCGCGCATCCAGGCCTTGAAGCCGGACATCCTGGTGCTCGCGAATTTCGGCCGCGACCTCGTCAACTCGGCCAAGCAGGTGACCGACTTCGGGATGAAGAGCAGCATGAAGGTCATCACACCGGTGCTGCTGTACACGTCGCGCCAGGCGGGCGGTGCCGACGCGTTCGAAGGGATCATCGGCGGCACGTCGTACTACTGGGGCATGGAAGACAAGGTCCCCGCCGCGAAGGCGTTCAACGACAAGTTCCGCAAGGCCTACGGCGGCGCCGTGCCGTCCGACTACGGCGCGCTCGGCTATGCGGGGATCCGCAGCGTGCTGCAGGCCGTCATCAACGCGAAGTCGACCGAGTCGGTGCCGGTGTCGATCGCGCTCAGGCAGCTGAAATACAACTGGTACAAGGGTGACCAGTTCTATCGCAAGTGCGACCACCAGTCGGTGCAGTCGGTGATCATCGTCGAATCGAAGTCGAAGGCGATGAAGGACAAGTACGACGTGTTCAGCATCCTGTCGGTCGAGGCGCCGAACGAAGCGAATTTGCGCAGTTGCGAGGAAGAAGGACACAAGGTGACGACGTGACACGTCGTCATCCCCGCGAAGGCGGGGAACCAGCGTCGTTCGCAAGTTGCGCACGGTCTGCCCCCTCCCCCTTGCAGCGGGAGGCGCAAAGCCGGATCGAGCCAGGTCGACGAAGTGGCTGAATACACCCCCTCCCTCCTGCTGCTGCAACTGATGACCGGCATCGCGCTCGGTGCCGTCTACGCCCTGCTCGCGCTCGGCCTGTCGCTGATCTTCGGAATGCTCACCGTCGTCAACTTCGCGCACGGCGCGTTCTTCATGGTCGGCGCGTTCCTCGGGGTCTACTTCCTCGGCCTCACCGGTAATTTCTGGTTCAGTCTGGTGCTGACGCCGCTCGCGGTCGGCGCGATCGGGCTCGTCACCGAACGCTTCCTCGTGCGGCCGCTGTACGGTCGCGGCATCGACTATCCGCTGCTGCTCACCTTCGGGCTGTCGTACGTCATGGTCGAGGCGATGCGGACGATCTTCGGCATCGAAGGCATGCCGACGTCGACGCCGGCCGAACTGCGCGGCGCGATCAACCTCGGCTTCGGCTACTTCCCGCTCTACCGGCTGTTCCTGATCGGCGCGACCGCAGTCGTGGTGATCGCGCTGTGGCTGTTCATCGAGAAGACCCGCTTCGGGCTGATCATCCGCGCCGGCTCGCGCGACCCCGAGATCGTCCGCGTGCTCGGTATCGACATCTCACGCGTCTGGCTGCTGGTGTTCGGCATCGGCACGGCCATCGCCGGACTGTCCGGTGTGCTCGCCGCGCCGACGCGCGCGGTCAATCCCGAGATGGGCATCCCGGTGCTGGCCGAGTCGTTCGTGGTGACGGTCGTCGGCGGCATGGGTTCCCTACCGGGCGCGGTCGTCGCGGGGCTGCTGGTCGGCGTGGTCTACAGCATGACGTCGCTGTTCGCGCCGGACCTGGCCGAGCTGTCGATCTTCGTGCTGATGGCGGTGGTGCTGCTGATCAGGCCGCAAGGCTTCTTCGGCAAAACGGGGTTGATGAGCTGATGAAAGGCAATTTTCTCAACGCCGTCGTCCGCCACCGCGTCGGCGCCGTCATCCTGTTCCTGTTGATCTTCCCGCTCGTGATGCCGTACGAGGCGCTCGCGATCAACATCCTGATCTTCGGGCTGTACGCCGTGGGGTTCAATCTGCTGTTCGGCTACACCGGCATGCTGTCGTTCGGGCACGCGGCCTTCCTCGGCACCGGCAGCTATCTGTGCGGGATCGCGATCGTCACGTTCGGCCTGCCATGGTGGATCGCGATCGTCGTCGGTGTCGCGGCGTCCACGCTGATCGGCGTCGTGATGGGCTGGCTCGCGATCCGCACGCGCGGCATCTACTTCTCGATGGTCACGCTCGCGCTCGCGCAGATCGTCTACTACGCGTTCTACAAGGCCGAACGCTGGACCGGCGGCGAGAACGGGCTGCGCGGCATCACCGTCAACGACATCGACCTGTTCGGCTGGCACCTGAACTTCGTGGATCCGGTCACGAAGTACTACGTGATCCTCGTGTTCGTCGCGGCCGCACTGTGGTTCGTGTCGCGGGTGCTGAATTCGCCGTTCGGTGCGGTGATCGAAGCGATCCGCGAGAACGAGAAGCGCACCGAGGCCTGCGGGTACGACGTGGCCCGCGCGAAGCTGCTGGTGTTCACGCTGTCGGCTTCGGTCTGCGGCCTCGCAGGCGCGCTGCGCGCGCTGCATTTGTCGATCGTGCCGATCGATTCGCTGCACTACCTGCAGTCGGGACAGGCCGTGATGATGTGCCTGCTCGGCGGCATGGGAACTTTCTTCGGCCCGTTCGTCGGCGCAGCCGCCTTCCTGTATCTCGAAGACGTGATGACGACCGTCACTACGCACTGGATGGGCGCGGTCGGCGCGACTTTCATGGTGTTCGTGCTGTTCTTCCCGAAAGGCATCTGGGGATCGATCCTGCACTGGCTGGGGCGCGACACGAAGCAGAACGAGAGCGTCGCAGCGGTCGCGGAGAAGCCGGCATGACGACGCCGATCCTCGAGGTCGAACAGGTCACGCAGCGCTTCGGCAAATTCACCGCGCTCAACCAGGTCAGCGCGGCGTTCCAGCCGGGCAGGCTGACCGCGATCATCGGACCGAACGGCGCCGGCAAGAGCACGTTCTTCAACGTCGTCAGCGGCGCGTTCCCGCCGACCGAGGGACGTGTCCGCTTTCAGGGACGCGACATCACCGGCCTCGCGCAGCACGCGTTCGCGCGCGTCGGCATTGCGAAGAGCTTCCAGATCACGACCGTCTTCAAGCAGCTGTCCGCGCACGAGAACGTCCGCGTCGCCGCGCAGATGCGGACGACGCGCTTCGAGCTGCTGCGGCGACGTTCGCGGATGACGGCGCTGATCGACCAGGCCGACGCGCTGCTCGCACGTGTCGGCCTGGCGGCATTTCGCGACCGCGTCGCCGGCGACCTCGCACACGGCCAGCAACGCGCGCTCGAGATCGCGATGGCGCTGGCCAGCGAGCCGGTGCTGTTACTGATGGACGAGCCGACGGCCGGCATGTCGCCCGAGGAAACGGTCGTGATGATGCGGCTGATCCGCGAGCTGGCCGACGAACGCACCGTCGTGCTGGTCGAGCACAAGATGAAGCTGGTGATGGGTCTGTGCGAACGGTTGATCGTCCTGCATCACGGCGAATTCCTCGCCGAAGGGACACCCGACGAGATCCGCGCCAACGCCGAGGTCCGGCGCGTCTACCTGGGCGAAGGCTGATGCTGGAAGTGACCCGCCTCGACGCGTGGTACGACCGCAGCCACGTCGTGCAGGATCTGAGCTTTCGCGTCGGGCGCGGCGAGATCGTCACGCTGATGGGTCGCAACGGCGCCGGCAAGACGACCACGCTGCGATCGGTGATGGGGCTGGTCGGCAAGCGCAGGGGCAGCGTCGTGTTCGACGGCGAGGAGCTGCTGCAGCAGCCGACCCATACGCGCTTCCATCGCGGCCTGGCTTACGTGCCCGAGGAGCGGCGAATCGTGCCGGGACTGACGGTCCGCGAGAACCTGCTGCTCGGCATCACGGCCAGCGTGCATCGCAAGGACGGCGCGCAGATGATCGACGAGATCGCGAACACCTTTCCGCGACTGAAGGAGCGGCTCGACCAGGACGGCACCTCGATGTCGGGGGGAGAGCAGCAGATGCTGGCGATCGCACGGGCGATGATGGCGCGACCGAAGATGATCCTGCTCGACGAACCGTCCGAAGGCATCATGCCTGTCCTGGTCGACGAGATGTTCGAACTGTTCGTGCGGATGAAGCAGTCGGGGACCACGATCCTGCTGGTGGAGCAGAACGTCGAACGTGCGTTGCGCGTCTCCGATCGGGCCTACATCGTCGACGAGGGGAAGATCGTCCACGAAGGGACGGGACCTGCGCTGCTCGCCGACAAGGACATCCAGGAACGTTACTGCGCGGTGTGAGCGGAACTCGACACCGGACTGCGAAGAAGTTATTCGACGCTACCGTGCGCCGTGATGACGACCGGGTCGAGACGCGGCACCTTCAGGTTGCCGTCCGCATCGAACGCATCACGATGCGCGCTGACCCGAACGGCTTCGAGGCGGATCACTTCGACCGGCTCGGCCGCCGTCACCGTGTCCAGCGTGATGACCAAAGCGGCTGCGACGACGGCACCGAAGATCAGGGCGCGGAGGTTCGTGTTCATGATGTTTCCTTTGCTTCGTGGGGTTGACTGCGTCTTTCCGTGAAGCGAAAGATAGAAGAACCTCCGCGTGCGACCCAGGTGCAAGCGACCAGCCGACCGAAGTGAGGAATGAACTGCAGAATGACGGATCGGACCGTCGCGAAGCGATGCGCAATCCTCCTGAAAGGGCTCCGATGAGCGCGCAGTCCAAGCCCACGCCGATTCCTTCGATCGCGTTCATCGGCGCCGGGAGAGTCGCGAACACGCTCAGTCGCGCGTTCGTCGTCGGCGGCATTCCGGTCGCGGCGATCGCGAGCCGCAATCCGGACTCGGCGGCGCGACTCGCAGCGACGGTCGATGGGAGCCGTGCCGTGGCGATGGACGAGGCCGCGCGGGAGGCGCTGGTGTTCGTCACCGTGCCCGACGACGACATCGCGACGGTGTGCTCCGGCCTGAAGTGGCGTACCGGCCAGCAGGTGGTCCACTGCAGCGGCGCCACCGACGTCTCCGCGCTCGACTCGGCACGGCGCCACGGTGCGGAGATCGGTGGCTTTCATCCGCTTCAGATCTTTTCGGACCCGGATCGCGCGATCGGGCTGCTCGCCGGCGCGACAGTCGCGATCGAAGGACCGTCGTCGCTCGTCGGGACGCTGACGACGATCGCGTTGCGTCTGAGGATGCAGCCCCTAACACTGCCGGCAGGCGCGCGCGGCGCATATCACGGCGGCGCGAGCTTCGCGGCCAGTTTTCTGGTGTCGATGATCGACGAGGCGGTCGCGATGTGGAAAACGTTCGGCATCGACGAAGCAGATGCACTGGACGCCCTGCTGCCGCTGGCGCGGGGCACTGTGGAGGCGATCGCGACACGGGGCGTCGCCGGTGCCGTCTCAGGGCCGATCTCGCGCGGCGACATCGGGGTGATCGGCAGGCATCTCGCGGCATTCGACCGGCACGGCGCGGACCACCTGCGCTTCTACCGGGAACTGGCGCATCGCCAGGTGGGTCTCGCGGTGCTGGACGGCCGTCTGGACGACGCCGCAGCGCGGCGCGTCACCGGGGCAATCGATACGGACCCTTCCTGAACGCCTGCCGTTACCGCTGAACCACTTGCCGACAAATCGGCTTCACCTAAGCGTCAGATCGCGTTCTTGTGCGCGGTGACGACCACGGTTTCCAGGCGGATGACCTTCAGTTCGCCGTCGGCGTCGAACGCGTCGCGGTGCGCATTCACCGTCACCCCATCGAGGCGCGTGACCTGCATCGGCTCCGCGGCGACGACGGTGTCGAAGGTGATCGCGAGAGCGGCTGCAACTGCTGCACCGAAGATCAGGGCGCGGAGGTTCGTGTTCATGGTCGTATCCTTCGGAGTGCGCATCGGGTGGGACTTCGTCTTTGCCCGAGACGAAATGTAGGAGCCCCGCCCGTCCTGCGAAACACGCAGGTGACGGCCCGACCGAACCACGGGATGAACTGCAGAAAAGCGAACGCGAGCTGTACGCGGCCAGCGATCGCGGGCCGTCACGTTCCGCGCCGATCGACGTCGGTCTCGCCCTTCACCGTCACCGGTCCGCCATAGACAAAGACGGGATACGACTGGAGATGGCGCTCGTCGACGGCGTTTTCCTCGATCCAACGCCACTGGGTTCCCGCTTTCACGGGAACGACGAGGAGCGGTAGCGAAGCCCCTCTTCGTCGTTACTCCGGCGAATCGATTTTCGTCCGTCGAAGGAGCGACCTTCGCCGCCAGGCACGACGAATGCACGACGCACGACCTCAGTCGTCGACCTCGGCCACGGCGGTCGCCAGCACCTTGTCGATCCGCTGCCCGTCCATGTCGACGATCTCGAAGCGCCATCTCTCCCACTCGACGTGGTCGGTCTCGACCGGCACCCGGCCGAGCAACTGCATCAGCATGCCGGCCAGCGTGTGATAGCGGCCGCGCTCTTCCTCGACGACGGAACGCAGGCCCAGAATGTCCTTCAGCTCGGGAACCGCGAGCATCCCGTCGAGCAGCCACGAGCCGTCCTCGCGCTGCACCGCCCACGAATCGTCGCGGTTCGCCGTGTGGAACTCGCCGGTGATCGCCTCGAGCAGGTCGTGTAGCGTGACCATCCCCTGCACGTCCCCGTATTCGTCGACGACGATCGCGCTATGCACGCTCGAGCTTCGGAAGCTCGCGAGCAGGTCGGTGCCGTTCATCGTCTCGGGCACGAACACCACCGTCTGCAGATTCGCACGCAGGTCGACGTCCTCGTGACGCAGAAGCTGACCGAGCAACATCTTCGCGCTCGCCATGCCCAGCACTTCGTCCCACCCACCGGAGCAGACCGGAAAGCGCGAGTGGTCGGACTCCTGGATCTTCTTCAGGTTGACCTCGAGCGGATCGGCCACGTCGAGATGGACGAGTTCGAGGCGCGGGATCATCAGCGAGACGACCGCGCGATCGTCGAGCCTGAACACGTTGCGCGCCATCTCGTGCTCGTGCGGATCGATCACGCCGGCGTCGGACCCTTCCTCGAGCAGCGAGTGGATCTCTTCTTCGGTCACCGCGTTGCTGGTCTTGTCCCGCAATCCGAGCAGTCGCAGCACGCCGTCGGTGGACAAGGTCAGCAGCTTGACGAAAGGCCTCACGACGATGCCGAGCCCCTGCATCGGCCGCGCGACGAAACGCGCGATCGCTTCGGGACGAAGCTGCGCGACCCGCTTCGGGACGAGCTCGCCGATGACGATCGTGAAATAGGTCAGCAGGAAGACGGCGATCGCCGTCGATCCGAGATCGGCATGATCCTTCTCGATGCCAGCGCCCTGCATCCAGTTCGACAGCGGTCGCGCCAGCAAGGCTTCGCCGATCACGCCGTTGAGGATGCCGATCGACGTGATGCCGATCGCGATGGTCGACAGGAAGCGGGTCGGCTCCTCGGCCAGCTTGATCGCGGCCGCTGCCCCCGGCAGACCGTCGTCCGCCATCTTCTGCATCCGGCCCCTGCGCGCGGTGACGAGCGCGATCTCGGACATCGCGAAGACCCCGTTGATCAGGATCAACACGAACAGCAGAAATATTTCCATTAAGAACGAATACCTCGAACGACCGTCGGGCGGCCACCGCAGAATTCTACAGTCGGTTGATCGCGCTCTCTAGCGATCCCTTCGCCGCGGTCACACGGGCCCCTCGGTGGTGCCCGACAGCGACCCTGGGCATCTCGCTATAGTTCAGCGCACAAGTCCTCAATACCGGAGACCGCCATGTCCGCATCGCAACTCGAAATCGACGCCCTCGAATATCACCAGTACCCCACGCCCGGAAAGATCTCGGTCACGCCGACCAAGGTGCTCGCGAACCAGCGCGATCTGTCGCTGGCGTACTCGCCCGGCGTCGCGTTCGCCTGCACCGCGATCCAGAAGGATCCGGGCAAGGCCGCGCTGTACACGTCGCGCAGCAATCTGGTGGCGGTCATCACGAACGGCACGGCGGTCCTCGGTCTGGGCAACATCGGCCCGCTCGCCGGCAAGCCGGTCATGGAAGGCAAGGGCTGCCTGTTCAAGAAGTTCGCCGGCATCGACGTGTTCGACATCGAGCTGGCGGAGACCGATCCGGACAAGCTGGTCGAGATCGTCGCGGCGCTGGAGCCGACCTTCGGCGGCATCAACCTGGAGGACATCAAGGCACCCGAGTGCTTCTACATCGAGAAGAAGTTGCGCGAGCGAATGAAGATCCCGGTCTTCCACGACGACCAGCACGGCACGGCGATCGTCGCGGCGGCGGCGATATTGAACGGCCTGAAGATCGTCGGCAAGGAGATCGGCGACGTGACGCTGGTGTGTTCGGGCGCCGGCGCCGCGGCGATCGCGTGCCTCGATCTGCAGGTGAGTCTCGGCCTGAAGAAGGAGCACATCTTCGTCTGCGACAGCAAGGGCGTGATCGCGAACCATCGGGCCGACAAGCTCGACGCCGACAAGCAGCGCTACATCCAGACCACCGATGCCAGGACGCTCGGCGACGTGATCGCCGACGCCGACGTGTTCCTCGGCCTTTCGAGCGCCGGCGTGCTCAAGCCCGAGATGGTCGCGAAGATGGCGCGCCAGCCGATCATCCTCGCGATGGCCAACCCCGATCCGGAGATCAGGCCCGAGGACGCGAAGGCCGTACGGCCCGACTGCCTGATCGGCACCGGGCGCTCGGACTATCCGAACCAGGTCAACAATTCGCTGTGCTTCCCGTTCATCTTCCGCGGCGCGCTCGACTGCGGCGCGAGCACCATCAACGAGGCGATGAAACTGGCCGCCGTCCATGCGCTGGCCGCGCTGGCCCAGGCCGAGCCGTCGGACGTCGTCGCGGAAGCCTACGGGTCGGCGACGCCGGCCTTCGGCCCCGACTACCTGATCCCGCGTGCGTTCGATCCGCGACTGATCACCGTGATGTCGCCGGCGGTCGCGAAGGCCGCGATGGACAGCGGCGTCGCGACGCGGCCGATCGACGACCTTGATGCGTACCGCGAACGGCTCAGCGGCTTCGTCTATCACTCGGGCATGGTGATGGGTCCGGTTTTTGCGGCGGCCAAGAAGGCCGGCAAGCGCGTGGTGTATGCGGAAGGCGAGGACGAGCGCGTGCTGCGTGCCGCGCAGATCGCGGTCGACGAGAAGCTCGCACGGCCGGTGCTGGTCGGACGGCTGGACGTCATCGAGTCGCGGATCGCGAAGCTCGGCCTGCGGATCGAGCCGGGCAAGGACTGCGAGATCGTCAACATCCTCGACGACCCGCGCTTTCGCGAGTACTACCACGCTTACTACGCGCTGACGAAGCGCAAGGGCATCTCGCTCGCGCAGGCGCAGGAGGAGACCCGGACCCGTTCGACGCTGGTCGCGGCGCTGCTGGTTCGCCTCGGCGCCGCGGACTCGATGCTGTGCGGCACGACCGGGCTGTTCGGCAGCCATCTGCACTACGTCCGCAACGTGATCGGCATGCGCCCCGGCGTCGACACGCTGGCGGTCATGCAGATGCTGATCCTGCAGGATCGGCAACTGTTCGTTTGCGACACGCACGTGAACCGCGAGCCGGATGCGAGGCAGATCGCCGAGATGACATTGCTGGCCGCGCACGACGTCCAGCGGCTCGGTGCGACGCCGAGCGTCGCGCTGGTCTCGCACTCGAGCTACGGCACGTCGGATTCGCCGTCGTCGCAGAAGATGCGCGACGCCCTGGCGCTGGTCCGCGAGTCCGACCCCGAACTGATGGTCGACGGCGAGATGCGCGCCGACGCGGCGCTGTCGAAGGCGGTCCGCGCGATCGACTGCCCCGACTCGGTGCTGACGTCGGACGCGAACCTGCTGATCATGCCGAACGTCGACGCCGCGAGCATCACCTACAACGCGCTGCGCGTGACGGCCGGCGGCGGCGTCACGGTCGGCGGCATCCTCCTCGGCGCCGCGCAGGCCGTACACATCCTGACGCCGTCGTCGACGGTCAGGCGGATCGTCAACATGACCGCCGTCGCGGTGGCCGACCCCAAGTCGCAGGCGCACTGACGGCAGGCGGCGACGGGGTCTGTCGGCTGCCTCTACGGCAGGCGCACGAATCGAACATGTCACGTAGGCGTGACCGACCGGCTGCCTCGCCGGTCGCTGCCGGTGCGCATCGGCGACACCCTCCACGCATCAATTCCTGACGCTCTGCAGATCCCCGGCTCCTGACTTGCGGCCGATCCTGGACCGACAGGCCTGGCGGAGGCTCGGCACGCCCCGCGAATGGTGGCGGCCGCAAGATTTCCTGCCTGCGGCAACAGGTTGGAGCGAGACGCGCCAGTGTCCGTCACGCGCATGCGAAGTCACCGTCAACCGTCCCGCGGCGCTGAGACGCCGCGCCATGACACAAGTCGTCGCGAAAACCCAACAACTTGCAACGTAAAAGTTGAGGACTCGTCTTCTATCCCCGAACATTTAAAGGTGGAAAGTTAAGTTGACATAGACTGAATTTGTTGCAGGTGCCGGTCGATCGCGACCTCAAAACCGCGTCACTTCGTAAAGATCGAGCAAGAATTTGACGGAAGAGCAATCCCCGTCGCATTTAACCGTTTCAAAAGGGGCAAACATGTTCAAGGAATCACCCATCGCGTTCGGCTTGCGCCTTGCTTGCGGCGTTGCCGCGGCCGGCTTCTCGCTCGCCACGCCTGTCCTGGCGCAAGAAATTCAAAAGGGCGAACGCGTCGAAGTGACCGGCTCCGCGATCCGTCGCGTCGATGCAGAAACCGCGGTCCCGGTCACGGTCATCAAGATCGACGACCTGAAGAAGGAAGGCGTCAC
>JBDTIS010000214.1:0-20441 GCA_039936235.1 Burkholderiaceae bacterium | reverse complement strand
GCGCTGGAGATTCAGGCGGCCGCGCTAGAGCATTGCGCCCGCGCCGGTGATCGCTTTGCCATTCTCGATAGCCTGCCCGTAGGAGGGCTAACTGGCGCGGCAGGGATCAGGCGCGTCATGGAGCAGTGGAATTCATTGCCTCCGCGCGAAGGCGCGCTCTATTTCCCGTGGGTCTCCGTGGAGCGCGGCGCCGATTCCGCCGCGGCGCGATCGTTCAGCAAGCCCGCATTCGTGCCGCCCTGCGGCCACGTGGCCGGCGTCTATGCGCGCGTCGATGCGCGGACCGGCATCCACAAGGCGCCGGCCAACGAAGTACTCGAAGGCGTGATCGATCTCGCGCGACACCTGGACGACGGCGAGCAAGCTGGCCTCAACGAACAGGGCGTGAACTGCCTGCGCAGTTTTCCCGGACGCGGCATCCGCGTCTGGGGTGCCCGCACGCTGAGCGGCCAGGCCGAGTGGTGCTTCGTGAACGTCGCTCGCCTGGTCTTGAGTCTGCGCCGATGGCTGCGACTTGCACTGGTCGACCTGGTCTTCGAACCGAACGATGCGGCGCTCTGGCACAACGTACGGGATCGGCTGAATTCTTATTGCCTCGGACTCTTCGAGCAGGGCGCGATCAAGGGTGTGAGCGCCGACCAGGCCTTCTTCGTCAAATGCGACGCCGAAACCAATCCGCGCGAGAGTCGCGAGGCCGGCGAAATGGTGGCGCAGATTGGATTGGCGCCGCTGGCGCCACTGGAATTCGTCGTCGTGCAAATCACCCGTCGAGTCGGCGGATCGATCGAGATTCAACCCACAACCTTGTAACGGGAGGAAACGCCATGGCCACAGGCGATCGGAGGGACCCCTTTCGCGGTTTCAAGTTCAGAGTCGAGATCGACGGCTTGCAGCGCGCTGGGTTTCGGGAAGCGTCCGGACTCGATTCATCGCAGGACGCCATCGACTATCGCGAAGGTGACGACAAGACGGTGACCATCCGGAAGCTTCCCGGACTGAAGAAGTTCTCCAACATCGTGTTGAAGCGCGGTATCACCGACGACGTCGATCTCTGGAAGTGGCGTAAGCAGGTGATGGACGGGAAGATCAAGGACGCGCGTAAGAACGGCTCGATCATCCTGATGGACGACGAGGGCAACGACAAGGTCCGTTGGGAATTCGTGGACGCATGGCCGACCAAGTGGACCGGACCGACCTTCAACGCGACCGGTAACGAGGTCGCGATCGATACCCTCGAACTCGTGCACGAAGGCCTCGATCGGAAATCATGACGCTGCAGACCGAGTTCGAGTTCACTTTGCCGCGCGGATTCGTCGATTCGGACGGAAACCTTCAAAAGGAAGGCGTGATGCGACTAGCGACGGCGAACGATGAGATTGCGCCCATGAAGGATAGCAGGGTGCAATCCAATCCCGGCTATCTCGCCGTTATCCTGCTATCCCGCGTTGTGACGCGCCTCGGTGATCTGAATCAGGTCAACCCGAAGGTCATCGAAGGATTATTCGCGGCAGATTTCGCCTTTCTCGAAGACATGTATCGGCGGGTGAATCGAAACGGACACGATAGGCTCGACGTCACTTGTCCCGAATGCGCGCATCGTTTTCAGATCGAGGCGGGTGCGCCGGGGGAGCCCTGAGCTATCCCTCGGATCGGCTGTTCGAGGAGATAGCTTATATCGCCTTCCATTTTCACTGGCCATACGAAGAGATCATGAATCTCGACCATTTCGAAAGGGCGCGCTGGGTTCACGAGATCGTCCGAATCGTGAATCGATTGAATATCGGCGATAATTCGAATGAATCCGAAATTGAATCGGCGATGTTTCGATAATGAGAAATGATCCCTATATCGCATTCAATTACCGCGTCGAGATCGGACAGGTTGTAGTTGCAGGATTCTCCGAGGTAGGCGGACTTGCGATAGAAACCGAAGTCGAGAGCTTTCGAGAAGGTGGCCGCAACGATCGTGAGGTGCAATTGCCGGGCGTTAGCAAGTTCCCGTCCAAGATTGTCCTGAAGCGCGGCTTGGGCGACAAACACGATCTCTGGGACTGGTATTCGCAGATTCGCGGCGGCGACGTCCAGCGCAAGGATCTCGCAATCACTCTGCTCGATCATGCCGGTGAAACGACGAGGCGATGGACGTTCCGGCAGGCTTGCCCGATCAAGTGGACCGGCCCCGAGTTGAAGGCGCAAACCGCGGCAATTGCCTTCGAGAGCGTCGAATTCATCCACCGCGGCCTGACGAGCGCCTCATGAATCGTTGTCGGCGCACGGCGCGCGGAGTCCGGCGATGAGCACTGCGTCGAATGCGTCCGCGTCCGCTGCTGGGGGCGACATCCCGACATGGGGCCGGCCCGACGGGCTCGGCAGTCGCTTGTGGGAACGGCATGCCGCGCTGACGTTTCACGACGGCGCGTCGACCGGATCGCCCGCGCGCTCGTCGGACGCGCTTTCGAGGGGTCTCATCGGGTCGCATCGATCGCTGACCTTGCATGGATCCGTCGCGCTGCCGGGTGAGCGGTTCTCGCGCCTCGATCGCAGCGGCACGTTGCCGCTGGCGTTGAAACGCCGTGCGCACGCCGGCGATGCATGGACGGCGGTAAGAGTTTTGCGTTCTGGCGGAGAAGGCGCGCCATCCATTGCGGCTGCCGACGATGGAAGCGACCGAGGACGCGTGGCGCTGTTGCCGCCGGATCCGTGGTCGCCGGCGTCACTGGCGTCCACAGTGCGTCGGTCGCTTGCAAGGTCGGGCCGTTTCGCGACGATTCGCCAGCGGATCGCGGCGTCCCCTACGAATGCGGTACCGTCGTTCGCTCGCTCGGACGCAGTCATCGTCGACTGGCCGCCGGTGCACCGACGAGCGTCAACCGGCGATGTGCCGTCCACCCACGCGGATCAGTTCGGCGTGGTGGACGACGGGTCCGTCACGATCGCCGCTCGCGCATGGGCGGAGGCGCGTACGCCGAATTTTGCGCCGCGCTCAGCACTGGTGCGGACCGCCTCGCCACCGGAATCGCTGCTCGCACGGGCTGCGATGCCGCTCGTCGCGTACCCGCCATTTCATCGGGAGCGTCCGGCACTCGGCATCGTGATGGCCGGGAATCTGCCGACATCGATCGAGAGGACGGCGATGCCACGCGCGCCGACGGGAGTGGCGAAGGCCTTCGCAGCGAATTCGCGCAACGATCATGTCGAAGCGACATCCTCGGGGTCAACTGCGAGCCTGTCTCCGGGTGATGGCGTCGCGTCGGATACTAGCCCGCAAGCGACCGCGACTTCGTCGGGGCCGGTTCCTTCGGCCGCGGTGAGTACCGTGTCGGCACGCGGGGCGACGATCGCCAGGCCGCCGATCGTCTCGACAACCGCACCATCGGGGATGCGACGCGCGCTCTCGACGATCGGCTCGTCGGACATCGTGAAGGTCGCTGCCGCCCGGATGCTGGTCGACCGAGACCGCAATTTTGTCGGCGAGGCTGGTCTGCTGCCGGCATACCCGGTTTCGCTGCCGATCGCTTCGTCTCGCTCGACTTTGCCGGGCGTCGCATCGTTGCCGATCACGGCACCGGCGGCGTCGCTCACGGCGACGGGTACGGTACTCCCGACCGGTGCTGCGACGACTCTCGCGCGATCACGCGCTGCCGAATCGATTTGCATTTCGCGCGCGACCGCCGAGCCTCGCGTTGCGTCGCCGGCGCTGCACGCGCGTCCGAGCGAGGCGATGCCACGTGTATCCGACGCGATGCCGCAAATATCGAAGCCGATGCTGCACCTCTCGAAGGCGATGCCGCCCCTATCGCACGCGACGCGAACGCACCCGACGATGTCCGTCCCGTCGATACGGTCTCCGTCCACGCCGGGCCGACCATCCACCGACTCGTCGATCGTCCCTTCGTCCCTCGAGTATTCGTCGCCTGCCTACGGACCCCTGCACCGATCGTCCGCGGTCTCGTCGTCCGCTGAACCATCGCCGGGACTCCTCGCGACCGAACGCGCATCGTTCATCGACGCCCCATCCCCGTCGGCATCGTCGGGCGACGCCTTGTGGCCGCTGACCATGCCCTTCCACGCACCGGTGTCCGTGTCACGGGTTGTCCTGTCCAACGGGCCGGTGACCTGGACGCCCGACGCGATGTTCAACGCGAATACCGCGATCGACGCGTCGTTGCCGGCGCGTTCGTCCGATGAAGGAGCCAGCGTGCAGCGCTCGGAATCGGTCGGTCGCATCGTCTCGACCGGCGCCGCGCAACTGAGCGACCGGCCGACGCCGGCACGTCGTCCTCTCGTGGATCGCGCGGCACTCGCACGAGGAATCGCGCTGCCCGCCCTTGCGCGGCGCCTTGTACGCCACGCCGAACCGCCAGCGACGAATCGCTCTTCGATCGGGCCGGATCGATCCGCGCCTATCGTTATGCGCTGGACGGGTAACCCCGTTCCCACCGGTTGCGCCGCGGTGGCCAGGTCCTCCGATGAAGAGCCCTTTGCATCGACGGACGTTCGTTTCGCTTCCGGCGCTGACGACGGCAACGCCACCACGTCGGGGGTCGGTCGCGACGGGACCGAGCCCGGATACGCAGTGGCCTTCGATGCGCGACCCGTCGGCCGCGACGCGAGCCTGCCGATCCCGATGCACCGTGGAGGCATCCTCACCTGGAGCGCCGGCGCATCGGTCGCGCGGTCGCGTCTCGATCGCGAGTCCGCAGCATGGGCCAGCGACACCGCATCGACCGCGCACACTGCGTTCAGGATTCGCGCCGATGCGCTCGCGATGGATGCATCGCAGGCGTTCCCGCACGCACCGATCGGTTATCGGTCGACCGCTTCGCTCGATGGCGCGCCGCGAGCCGCGGATGTGGGCTTCGGCCTAGACACGCCTGCGACCGAGTTCCGGATGCCGCTGGTTCGTCGCGCCTCGCTCCCGGCCTCGGTCGGCGAAAGTGTTCCTCGGAGCCTCGGCGACGAGCCCCTGCCGGTTATGAAGCGCCGCAACCTGGCCGGTCCGATCGCAAGTCCGGGAATTCAACTGGCGCAGCCGGCGGCACCGCAGTCCGCGGCGGCGGTCCAGATCGGCGAAGGCAAGGGACCGCAGGAGGGCGGCAGGTTGGACCTCGACGATCTCGCCGAACTGACCCTGAAGCGCGTGATGCGCCTGCTGAGCATCGAGCGCGAGCGAAGCGGGGCTGCAAGATGGCCAAGCTGACGATCCTCGTCGAGAAGAAGGACGGCCTGCTGAAGTTCGGCAACGATCGAACGATCATGGCGCATTTCAATCCCAATCGCCTCACTTTCAGCAAGTCCGCGAACTGGAGCAGCCAACCCGCCGCGCAACGCGATACGCCGGAACTGCAGTTCACCAATTCCGATCCACGGACCCTGAGCATCGACCTTCTGTTCGACACCTATGATCGTCCCGGGAAGACGAAAGACGACGTGCGCGACATCACCAACCCGTTGCTGTCGCTCACGACCGTCGAGGGGCACGGGGAAGACAAGCATCGACCTCCGGTGTGCCGGTTGATGTGGGACCGGGCCGGCCTGATCTTTCAGGGGGTGGTTCAGTCGATCGAGCAGACCTTCACGCTCTTCATGGACAATGGCCTTCCGGTACGTGCCAGCATCAGGTGCACCTTCAAGGAATGGCGCACCAACGACGAGGACCAGCGGCGCCAGAACAAGAAATCCGCCGACCTCGTCAAGTCGCGTGTGCTGAAACGTGGCGACACGCTGGCGGCGATCGCCGCCGACGAATATCGCGACCCGCGTCTCTGGCGTCCGATTGCGATCGCGAGCGGCATCGAGGATCCGCTCGAGCTTGCGCCCGGCATACAGATCCGCGTGCCGATCCTGAAGAACGGCGCGTGATCGTCCGACCCGGCCATCGACCATGACCAACCCGCGCGACCGCTTCGACACGCTGGCTCCGGAATTCAGGATCCGGATCAACGGCAAGGATGCGCCGTCGAAGCTGCAGGCCGACCTGATCAGCGCGTCCGTCTTCGAGGACGTCGACGCGGTCGGCATGTGCACCGTCACGTTGTACGGATGGGACGGCGTGAAGATGGAGACCAAGTGGATCGACGACGACCTGTTCCGCATCGGCAATCCGGTCGAGATACTGATGGGTTACCAGCCCGCCCCGGTCTCCCTGTTCGTGGGAGAAATCACCGGTCTCGAGCCGCTCTTCTACGAAGGCGAGGCGCCACGACTCCTGGTCCGTGGGCACGACAAACGGCATCGATTGATGCGTCAGCGCAAGACCCGCACCTTCACCAACGTCCGCGACAGCGACATCGCCGACCAAGTGGCGTCGCAGGCGGGACTGGCGAGCGACGTCGAGTCGACCTCGACGCGCATCCCGTACGTCATCCAGCACAACCAGACCGACCTCGAGTTCCTGCTCGAGCGCGCGCGCCGCATCGGCTACGAAGTACTCGTCGACGATCGCACGCTGCGCTTCCGCAAGCGCGGCAATGCGAAGCAAGAGCTCGTCACCCTGCATCGCGACGTGGAACTGCTCGAGTTCCTCGCGCGCCTGTCAACGCTCGGGCAGACCGACGAGGTGGTCGTGCGCGGATGGGATCCGAAGGAGAAGAAACAGTTGGTGGGCCGCTCCAAGGCAGCTGACAACCCGCCGGGCATGGGTGGCGCGACCTCCGGACCCGGCATGGTCAAGGATCGCTTCGGACAGGGCACAGTGGTCACCGTGCAGACGTCGATCTATACGCAGGAGGACGCCGACCAGATCGCCTCGGGCATCTTCTCCGAGCTGGCGCTCGGCTATATCTGCGCCGATTGCGTGTGCATCGGCGAGCCGAGACTCAAGGCCGGAACGGTGGTGAAGATTGACGGCGTGGGCAAACGTTTCGGCGGCTCGTACTACATCACCGCTTGTGAGCATCGCTACGGATTGAAGCACGGTTACCGGACCTCGTTCACCGCGCGGAGGAATGCCTCGTGATCGGCTCGCAGGAGTTTCGCCAGTTTTTCGCAGACGGAAGGGACCACGAGAGATTCTTCGGCGTGGTCGTCGGTATCGTCACCAACAACCAGGATCCCGACGGGATGCATCGCGTGAAGGTCCGCTTTCCGTGGCTCTCGGACGGCGCCCAGGACGAGAGCTACTGGGCGCGCGTTGCTACGCCGATGGCCGGCAACGACCGCGGCGCCTACTTCCTGCCCGAGGTCGACGACGAGGTTCTGGTGGCCTTCGACCACGGGGCGGTCGACCATCCATACGTGATCGGTTCGCTGTGGAACGGGAAGGATGCGCCGCCCGAATCCAACGGTGACGGCGACAACAATCATCGCGGCTTCAAGTCGCGCTCGGGTCACATCGTCCGTCTCAACGATCAGCGGGGTTCGGAGACGATCGAGATCATCGACAAGACCGGCAATAACCGGATCGTCATCAGCAGCAGCGAAAACAAGATCGTGATCCAGGCCGACGGCGACATCGAGATCAAGTCGACTCGCGGCAAGCTCACCATGTCCGCAATCGGCGTCGAGATCAAGTCGCAGGCGGGCGTAGACATCCAGGCGATGCAGAACGTGGACGTGAAGGCGACCGCGCAGGTCAACGTTCGCGGCACGCTGGTCAACCTCAACTGATCCGTCGCGACCATGACCGAGTTTCTCGGAGTGGGCTGGGGCTTCCCGATCACGCGCGACGGCGAGGATCGCTTCGTGCAGGCCGCCTTCGAGGCCTGCGTCGCGCAGTCGATCCGGGTCATCCTGGGCACGGGGCGCGGCGAACGTGTCATGCGGCCCGACTTTGGTTGCGGCTTGCAGGACCTGGTCTTCGCGACTGCGAGCGACGCGACGCTCGGAACCGCCGAGTCCGAGGTCCGTGAGGCCTTGCGTCGCTGGGAGCCGCGGATCGAGCTGCTCTCGGTGACGGCGTCGCTGATGGGCGCGCGCCAGAACGGCCTGCTCATCAGCGTGGACTATCGAATACAGTCCTCCGATAACCGCTATAACCTGGTCTATCCGTTCTATCTCGATCGGGGCGCATCGTGACCGGCGTGAGCAGGCCGCGAGCACCGCGTATCGAACCGCGTTCGGCCGGTGCGATCGCCGACGAGGTAGCTGCCCGTGCGCGCATCCGCATGGACGGCAGCGACCCCATGGGCGAAGGACTGGTGCGCGTGTTCGCACGTTATTTCGGCATCGTCGCGGAACGCCTGAACCGCGTCCCGGAGAAGCATCATCAGGCGTTCCTCGGCCAACTCGGCACGCAGCCGGTATTGCCGACTGCCGCTCGCGTGCCGCTCACCTTCGTGCCTATCAAGCAGCTCGCGCAACGCGCTGCCGGAGCCGATGCCGATCGCGCCTGGGTGCCAATGCGCACACGCGTCGCGGCGGATCCGGCCGACGGCGGTGAGCCGGTCGTGTTCGAGACCGAGCGGCCGCTGGAACTCACCGCGGCAGTGATCGACCGGATGGTCGTGCTAGATGCGGTTCCGGATCGCGTGGCCGAAATTTCTGATCTCGCTGGTGAAGCGGCTGCGCCGGTGCGGCTGTTCGTCGATCGCATGCGACGCGCGCGCCACGACCTCTACATCGAGCGGCCCGAAGAATGGCCGCCCGAGACGTCGGGCATTACGGTCCATTTCGCGTTCGGGTCGAGCGCGGCCGGCGGGCGGTCGTTGAGCTGGGAGCTCGTAGCTGATGTAGACCGCCGGCCGGTGGTCCCGGACCTCGACCCGACGGCGGGACTGACGACGTCGGGCAAGTTGCGCTTCTCCGGACTCGTCGACTGGCCGGTGTGCATCGTCGCCGGCCATCCGGCCCGTTGGCTGCGCTGCAAACCTGCGGCCGGCGAGGAGCCGCGCCCGGCTACGATCGATCGGATCGAGATGTCGGGGCGCTTTTTCGTCGAGCACGAGGCGCCCGCGTCGGCGTCGTTCAATGCGCAGCCCATCGATCTCTCGACGGGCTTCTTTCCCCTCGGTCAAGCACCGAAGTTCGGTGATGCTTTCTACCTGCGGTCGCGCCTGTTCGCGATCGGCGACGCGGACGTCGCCGTGCGCATCGATATCGCCAATCCGTTGCAGGAAAACGCAGGCGATTCCGGCCTGCCGCTGCACACGCATCTGGTTTGGGAGTGTGCGAACGAAGCCCGGTGGGTCCCACTCCCCTGTGAGGACACGACGCATGGACTGACGCGAAGCGGCGTGTTGAGCTTTCGCTCGGCCGCGAATGCGAGCGTGATCGCGCTCAACGGCGTCACCGGTGGATGGATCCGCGCGCGGCTGGCCAAGGCAGCCGCGACACCGCACGCGAGCGGCGCGCCCGACGACGTCATAGTCGTCGATCCTGTTCGGGCCGTGCCGGCGCCCGCACCGGTCGGTCGGATGGCGCCGTTCGCGCCTGCGATCGAGCGCATCGTCATCGATGCGGCGAAGGCGTTTCCGCGTCAGCCGCTCGCCGCGGTCGTGATGGTGGACGACTTCGAAACGGCGGTCCGGCCCGTGTCGCCGGCAACGCCGGTCGATCCCTTCATGCGGCGTTTCCACGACCGGACCGGCCTGTATCTGCGGCTTACCGGCGGCATCGAGGCGCTCCTGGGCCGGACGCTGAGTCTCTACGCGACCGTCGACGAGTCGGCAGCGGCGGCGATGCGCACGCCATTGTCCGCCGGTGAGACGTGGAACGGTCTCGCGTGGTCGACTACGGGACTGGTCGACGAGACCGGGGGGCTCACGCGTCCGGGTGGCATCTTCCTCGACATGCCGCGCCGGCCCGAGGGCATGCCGATCCCGCCTGCCCCAGCCGCGTGCTGGATCCGAATGCGATGGGCCGGCGATGGGGCGGGCCGCGATTCCGTGGTCGAACGCATCGCACTGAACACCGTCACGGCGATCGCGGCCGTGACCTATGAGGACGAGTTGCTCGGGTCGAGCACCGGCCTCGCGCATCAGACCTTTCATTGTGCCCGGGTGCCGGTGATCGGCGACCTGCGACTCGAGGTACGCGAGCCCGACCGCCTGGGTGATCGAGCGGGGGCGAGCGCGGTGCCGGGCTCCGATCATCGGGTATTCACAATCGGCCACGGCGAGGGGCTGGCCGACACCTGGGTCCGTTGGACCGCGGTGCGTGACTTTTTCCTTTCCGGTCCGGCAGATCGTCACGTCGCCGTCGATCCGCTGTCGGGGCGGATCGAGTTCGGCGACGGCACGCGCGGCATGATCCCGCCGGCAAGCGCCAACAACGTCCGCCTACGGCGCTATCGCGTGGGCGGCGGCGCGCGTGGCAATGTGCCGGCCGGGTCAGTGACCGCGCTGCGGACGACGATCCGCTACGTGACAGGGGTCTTCAATCCGGTAGCGGCCTCGGGTGGGGAAGATGTCGAGCCGATGGACCGCTGCATGGAACGGGGGAGCGCGTGGCTGCGGCATCGCGATCGTGCCGTGACGCGCGAGGATTTCGAGGATCTCGCGCTTGCCTTGCCGCAGATCGCGCGCGCGCGCTGCCTCCCCGTGCGCGCGATCGACCGCGACCCTGACGCGGCGCGCGTCGAAGCTGGATCCCTCAGTGTCCTGGTCGTGCCGCGCACCGGCGATCCCCGGCCGATCCCCACCGCCACGCAGTTGCGCATCGTGCAGGATCATCTCGATGCGCGGAAGACGCCGGCGGCGCGGTTGGTCGTGGTCGGTGTCTCCTTCGTCGCAGTCGATGTCGATGTCGAACTTGTATGCGGCCCTGACGAGGATCCGGGCACGATCGCGGCCCGCTGCCGTGCGCGCCTCGACGATTACCTGCACCCACTGCACGGCGGACCTGCAGGCCGCGGATGGCCGTTCGGCGATCGTCCGACCGCCGTCGCGCTCGATGCGATGCTCCGGCGCATCGACGGCGTCGAGCGGCTCGATGCGCTGATGGTGCGGTTCCGTGAGGACCGGCCGGGACTGTCGAAGACCGAACACTTCCTGATATGCACTGGCACGCATCGTGTGGGTTGCACGCTTCGAAGGCCGATCGAGGCAGGAGCGACATGACGATGCCGCTCGTCGACCTCGACGACCGCAGCTTCGACTCGCTGATCGACGAAGCGCGCTCGGTGATCTCGATACATACGCCGACATGGAGCGATCACAACGCGTCCGATCCAGGTATCACGCTGGTCGAGTTACTCGCCTGGGTTTCCGAACAGTTGTTGTACCGATTGAACCTGGTGGGGGTCGGGAGCAAACGGGCCTTCCTCTCCCTGCTGCGTGGGACCGGTGATGGCACGGACGTGTCGATCGACGGACTCGACGAAGCGATCCGCCGCGAGGTGGTCGAACTCGGGCGGCCGCGGCGCGCGGTGACTCCGGACGACTTCGAGCAGATCGCACTCGACGCGAGCCGGGCGGTTTTTGGAGATGCGGGCCGGGTCCGGTGCATCGCCGGTATCCGGGTCGAACAGGTCGGCAGCGACGTGCACGTCGAGCGCAGAAGCTCGGACTTCACGGTCGTGGTCGTGCCCCCACGGGATCCGACGGGCGCCACCGATGTCTCCGATGCCGCACTCGCACCGATCCGCGCGCGGATCGCGCCTGCCTGCCTGCTCGGCAGCCGCGTGCACGTCGTCGGCATGATCCGCGTGGTGCTTGCCGTGCAGGCGACCCTGCATGCGAGCGAGCATCGCAGCGACACCGAATGGCTCGGACTCTGTCGCGCTGCGCTGGCAGATCGCTTTTCGCCATGGCCGTCGTCGGCTGCGAACGCCGCCGGCTGGCCGTTCGGACGCCCGCTGTACCTCGCGGACGTGGTCGCGGCGCTCGAAGTGATCACCGGCGTCGAGGAAGTGAGCGATCTGCGGCTCACCCAAGCCTCGATGCGCGCCGACCAGGTGGAAGGCAGCGAGGCGCTGATCGGCATTCAGCTCGGCGTGGTGTCGACGATCGGCGCGACGACGCGCTTCGGTGCCCTGTCCACCCTCGGGCCGGACCGGCTGTTCCGCGCGAGTGACGGCCGCCTGACCGGCTTCTCACTTCGGCCGTACGAACTGGTCGAGGTGGTGTTGCCCGAATCAGGCTTGCGTGTCGTCACCGACCGCGCGTCGGACACCGGAGACCTTCCGTGAACCAGGGCTACGTGTCCGGAACGCTGTCGCGGCATTTGCCATCGGTCTACCGCGGCTCGCCGGCATTGGACGAGTTGCTCGCGGTGCTGGAGATGCTGCTACTCCATTGCGAGGACGCAGGCGGCGCGCCAGCACTCGGCGACCGGATTGCGGCGATTCCCGCCTTGTTCACTCCGTTGGCGGCACCTCCGTTGCCTGAGGACGCGGAAATCGGCTCTGCGGCGGGTCTCGCACGCGAGACGCCAGACGAGTTCTTGCCGTGGCTCGCAAGCTGGGTAGGCATCAGCCGGCGGCTCGTGGATCTGCTAACCGAGAACCCGGCGCCGGACTCGCACAACACCATCCTGCGCAAGGTGATCGCGGGGATCGTGCCGCTCTACACGATGCGCGGTACCGCGGCCTATCTGCAGGCTATGCTGAAGCTGCTGCTGCCTCTGGTGGAGGAGGTCGGCATTCACGACGAAGACCTGCCGGGATTGCGATTGTCCATTTCCGAGTTGGGGAAGAATTCGTGGCTCGTCACGCACCGTCCTTTCCATTTCCGAATCGTGATCCGGTTTGCGAATGCCGGTGCCGACGAATCGAATCGCAAGCGACGCGAGCGCCGGTTGCGCCATCATGCGATCGAAATACTCGAACTGTCGAAACCCGCGCATACCACTTATGACGCGACATGGGTATTCGAATGAGGCGGAGATCATCATGAACAAGCAGCCGATCGAGCAACGCCCGAATTACTTCTACGGGCAGTTGCTTACCGAGAAGGATCTTGCCGCCGAGCAGGATTATCACAGCCGTGCGCGCGAAAGCCTGAATCAGCGGCTATTCGGATGGGGCATCGTCAGCGGACTCGAGGTCGAGGCATCGGGTGATTCTGCGGTCAAGGTGGCGCCGGGCGTCGCCATCGATTCGCGCGGTCGCGAACTGCGGGTCCGCGACGCGGCGATCATCGAACTCACGCAGTTCCCCGATCGCGAAGTCCTCAAGATCGGATTGCATTACGAAGAAGACGAGGGCGGAGAGACCAGTCGCCGTACCAGCTATGCGGTCATCGAGGCGACGCGGCAAAGCGAGACGCGGCCCTACGAATTGATCCTGGCGCGCGTGGAGCTCGACGACCGTGGCCGCGTGCAGCCCGACAACATCGATCGATCGCCCCGCGCGTCTGCGGGGATGAAGCTGGGCCCCGATTCGATCAAGGCCGAATATCTCGAGGAGCGTCTGCGGCAGGGCTGGATCCGATTGACGTTCCGTCCCGCGCCGCTGGACATCGATCCCGCTTCGACCAGCGAATTGGCGCCCCCGTTTCGTGTCGGCGCGACCGAGACCCGCTCCCACACCCAGATCGACGGGGTCGAGAACAAGCGCGGCGCGGGCGGAACGATGGCGATCCCGATTCCGGCCGGCGTGGTGCGGGTCCTGCAGTTCCGCATCGCAGGCGCCCATAACACCGACGACATCGAGTTGCGTCTGGTCCGCGGCGGATGGGACGCCGCGAAGGGCGAGCACGTTCGCCGCTACCTGGTCGGCGGGCAGACTCCCGAGCGCATCAAGGCGTCGAAGAAGAACGCCGCGGGTCGCACGCCCTACGACGTCACCTTCGACGTCAAGGACGGAGCGCTCGACGCCGAGTCGAGCACGCTGTCGCTTTGGCTGCGCGGAATCGGGGGGACGGCGGTGTCTCTGGTGGCGGTTCGGTTTTCGTACGCTTGACGAAAACAGGTCGCTCCAATCGATCAATGCGGGCTGCCGGCCGACGGAGTAATGCGCGAGAGTGCCACCACTAAATAGTTGCCGACCGCGGCGCTCGCGACCGTCAGCCACACCGCGCGCTCGCGGCGTCCGGCAGGCGCGATGTCCGCTGATCGGTCCTTCCCTTCATGGTCGATCGTCTGTCAATCGATGAACTGGAAAGGTTTTTAAATCGATGTGGCAGGGCGATTGTCGATCAGGTAGCCTCACTTGACATTCAGCTGGATTTCCGGGTACGTGCCATCGACATTCTTTTGAAAATACCCGTGATAGTAAGGAATCAAAACACCGTCCTTTCGGCCGAGCCGGACGATCTCCCGGTTCGGGGATGCGATATTCGGCTGGAAATCGAGGATTAACTCCCAATAAGGATCGTCGCCACTGTCAACACGTTCGATCGCGCGGCTGCGGCCTCCATTCCAAAAGGTTTCGGTCACGATACGTTCCGCGGCAAGCGCTGAATCGACGATCGTCAAACGGGTTGCCTGCAACTGCGAAGCTTCGACGGCGAGATAATCGATTGCGTGATCGTGACGCGCGAGGCCCCGGATCGACGGGACGTCACCGACCTCGAGGTCGAAGTAGCTGGCGGCATCGAGTTCGATCCGCTGCCACAACGAGGCGTCGATTCGCTGGTATTCGAGCGTGATGGTCAATCCGGTAGACGCTGTCATCGGCTCCCCCTCCCGCCGAGGTCGCGGCCCTCGAATGTCTTCATGATCTGCCGGTGTATACCTCGGTCCAGGGTTCCCGCGTCGCGCATCGCATCGAGCTCTCGCGGGGTCTTCGCGAGGAGGTCCTCGAGATTCACGCCCTTCAGGTTTGGACTATGCCTCAGGTCCCGCAACTGGCCGGTCCCTTCGAGTTGCTTGATCACCGCCACGTCTGGTTCGATCGTAATCGCGGCCTGTGGCAGTTCGGCGTGTTCGTCGATCAACTTGTTTACGTCGCGCTTGATTCGCTCCGCGTCAGTCTGAATGTCCTCCATCCGGTCGCGCAACGCGTCGGTTTCCTTCGCCGATTCCTTCGCCGTTTCCGCGTCGGCCGCGACGCCCGGATCCTTCGCACTCGACGCGGCCGAGTCCGCATCGGGTTTGGCCCTCGCCCACTCGCGATCCAGAGCGCCGGCGTCGCCGCGCAACTTGTTGAGCTGGGGCTTGAGCGTATCGTCGGCGCCGAGGCTCCGAGCCTCCTTGGTATCAAGCGTCTTCTTCGCGTCCTCGAGAGAACCTTTAGCGTCGATGCTCGCTTTCTCGAGCGCGTCGGCTTTCGCTTTCAAGGGCTCGGCTGTGCGGACTTTGTTGCGGACTGCGTCGAGCTCATTCTTGACCTGCTCGACCGCTTCGGCTTTCTCGGGTCCGTTCTCCATCGCCCGCGCGGTCTCGAGCTTATCCTTGATCTTCTCGATCTCGGGGCTCTCGATCTCGAGTTCGTGGCGGTACCGCACATCGATCTCCTCGCAGAGCGTGCAGAGGTAGATCCGCCCGTCCTCCATGATCTTGATCTTGTGGCCGTCCGCGGTTGTGCGTTCGGCCGCCACGCCCTTGTTCGACTCGGCGTCGGAAAGGGTTTCGTCGACGGTCTTGCTCTCGCCCCCCTTGCTCTTCTCGACCGGTTTCGTCTCTCCCGGCCCACCGCCCCTGGCCTCGACCGCTCCCGGCTCGATGCCGAACACCCTTCCCTTCACGAAGTTGTAGACCCCCTTCATCACGTTGGCGATGAAGTGCAGGATCAGCATGATCACGATGATCACCGCCGTCATCGCCATCGCGATCAGGCTGTCGGCAATGCGGTTGTACGCCTCCTCCTTCTGCGCCGCGTCCGTGGCACCGGTCTTGAGCAGCAGTACTTTCTGTCCGAGGTTCATCAGCTCTGCCTGGACGAAGGCGCCCAGCAGGGCATAGCCGACGGCCGCCGCGATCCCCTTGACGATCGGATGCGGAATGAAGGTCGCCACAATCAGCGGCAGCATCAGCGTACGCATCAGGATACTGACGACCGTGTGGTAGATCAGGATCGGGATGTCGAGGATCTGAAGCAGGCTGGTCCAGAGCTCCTCCAGCGATCCGGCGCCCAGGGGCCCTGTGACGATCTTCTTGATGTCCTTGAATAGCTGGATCACGTCTTTGATATTGCCGACGATCGGGAAAACCATGTCCATCAGCAGGCCGGTGACGATGGCCATGGGATTGGATTTGAATTCCTCCCACTTCTTTCCCATCATCTGCCCGATGCCGTGGCCGATCTCGCCCCAGCTCGCCGAGCGCTTGGTCTCCGGACCGGGACTGCGCTGCACCTGAGTCGTGGCAGCCGGCGCCGCGGGCGCGGGTCCGCCGAGATGCTGCGCGATGACGCCGGCGAAGCGGCTCTCGACGCCGTCGAAGGCCTCCACGCTGCGCTTGGCCAGCAGGTCGACGTACTTCCGCGGATTGGAGAACAAGTCCTTGAGGAACAGCACGATCTGACCGAACTGGATGATCCCGGTGATTACCACCTCGATGCCGAAGGCCAGCACCTTGCGCACGAAGCCCATCACCGCGTCGATCGCGCCGTCGACCCAGGCCTTGACCTTGCCGAAGACATTGTTCCAGCCGTCCTCGATCTTTTTCCAGACGCCTTTCAGGGTGTTGATTACCGAGAAGGCCACTTTCTGCAGCGCGTCCGGGAGTTTCCTGAATGCGAAGTTGTCGGTCATGCCCATTAGCCGTGACACCAGCGAAGTGGCATAGCCGTCGACGGTGCCCCACACCTTGCCGATGCGGCCCATCACGCCGTCGACCGTCGTCTTGAAGCCGTTGCCGAGCGCGGTGATCAGCCCGGAGAAAACCGACCAGGCGCGCCTCAACGAGTCGGCGTCGAACCTCATCAGCGCATCTGCCAGGAAGCCGAGCGGATTCTTGACGAAGCGGACGATGTTGCTGAAGACGTTCTTCGCCGAGTCCCACATCGACGAGACGAATTTCTGGATCGAATCCCATTCGTTCTCCAGCCACTCGATGCCGGCCGATACCAGGCTCTTGATCTGGTCGACTAACCAGTCGAAAGCGCCCGCCGCGGCATCCTTGACGACGCCGGCTGCCGTCTTGATGCCCTCGATGCTGGGATCGATCTGATAGTCGGTGAAGGGGATACCGACGTTGTACCAATGGGCCTGGATGCGGGGGCCGTTGGCGGCCTTTCCGACCGGGGCGATGCGGTGCGCCAGGGCCAGCGGCGGTGCGACGTCCGTTGCGGTGTCGCGATTCGTCCCGGGCGACTCCTCTTCCTTCATGACCGGCGCGCCGGCCCGCCGAATCACCACCGGCCTGCCACCCGGAGGCGATGCCAAGCCCGAACCGATCATCCGTTGGACCGTGCGATTGCCGACAGTTCTCTGGCAGTCCAGCCATTGCGCGTGCACGCCGCGCCGTAGAGGGGTCTGCGGCCCGGGTTCGGACGCGAAGTCGGCCGCGCGCCTTCGCTCGATGGCCGCTGTGTCTTCCTTCGCCGCGACGTGTTGAGCGTTGGACATCTCTATCCCCCACCGTGGTTCGTCATGCTACGGCAGGTCGGCTCGAATGCGTTCGATATCGGAACGAGCAGTGAGCCATTGCGCTTCGGTTGTCCGAGCGATGTCCCGGTCCAGGGGGACTGGTGGCGAGGCGCGGAAGCGGTGCAGCGGAAGAAGTTTCGCGCTGGCGAGCGATGCGGTTGCGTGCGAACGGCCGCGCATGCGCGGCCCCCATGCCGGTCGTTGCTCGAGGTGCTCTTCGGCCCAGCGAACGTCTGGTCGTGGATCATCGAGATCTTCTTCATCTGATTCGCGTCATGGTCCCTCGTGATCGGACTCCGGGACATCGGGACCGGACTTCGTATCGACGTCTTTTGTACGTGCTGCTGCCGGTGTGCTTGGCCATGGCGCTTTCCGTTATCGGGGCTATATTCGACGGTCCCGGCACGATGATGGCCATTCTCTTCTTCGGTGTGGCGGTGATCTGGATCACTGTCGCGCTCTTCGGCACATTCGGAATCGAGTCGATGCCGATCACGGGCCTGGCCATCAATCGGCGGACTGTCCGAGGTCATGCGCGACGACGGACACATGGCCTCGGCGGCGGTTCGGCCGTCGCAAGTGAAGTGGATCAACCGCCGCATGGGGAGCCTCTTTGGATGTAGCGGCGGGAGGCCGGTATCCGGAAGGGACTCTATCTGCTGAAGGACGGCGGCAAGGCCGGCAAGAAGGTCTTGCGGGTCTAGTTGATGGGCAGCGGCACCATCCTGCGCGAGGTGATCGCTGCCACCGACCTGCTGAAGAACGACTGCGACGTCACGGCCGACCTGTGGAGTGCGACCAGCTTCAACGGGCCGCGTCGCGAGGGGATGGCGACCGAGCGCTGGATCGTCTGCATCCGACCGACGCGCCGAAGAAGAGCTGGGTCGAGACCAGCCTGGAAGGCCATGCCGGTCCAGTGTTCGCCTCCACGGACTACATGCGCAGCTTCGCCGATCAGGTGCGCGAAGCGTGCGGGCCGCAGGACGGCGCTACGTGGTGGTCGGCACCGACGCCTCCGGCCGCAGTGACTACCGCGTCGCGCTGCGGCGCTTCTTAGAGCTCGATCGCTACTACGTCGCCGTGGCTGCCCTGAAAGCACTCGCCGATGACGGGTCGATCAAGCCGCCGGTCGTCGCGGAGGCCATCAAGAAGTACGGGCGCGATGTCGAGCGCCCCGCGCCTTGGACCGTCTGAGCCCCCGCCCACGAGCAACACGATAGACATCAAGGTGCCCTACATCGGCGAATTCAAGGACGTGCCGGCGCCGTTGAGCGGCACGGTCACGGCAATCAGGCTCGCGATCGGCGACAAGGTCAGCGACGGCGCGATCATCCTGACGTTGTCGACCGGTGAGGCGAGTGGTGCTCCGACGGCGCTGGAAGCCACGCAGGCTGCGACGACAAATTGCGAAAGCTGGACATCGAGGCGGACCGCTTCCGCTTTCAGGAAGCGAAGGCCTCGGCGCGTCGAGGAGCGCGTCGAGCGAGCCGAAAACACCCAGCTCCTACCTCATCCGCAGTCGGCATGGCGACAAGATCAGGCCGGGCCTACCTGCGGCTGCTCTAGGAAGAAGCGGATCATCTCGGCGGAGGCGTCCGGCCCCGTGGGGTCCGTGTACGACCCGCTGGCGTCCCCGCCCGACCAGGCATGGCCGGAACCGTGCAGCACCCATGACTCCACCCGAGGGCGGCCGGCGGCGTCCGAATGTACCGTGCGGCTGTAGCTGCGACCCCGCGACGAGACGCCAGTGGTAGTCGCTGAGCGCGGTTCGCCGGCCTCGACCGCAAGTGCAGCGTTGGCCTGCCTGACGAGCTCGGCCCCGTTGCCAAGCCCGACCGTCCGATCGGCGTCGCCGTGGAAAGCGATGGTAGGCACGAAGCGCGTGGCCTTCCTGCGCGGTACGCCAGCGACGCCTGGCAGTTTCGACAGATCGGGCATTCCTTTGCCGCCGCCATTCATCGCGGCGAACGCAGAGGGCATGTCATGTGCGGCTGCATACGGCAAGCCGGAGTGCGCGCCGACGCCGGCATACAGTTCGGGATAGGTCTCGCCGAGGATGATGGCCATCGCGGCACCCGCCGAAAGCCCGGCCACGAAGATGCGGCGCGGGTCGACCGGGTAGTGGGTCGCGACATCACGTGTGATGCCGGCGATCAGCGAAGGCTCGCCGCTATCGCGCATCTGGTCGCTCGCTTTGAACCAGTTCCAGCACTTCGAGCCGTTCGCGTTGGCAGCCTGCTCGGGGTACACCACGATGAAGCCATGCTCTTCGGCAAGCCGATTCATCTGCGTACCAGTGGCGAAGTCGTCGGGCGACTGCGTGCAGCCATGCAGCATCACGATCAGAGGCATCGGTGTTCCGGGATTCGACGCCGGGACGTAGAGCTTATAGAAGCGAGCGCCGGCCTGGTTGGCGAATTGCCGCGTCACGCACTGCCCGGGAGCGGCCGGTTCGTGATCCAGGGAAGAGCGATGCGCTGCTAAGTGCTCACGTTGAGGGGCTCCCACCACGCGTGCTTCCACGTCGATCACAGATGCGTCGGTGGCCGCCGGAGAATCGGCGCGCATGCCGGCGGAAGAGAGAGCCCTTCGGATCGTCTCGGTCACGCCCTGCATCGGCCCGGACTGTGTTTGCAGGCCAGCGGAAGCAAGCGCGCGCTCGATGGTTGCGGTGATGCTGTTGACATCGATGGAGGGCATTGAACTAAGTGACTGCTGGTTCATGGGAGCTTTCAGGGTGGGTCAAGAGATTCTGTCTGCCAGAGCACGGCGGACTTCGGGGCTGGCGTGGAAGGCGCCCAGTACGGATACCGATTCGATGGTGGCGCGGGCGAGTTCGGCAGAGACGTCGTCGGCGATGCGCGCGAGTCCGACGACCTGCAGCTGCAGACTCTGCCCTGCGTCGCGTACGCGCTCGAGATCAGCCCTGCTCCAGTGCTGCAGCCCGACGGTCAGGGCGCGCCTCGCAACGGTCTGCTTGACCGCGTCGGCATGCAGGGCGAGCTGATTCCGGACCGCGGTGCGGACCAGGTCGCTGCGGTTCGAATAGAAGCCTTCCTGCACCAGCAGGTCGATCTGGCCCAGATCGACC
>JBDTIS010000213.1:0-12442 GCA_039936235.1 Burkholderiaceae bacterium | reverse complement strand
TCATGATCCTCAGCCGACACCTCTTCCCCGCCCCGACCGCCGCACGAGCGATCCGCTCCGTCGCGTCGCTCCGGCGCCGCATCGGCTGGCGAGGCTGATCCCAGCTTGTCAGGGTGGTCGGGCGATTTTTGCCGACCGATCGTTCCAGCGTCGCGGCATCGCCACCGGCCGTGGCCGCACCTTCGAAGATGGTCATGACAGAACTCGAGTTCCAGTCGCTCGCACGCGACGGTTACAACCGTATCCCGCTGATCGGCGAACACTTCGCCGACCTCGACACCCCGCTGTCGCTCTATCTGAAACTCGCGCATGTCGAGCGCGCCGGCGCCCATTCGTTCCTGCTCGAGTCGGTCGTCGGCGGTGAACGCTTCGGCCGCTACTCGTTCATCGGGTTGCCCGCACGCACGCTGATCCGCGCGCGCGGCTATGGCGACGACGCAGTCACCGAGGTCGTCACCGACGGTCAGGTCGTCGAGACGATGGGCGGCAACCCGCTCGACAACGTCGCGGCCTACAAGGATCGCTTCCGCGTCGCCGTCCGGCCGGGACTGCCGCGCTTCGCGGGCGGCCTCGCCGGCTACTTCGGCTACGACGTCGCGCGCTACATCGAGCCGCGACTCGTGAAGGGCGCGAAGGTCGTCGACGACGACGAAGCCTTCGACCTGCCCGACATCCTGCTGCTGTTGACCGAGGAAGTCGTGGTCGTCGACAACCTCGCCGGCAAGATTTATGTGATCGTCTACGCGGACCCGACGAAGCCCGAGGCCTACGGTCGCGCGAAGTCGCGGCTGCGCGAGCTGCGCGATCGGCTGCGCCGTCCGGTCGACGTGCCGTACAGCCAGCCATCGATGCGCACCGATGCGCATCGCGGCTTCGCGAAGACCGACTATCTCGCCGCGGTTGCGGTCGCCAAAGAGATGATCGCGGCCGGCGAAGTGATGCAGGTGCAGATCGGCCAGCGCATCGTCAAGCCGTTCCGCGACGCGCCGCTGACGCTGTACCGCGCGCTGCGTTCGTTGAATCCGTCGCCTTACCTCTACTTCTACAACTTCGGCGACTTCCACGTCGTCGGCTCGTCGCCGGAGATCCTGGTGCGCCACGAGTTGCGGCCGAAGACGGATGGTGCCGAAGGCAACGACACGATCGTGACGATACGGCCGCTGGCCGGCACCCGGCCGCGTGGCGCGACGCCGGCGCAGGACGCGGCTCTCGCGAAGGAGCTGCTGTCCGATCCGAAGGAGATCGCCGAGCACGTGATGCTGATCGATCTCGCGCGCAACGACGTCGGCCGCATCGCGCAGATCGGCAGCGTCAAGGTGACGGAGAAGCTCGCGGTCGAGAAGTATTCGCACGTGATGCACATCGTGTCGTCGGTCGAGGGCACGTTGAAGCCCGGCCTCACGTCGATCGACGTGCTGAAGGCGACCTTCCCGGCGGGCACGTTGTCCGGGGCGCCGAAGGTCCGTGCGATGGAGATCATCGACCAGCTCGAACCGACCAAGCGGGGTCTGTACGGCGGCGCCTGCGGTTATCTCAGCTTCTCGGGGGAGATGGACCTGGCGATCGCGATTCGAACCGGTGTCGTGAAGAACGGATTGCTCGCGGTGCAGGCGGCAGCCGGCATCGTCGCGGACTCGGTGCCGGAGATGGAATGGCAGGAGACGGAGAACAAGGCGAGGGCGGTGCTGCGGGCGGCGGAGCAGGTGCAAGATGGGTTGGACGCGGGGTAGATCGAACGGACCGGCCGTGCCTGCCTAGTGGAAGTCCACCGCGCCGAAGCGATCGTGGCCGAGGTAGGTGTAATACACACCGATCGTGGAACGCGTCTGCCGGCGACCGCTGAGATCGGGGAACGACACGTTGCGTCGGTTGCCCAGGTACTTCACCGACAGCGCGTGGGGACCCGATACACGCCATGTCACCGACGCGTCGAAGCGGCCGATGCTGCCGTGGCCGCCGCGATCTCCGGCCGCGATCCGGCTAACGTAGTAATCGCGCTCGGTGAGGTCGATCGACAACTTGTTGGCGACGATCGCACGCACAGACAGCAGGCTCTGAGGCGTGACGCCGTATTGGTAGTCGAGGTCGTCGCTGCTGCGCACGCCACCGATCGCCGCGTAGCCCACGCCGAACAGCGCGCTGCCCTGCAGAGTGATGCCGTCCGATGCGTTCCACTGGCCAGTGGTGCCGAGCGACAGCGCCGTCGACGAGATGCGGAAGGTCGGCGGCGCGATGTAGTCGTAGCTGCCGTAGACGCCGACGATGCCGCGATAACGCGATCCGAGATCGTACGGCCGCGCCAACAGCGTGCCGCGCGTCATCACGTTCTCGACGCCGCCGGTTGTCGATGCCGCCGCCTGGAACGCGAAGTAGTCGAACGGTCGCTGGTAGTCGTAGCCCGGCTTGCCGGGGAGGCCGTAGTCGATCGCGAACTCGGCCAGTGCCTCGTTGCGCTTTTGCGGACTCGCCGAGAGGCCCGCATCGTCTTTCGACGAACGGCTCACGCCTACCTGCGCGCGGCTGTAGTACTCCGCGTCGTGGCTCGCGAAGATGGTCTCGCGATCATCGCCGAAAGCGAGCCGATTGAAGCCGGTCGGCGGCGAGATGGCGGCCGCGCCCACCTCGCGCCAGATGCGCCTGCCCTGGCCGTTCTCCAGCACCAGACTGGCCATCCGGAACAGCGCTTCGCCGAGGAAGGATCCGCCGACACCGCTGGCCACCTGGTCGTTGCCGGAAGGACGCGTCCGCTCGCCGGCAATCTCCCAGAAGATCGAGCCGGCGAACGTATACGCCGACGATTCCCAGTAATCCAGACCCGACGACCGCGCGATGCCGTGATAGATCGAGCCCTGGTAAGGGTGGCCTAGCTGGTTGATCCGGAACGGGTCATGGTCGACCCCCCAGCTGCTGCGCAGGTTGCGGCGGATGGTCGTCAGGTTGCTGTCATAGTCGGTGCTGCCGGACCAGCGGCGGTTGGCCTGATTCAGCAATACATCGAAACCGACGATCTCGAGCGCCGCAACGCCGTAGCGCTTGCGGGCTGCGACGTCGCCGGAAAAATCGGCTTTCGGTGCCGTGGCCACGGGTTCCGGGACCGACGTGTCGTCGGCTGCCGCCGTCGCGGGCGCAATTGCGGTGCCAAGGGTCAATGCGAGTATCACAGCGATGCTGCGTCCAGGGCCACTCGGCGCCATCGTCGGTCTCCTGTTGCCGAAGCGTCGATTCGCTTCCCCGTCGGAGTGTGCGGCCTGTCGAATGGCCACCGCAACCCGCGCGATCGAACCTGCGGCTGCGCCCTGTCGGGATAACAACAGGCAAGAATTGGTCATCCCGAGCGAAGCCGAGCGACCTCAGCCGTGGCCACCGTGCGAGGCTGCGTGTTCGCCACGCAACGAACGCGACGTGGACAAGGCCCCTCGTCGCTGCGCTCCGTCGGGATGATGACCGCGAAGCGAGCAGTCTTACTTCGTGGCCACCGGCACCTTCGCGACCGGCCCCTTCGCATTCGCGAAATCGCCCGCCACACCGAACACGATCTTCTCCGGCACGACGTACTTGCGGAACGCGGCATTCACTTCGTCGAGTGTGATCTGCGCGCGCAACGCGTCGATCTCGCCGAAATACTTCGGCGTCTTGCCGCGCTCGACGAACGATTCGAGCGCGCGCGCGAGCGACGCGTCCTGTGCGCGCGACAGACGACTCGAAGACGCGATCGCGTCCTTCGCCTTCTTCAGCTCGTCGGCCGTGAAGCCGTCGCGCCGCGCACGGGTCAGCTCGTCGTCGAACGCAGCCCTGACGCGATCGATGTTCTGCGGCGCCGTGATCGCACCCATCTGCCAGTCGCTGTTGGCTTCGTACTGGCCGCCGCTGATCGACGCGCCGACGCCGTACGACAGGCCTTCCTTCTCGCGGATGCGGTCCCATAGCCGACCGCTGCCGCCACCACCGAAGATCTGCGTCGCGAGGCGCATCGCCTGGAAGTCGCGGTCCGATTCGCGCAGCGCGAGTTCGAGCTTGGCTTCGGCCACCGCGTTCTGCTTGTCCTTGACCTCGATGCGGAAGTTCGCGGGCGGCAGATCTAGTGCCGGATCCGGCACGCGCACGAAGGCCGTCTTGCTGGTCCAGTCGCCGAGCCCGGCCTGCAGCTGCGAAGTCAGCGCCTGCGGATCGAACTCGCCGATCGCGCTGACGACGCCGTTCGACGCGCCGTAGAAGCCTTCGTAGAACGCGCGCACGTCTTCGATCTTCAGCGACCCGATCCCGGCGAGCGTCTCGTCGAACGTCATCGCATATCGGATGTCGCCCTTCGGATACGGATTGCCGTGACGCTCGATCGTCTGCGAGAGGATCGCCTGTGGCTCCGAGCGTGACTGCTCGATGTCGCTGATCCAGCCGGCCTTCATCTGCTCGAACTCGGCCGCGTCGAAGCGCGGCGTGCGCAGCACTTCCTGCGCGAGCGCGATCGATGCGGCGAGATTGGTGTCGGTGGTCTCGAGACGCAACAGGACGCCCTGCGCATCGCCACCGACCGACCACGTGGTCTGCAGCTTCTCGAATGCGGCCGACAACTCTTCGCGGGTCAGGCGCTGGGTGCCGCGCGCCAGCATGTTAGCCGTGGCCGCGCCGGCGACGTCCTTGCCGAACAGCGTCTTCTCGTCGCCGAGGCGCAGCGCGATCAGCGCGACGACCTTGCCGCCGCGCGTGGACTTCGGCAGCAGCGCGACACGGACGCCCGCGGCGCCGGGCAGCGTGGCGATCGTCGTGCGCTTGTCGATGTTGTCCGGCGACACGTCGAAGTTCTCGCCCGCGGCGACCGCATCGCCACCCTTGAAGTCTTTCATCACGGCGGCGACGTCGACGCGTGCGGGCGCCGGCGAACGGACCGGCGTCGCGCTCGGAATGTAGGTTCCGAGCGTGCGGTCGCTGGTGATGAAATACTCGGCGGCGATGCGGTTGGCGTCGGCTGTAGTAGCCGTCTTGACGCGATTGCGGCGGTCGAATCCGAGGCGCCAGTCGCCGAGTGCGATGTATTCGGACAGACCGATCCCGACGCGTTGCGGATCGTTCAGCGTCTGCGTGAAACCGCGCAGCCAGATGTTCTTGGCGCGCTCGAGTTCGGCGTCGGTGAACGGCTGCTGGCCGACGCCTTCGACGGTCGCGATCAGCGCATCGCGCGCCGCGTCGATCGACTGGTCGTTCTTCAGCTGCGCGCCGAAGAACGCGAAGCCCGGCTCGGCGAGTCCGCGCGCGCCACCGAACGTCGCCGCCGCGAGGTTCTTCTCGACCAGCGCCTTGTTGAGCCGGAACTCGGGTCCGCCGAGCATCGTGGTGGCGAGCGTGGCGGCGGCGAAATCCGGCGACGAGCCGGCCGGCAGGTGATACAGCGAGATCAGGATCGGCGTGTCGCCGACGCGGCGCAGCGTTACCGTGCGTTCGCCGTCCTGCGCCGCGTCGAGTGTGTAGGTGGGCTCGAGCACGCGCTTGGGCTTCGGCAGCTTGCCGAACGTGGACGCGATGATCGCGAGCGTCTTCGCTTCGTCGAACTTGCCGGCGACGATCAGCACCGCGTTGTCGGGCTGGTAGTACTTGCGATAGAAAGCCTGCAGGCGCGTGATGTCGACGTTCTCGACGTCGGAGCGCGCGCCGATCGTGCTCTTCGCGTAGTTGTGCCAGTGGAAGGCGGCCGCGCGGACGTTCTGGAACAGCACGGTGCCCGGATCATTCTCGCCGCGCTCCATCTCGTTGCGCACGACCGTCATCTCGGAGTCGAGATCCTTCTTCGCGATGAACGACTGCGTCAGCGCCTCGGACAGCCAGTGCAGGTACATGTCGAGGTTGTCGGCGTTCTCGGCCATGCTGGCGAAGTAGTTCGTGCGGTCGTCGGACGTGGTGCCGTTCCACGACAGGCCGCGGTCGCTCATCAGCTTCTTCGGGTCGGGGAAGTGCGGCGTGCCCTTGAACATCAGGTGTTCGAGCAGGTGCGCCATCCCGGTCTCGCCGTAGTTCTCCATCCGCGAGCCGACCTTGATGGTCAGATTGACCGTCGTCGTGGGCTTCGACGAGTCCGGCAGCGTCAGCACGTGCAGCCCGTTCGGCAGCGCGTACTCGGTGATTCCTTCGACCGACGTCACGCGGGTCATGCCGGCGGGCAACCGCACGTCCGCGACCGCTGCGGTGGTCTGCGCGACGGAAACCGGCGCGACCGCGATGATGGACAGCGCGCACAGCAGCGGCGCGGCGCGGCAGGCGCGGGTCAGCCAGGGGTATCGCATGAAAGCTCCTGATGCGCGCATCGTGCGGGGCACCGATGCGCAGGGGAAACCGTTCTAGGCAATGGCGCGCGGGTGGGTCGGCGCGACGCCGAAGACCTGCGAGGAGCGCCATTCTAATGACTGGCGCGAAGCGGTGATGTCCGCCACCCGCACTTCGCGGATCGAATGTCTCCGTTCGTCGCAACGGATGGGCGCTCGTCCGACCTTCGACGGTGGAGAAGCGGCCGCGTGCCACCCGGGACCGGCCGTTACAATGCGGCGGCTTCGCATGCGGTACGGCGCAGCTCGTCGCGTTCAACTTCCTCTCGCCCATGCCCGTCCATCTTCCCGCACCCGATCCCGCCGTCATCCAGCCCGTCCCCGGTGTCGAACTCGGCTTCGCCGAAGCCGGCATCAAGCGCGCGGGTCGTCGCGACCTGATGCTGATGCGCCTCGCGCCCGGCAGCCACGTGGCTGGCGTATTCACGCAGAACAGCTTCGCGGCCGCGCCGGTGCAGGTCTGCCGCGAGCATCTCGCCTCCGGCGAGCCGATCCGCGCACTGCTCGTCAACGCCGGCAACGCGAATTGCGGCACCGGCGACGACGGCATCGCGGTGGCGCTGCGCAGCTGCGAGGTCGTAGCGCAGCTGGTCGGCTGCTCGATCTCGCAGGTCCTGCCGTTCTCGACCGGCGTGATTCTCGAGCCGCTGCCGATCGCGAAGATCGAGGCCGCTCTGCCCGCGGCGTTCGGGTCGCTGGCCGCGGACCAGTGGGCCGATGCGGCCGCGGCGATCATGACGACCGACACCGTCGCGAAGGCCGCGTCGCGCAGCTTCACGTTCGACGGCAGGACGATCACGGTGACCGGGATCGCGAAGGGCGTCGGCATGTTGCAGCCGAACATGGCGACGATGCTCGCGTACATCGCGACGGACGCGGCCGTCTCGCAAGTGTCGCTGCAGCGGATGGTGCGCGAGGTCGCGGACGTCTCGTTCAATCGCGTGACCGTGGATGGCGACACGTCGACCAACGACTCGTTCGTGCTGATCGCGACCGGGCTGTCGGGCGGCGCCGAGATCCTCGAGGCCGAGCCGGAGCGCTACGCCGCGTTGCGCGCGGTGGTCGTCGAGGTTGCCCAGCAGCTCGCGCAGGCGATCGCGCGCGATGGCGAAGGCGCGACCAAGTTCATCACGATCGCGGTCAACGGCGCGCGAGACGAATGCGAAGCGCTGCGCGTCGCGCGCTCGATCGGCAATTCGCCGCTGGTCAAGACCGCGCTGTTCGCGTCGGATCCGAATCTCGGACGGCTGTTGATGGCGATCGGCAATGCCGGCGTCGAAGCGATGGACACGGCGAAGATGGACCTGTATCTGTCGGGCGGCGACGACGAGGTGCGCGTGATCGAGGCGGGTCGTCGGGCGGCCGGCTATCGCGAGGAGGATGGCGCACGGGTGATGAAGCCGGCCGAGATCTCGATCCGGGTCGAGTTGGGTCGTGGCACTGCGAGCACCGTCGTGTGGACCTGCGACTTCTCTTACGACTACGTGAAGATCAATGCGGAATACCGGACTTGACGGGTGCACCCTCCCGCTACCACGCCCTGATCCGATGACTGTCACGCTGACCGGACTGCTCACCCGTGCCGATGCACTACTCGCGCGGGTGGAGACGCTGCTGCCTGCAGCCGTGGCCGAAATCGACTGGTCCGCGATCGCTTTCCGATGGCGCAAGCGCAACGGCCATGGTCGTCTCGAAGCGGTGCGGCACATCGCGCCTATCACGCTCGACAACCTGCAGAACATCGCGCGGCAACGCACGGTGATCGAACGCAACACGAGGCAGTTCGTCGACGGTCGCACGGCCAACAACGTGCTGCTGACCGGTGCGCGCGGCACCGGCAAGTCGTCGCTGATCAAGGCGTGCCTGAATGCATTTGCGGACCGCGGGCTGCGGCTGATCGAGGTCGACAAGAACGATCTCGTCGACCTGCCCGACATCGTCGACCTGGTCGCCGCGCGGTCCGAGCGCTTCGTGATCTTCTGCGACGACCTGTCGTTCGAGGAAGGCGAGTCGAGCTACAAGGCGCTGAAGGTCGCGCTCGACGGGTCGATCGCCGCGCAGTCCGACAACGTGCTGATCTACGCGACCAGCAATCGCCGCCACCTGATGCCCGAGCAGATGAAGGACAACCTGGCAACGCGGCATGTCGACGGCGCCGACGGTAACGTCGAGATCCATCCGGCCGATGTGATCGAGGAGAAGATCTCGCTGTCCGAGCGCTTCGGTCTGTGGGTCAGCTTTTATCCGTTTCGCCAGGACGAATACCTCGCGGTGGTTGCCGAGTGGATGCGCCACTACGGATGCGGCGATGACGCCGTCGAGCAGGCGCGTGCCGACGCACTGCGCTGGGCGCTAGAACGTGGGTCGCGGTCGGGTCGCGTCGCCCATCAGTTCGCGCGTGATTGGGCGGGACGCCTCGATCCGCACGGATGACCGAGCCGATCGACGTCGCGGTCGGCGTCCTGGTCCGCGACGACGGATCTTTCCTGCTCGCGCAGCGTCCCGATGGCAAGCCGATGGCGGGCTACTGGGAGTTCCCCGGCGGCAAGCTCGAGGTGGGCGAGACGGTGTTCGACGCGCTGGTCCGAGAGTTCGACGAAGAACTGGGGCTGCGAATCGTCGGCGCGCAGCCGTGGGTGCAGCGGGTCGTCGTCTATCCGCATGCGACGGTGCGGCTGCATTTCTGGCGCAGCTTCGGCGACGGGCGCGGCTGGCACGGTACGCCGCAGTCGCGCGAGGGCCAGTCCTTCCGCTGGGAATCCATCGATGCTCTCACGACCGCGCCGTGGCTGGAAGGCGCGCTGCCGGTCAAGCGCTGGCTGCGGCTGCCGGCGACCTATGCGATCTCGAACGCGTGGCAGGCGGGCGTTGACCACTTCGTCGCGGCGCTCGATCGACGTCTCGCCGATGGGACGGTCAGGCAACTGCAGCTTCGCGAGCCGGCGATGGACGATGGCACGTTCGCCACGCTATTCGATGCGGTCAACGCGCGCTGCAGCGCGCATGGCGTGAGGCTGGTCGTGAACAGCGCGCATCCGCGGCACTACTGGTCGATGGCGGACGGCGTTCATCTGTCGTCGCGCGAGCTGATGCGGCTCGAGAGGCGGCCACATGTCGGCTGGTGCTTCGCGTCCTGCCACGATGCTGCCGATCTGGCGCGTGCGGGGGTGCTCGGTCTCGACGCCGTGGTACTCGGTCCGGTCGGTCCGACGGCATCGCATCCGGATGCGCACGTGCTCGGATGGTCGGGCTTCGCAGCGATCGCGGCGTCGACCTCGCTGCCGGTCTATGCGCTCGGTGGCCTGACCGCCGACGACCTGACGGCCGCAAGGCAAGCCGGCGCGCACGGAGTGGCCATGATCCGCGCCGCCTGGAGCTGAACCTCAAGGCCTGATCGCGCCGATCCGGGGCAGCGACGGCGACAGCTGCGGCGCGTACTCCCAGCGCTTCCAGGCGCCGAGCACGAGGTTCGGATACTCGGGGCGGCCCAGGCTGCCGTTGTAGCGACCGAGCGCCCGGTACAGATCGCCGTCCTCACGATCGAGGTAGTGGCGCAATACAACGCAACCGAAGCGGATGTTCACCTGCATGTTGAACAGCTTCTTCGGATCGCCGTCGCCGATCAGTCCGGTCCAGAACGGCATCACCTGCGTGAGCCCGCGTGCGCCGGCCGAGCTGATCGCGAACTTCCGGAAGCCCGACTCGACCTGGATCAGTCCGAGCATCAGCGCCGGGTCTAGCCCGGCGCGCTTGCTCTCGTAGTAGATCGTCTCGAGCATCTCGCGCCGCGTCTGGTAATCGGGCGTGCGCTTCTTCATCCGGTCGGACATCTCGCCGAGCCACTCGAGATACGCGAGCCGCGCCTTGATGTCGAGGATCCGGACGCGCGGTGGGCGGTCGTCGGAGATGCTGGCCGACAGCGCGCTTCGGACCGACGCGGTGAGGGGTTCGTATTGCTGGGCGCCGGCAAGCGCGGAGCCCGGGGCCGCGAGTGCGACGATCAACGCAAAGTTCTTGAATACTTCGTTCCCGCGCACGCGGGAACGACGGTGAAGAGGGCAGCTCAAGCTCGACGAACGGATCAGAGCGTCGCCAGGCGTGCGATGGTCACGGTACTCGCGTCCGACAGTGCCACATGCGTCACCACCCCATCGCGACGCGCCTGCACTTCGACGTTGCCGTCCTTCAATCCCCGGTCACCGATCGTGATCCGCAGCGGGACGCCGATCAGTTCCCAGTCGGCGAACATCACGCCGGGCCGCAGGTCGCGATCGTCGACCAGCACGTCGACGCCGGCCTTCGCCAGTTCGTCGTGCAACGCGTTGGCCGCGTCGCGTACCGCTTCGTTGCGTCCCCAGCCGACCGGACAGATGACGACTTCGAACGGCGCAAGCGCGCGCGGCCACACGATGCCGCGCTCGTCGAAGTTCTGTTCGATCGCGGCTCCGACGATCCGCGTGATGCCGATCCCGTAGCAGCCCATCTCGAACGGCCGCGGCCTGCCGGTCTCGTCGAGGAAGGTCGCGTTCATCTTCTCGGAATACACGGTGCGCAGCTGGAAGATGTGGCCGACCTCGATGCCGCGACAGATCTCCAGCGTGCCTTTGCCGTCGGGCGAAGGGTCGCCGGCCTTGACGTTGCGAACGTCCTCGACCAGCGGCTCGGGCAGATCGCGACCCCAGTTCACGCCGGCGAGGTGCACGTCGGGTTCGTTGGCGCCGACGATGAAGTCGCTCAGCGCCGCGACCGTCCGGTCGGCGATCACCGTCACCGGCCGCTTCATCCCGACCGGACCGAGATAGCCGGGCTTCGTGCCGAAGGCCTCGACGATCTCGGCCTCGGTCGCGAAACGGAAGCCCGCGCTCAGCGCCGGCAGCTTCTTCGCCTTGATCTCGTTGAGCTCGTGATCGCCGCGCAGCAGGACCAGGACGACCTCCGTCTTCACGAGCAGTCCCTTGTCGTCGCAACCGTCGACCGCGAGCACGATCGACTTGACCGTCGTCTGCAGCGGGACGCCGAGGAAGGCCGCGACGTCCTCGCACTTCGCCTTGCCCGGCGTGGCGACCTTGCGCAGTGCTTCGGACGGATCGACACGCGTGCAGATCGACAGCGCTTCGGCGGCCTCGACGTTGGCCGCGTAGTCCGACGCGGGCGCGAACGCGATCGCGTCTTCGCCGGAGTCGGCCAGCACGTGGAATTCGTGCGAGCCGGTGCCGCCGATCGATCCGTTGTCGGCTGCGACCGGCCGGTATCTCAGCCCCATCCGCTCGAACACCGCGCAGTAGGCCGCGTGCATCTTCGCGTAGCTGACCTCGAGAGCCGCGTGGTCGCGATCGAACGAATACGCGTCCTTCATCGTGAACTCGCGGCCGCGCATCACGCCGAAGCGCGGCCGGATCTCGTCGCGGAACTTGGTCTGGATGTGATAGAAATTGATCGGCAACTGCTTGTAGCTGGCGAGCTCCCTGCGGGCGATGTCGGTGACGACTTCCTCCGACGTCGGCTGGATGACGAAGTCGCGCTCGTGTCGATCCTTCACGCGCAGCAGTTCGGGGCCGTACTTCTCCCAGCGGCCCGACTCCTGCCACAGTTCGGCCGGCTGCACCACCGGCATCAGCAGCTCGATCGCGCCGGCCTTATTCATCTCTTCGCGGACGATCGCCTCGACCTTGCGGATCGTGCGCAGCCCGATCGGCATGTAGGTATAGATGCCGCCGGCCAGACGCTTGATGAGCCCGGCGCGCAGCATCAGTTTGTGGCTGACGATCTCGGCGTCCGACGGCGCTTCCTTGAGGGTCGAGATGAAGAAGTGCGATGCGTGCATGCAGCGGGCCGGTAGTGAAGTGGAGCGTCGGGCGGGGACGCGATGACGCGCCTCGGATCGATGGTCGATCAGATCCAGGCGACACGGTGTCGGACGAGTCGTCGCGCATCGGCCGCGGTGCGTGAAAGACGGGATGCACCGGGCCGGGTAGACGTGTTTATAATCTTTTCAATCTTAACGGAATCGGGTGGTCCGACATGTTGGATAGAGAAGGCTACCGCCCCAACGTCGGAATCATCCTTGCCAACGGCAAGGGCGAAGTGTTCTGGGGCAAGCGGATACGCGAACATTCCTGGCAGTTCCCGCA
>JBDTIS010000212.1:0-10081 GCA_039936235.1 Burkholderiaceae bacterium | reverse complement strand
ATCGTCGTAGCGATCGTGCCGGCCGCCGACGATGTGATCTCCTTCGCTCGCAGGCGCCGGCCCCGCTGATCCTAGGCGAATGCCTTCACCAGCGCATCGAACTGCACGCGGAGCGAGTGATCGTGCGCGGTCACAGGCGGGATCTCGCGCGTGATGCCGAGCAGGCTGTAGACCGCCATCTGGGCGGCGCGGACCGAGTACTCGACGGTGAACACCACGTCCCTGTCGATTTCGACGAACTGGCTGAGGAACGCGAAGTTCCGCGACCGCGGCGGAACCGGCAGCGGACGATCCGCTCGTTCGCGCGGCATGAACATGCTGGTGATGTACGGCATGCGGCACGGGATGCAGATCGCGGTAGCCACCATCTGCGGATCGAAACGCAGATGGCCGATCAGTTCCGCGAGGATTTCCGCGCCTGTGCAGGCGGCCATCGGCTTCGCCACGAAGTCGCCGATGCGGTCCGGCGACAATGCATAGCCCCACAACACCTGGATGCCTTCGGGCTGGTCCACGAAGTGCGGCTGATGGGCCAGTACGATCGACATCAGCCAGTTCGAGTCCTTGAACGTGACGAGGCCGCCGGTGCCGGCCTCGTTGTCACTGAGCGCCTGCATCGCGTCGAAGAACGCCGGATCGGACAGCGTGACGGTGAACGATTCCCAGCACGATTGCGCGACCGAGCGGTTGAACGCTGCCGGCCTGCCGAACTCGGGCCGGCCTGCGGCGATGCGCTCCCACAGGTCCCATCCGCCGCTGTCGTCGCGCGTCAGTGCCGCTGGCGCGGCGGTCATCGAACCGAGGCTGGATGCGTCCGTCATCGAACCGTTCTGCAGGAATACGAGGTCCGCTTCACCGACCTCGATGAGCTCGTGCCTGTCACCCTGGTCGTAGCCGATCGCGGTCACCGCGAAGTCGGCCTCGAGCGGCGTATGGATCAGGTGCGTTACGCGACAGCCGGTCAGCAAATGGACGCCGCGGTCGACGAGCCAGCGTTGCAGCGGAAGGACCAGCGAGTCGTACTGGTTGTAGACAGTCCGCTTCACGCCGCCCAGCGTCTCGATCCGCGTGAACTCGAGCATGAAGCGATGCAGATAGCGCTTGAACTCGACCGCGCTGTGCCAGGGCTGAAACGCGAAAGTGGTGGCCCACATGAACCAGAATTCGGTCTCGAAGAACGACGGCGACAACCAATCGGTGATGCGGCTGGCCCCGAGGGATTCCTCGCTCGCTTCCGTGAGTTTCAGCAGTTCGACGCGATCGTGCATGCCGAAACCCATCGACGCGACCGGCACGATCGCGCGGCGCCGGTCGACCAGCCGCGCCCGGGAATGCGAATGATGCAGCGCGTTGAACGCGATGGTCTCGTCGTACACCGACTGCCCGGGTCGGGTCAGCGACGGAATCGTCCTGAAGAGATCCCATGTGCATTCGTAGTTGTCGAAGGTCAACATGCGGCCGCCGCGCAGCGAGTAGCCTTGTTGCGGGGTACCGGCGGCGTCGAGGCTGCCGCCCATCGTTGCATTCGATTCGAGGATGGTGATGTGCGCGCCGGGCATGCCGCCGTCCCGGATCATGAATGCGGCCGCGGCGAGACTGCCGATGCCGCCGCCGATGAGGAATGCATTGTGGTCGATGGTCATTGGGTCTCTCGTGAGGATGGCGTGCAGGTTGTGGCCCGGATGGTTGCGCGTCTGTGCGGTAGAGCACATCGTCGCGGGCAAACGGGCGCCGATCGGGATCTTTGTGTGCCGTAACGCACAGACACGACAGGGACCCGATGTCCAAGATCGGCACGGTGCGGTATCGAAGGGCCATTGCCGGAGGGGAAATGAGTTACGCAACACTGTTGGTGCACCTGCAGTCCGGCGAGTCGAACACGGCGCTGCTGACGATCGCAGGGCAACTCGCCGAACGTTTCGGCGCGCATGTCATCGGCATCGCCGCTTGCCAGCCGATGATGATCGTCGGTGGCGACGGCTACGTCTGTGGAGACGTCTTCGAAGCCGACGAGCGGAAGATCACCGAAGACCTGGCCGCGGCACAGGCCGAATTCCACGAAGCGCTGCACCACAAGGGCCGAAGCCTGGAATGGCGCTCGACGGTCGTCATCGCCCCGCTGGCCGATTACCTCGCTGTCGAGGCCCGCAGCGCCGATCTCGTCGTGACCGGCAGCAAGCCGACGTCTACCGTCAACCTGGCGCGGGCGGCCGATCCGGCGATGCTGATCATGCAGGCCGGCAGGCCGGTACTGATCGTGCCATCGAAGGCCGAGCCGATCCGCTTCGGCCATGCCGTGATCGGCTGGAGGGACACGCGCGAGTGTCGACGGGCCGTCTGCGACGCGGTGCCGATGCTCGTGGAGATGGCGCAGGTGACCGTCGTCGAGATCGCCGCGGTCGATGAGCTCGATGCGGCACAGGTACGCGTGTCGGACGTCGTGGCCTGGCTCGAGCGTCACGGCGTGATGGCGAGCTGTCGTGTCGAGCGGTCGAATGGGAACGACGTCGGTGCACTGCAGGCGATGATCGACGAGGTCGGGACCGATGTCGTCGTCGCCGGCGCGTACGGGCACGGCCGGTTGCGCGAGTGGGCACTCGGCGGTGTCACGCGCGACCTCCTGCTCGACGCGAGCCGTTGCGTGATGGTGTCGCATTGAGGACGCCGAGCCCGCTCGCCGGCAAGCTGCCACCGGCGTCGTTGCTGGTCGACGTAGACCGACTCCTCGCCGCGTACCAGGACGATCGACCCGATCCGTCGGACGCGGCGCAGCGCGTCGTGTTCGGAACCTCTGGGCATCGCGGCACGTCGCTGCAGTGCTCGTTCAACGCATGGCACGTGCTCGCGATCGCGCAGGCGGTCTGCGACTACCGCAAGGCGAACGGCGTCGACGGTCCGCTGTATCTGGGCATCGACACGCATGCGCTGTCGGCGCCTGCCTGCGCATCGGCGCTCGAGGTGCTCGCCGCCAACGGGGTCGACACGATGCTGGCGATCAACGACGAGTACACGCCGACGCCGGCCGTTTCCCATGCCATCCTGACCCACAACAAGTGGCGTACCAGCGGCTTCGCGGACGGCATCGTGATCACGCCGTCGCACAACCCACCGCAGGACGGCGGCATCAAGTACAACCCATTGCACGGCGGGCCGGCCGGGACCGACGTGACGCGCTGGATCGAGGACCGGGCCAATGCGCTGCTCGAACAGGGGCTGTCAGGCGTGCGCCGTATGCCGCATGCCGACGCGCTGAACGCAGCGACCACGCATCGCCACGACTTCCTCGGCACTTATGTCGCCGACCTCGACAACGTCGTGGACCTGAACCTGATCGGTAACGCGCGGTTGAAGATCGGCGTCGACCCGATGGGCGGCGCCGGTGTCCATTACTGGCCGGTGATCGCGGATCGCTATCGTCTCGACCTGACGGTCGTCAATGCCGTGGTCGATCCGACGTTCCGCTTCATACCGGTGGACGGCGACGGACAGATCCGCATGGACCCCTCGTCGCCTTATGCGATGCAGGGGCTGATCGAGATCAGGGATCGGTTCGACATCGCGTTCGCGTGCGACACCGACCACGACCGGCACGGCATCGTCACACGCGACAAGGGCCTCCTGCCGCCGAATCACTACCTGACGGTCGTCGTCGACTACCTGTTCAGGCATCGTGCCGATTGGTCGGCGAGCGTCGGCGTCGGCAAATCGGTCGTCACCACGTCGATGATGGATCTGGTCGCCCAACGGCTCGGACGAGCCGTCTACGAGATGCCGGTCGGGTTCAAATGGTTCGTGCCCGGCTTGCAGGACGGCAGCATCGGCGTGGCCTGCGAAGAGAGCGCGGGCACGACCTTCGTCCGTCGCGACGGCGCCGTCTGGACCACCGACAAGGACGGCATCGTCGCGGCGTTGCTCGCCGCGGAGATCACCGCGGCGACCGGTCACGATCCCGGCGCGCTGTATGCGGCGCTGGCGAACGCGATCGGCGCTCCGGTGGCCGATCGCATCGAGGCGCCGGCCGATTCCGCACAGATGCGTAGGCTGGCGCGGCTGTCGCCTGCGGACGTGACCGCCAAGACGCTGGCCGGCGAACGCATCGAACGCGTAGCCGACACCGCGCCGGGTAACGGGGAAGCGATCGGCGGGATCAAGGTCACGACCCGCAACGGATGGTTCGCCGCGCGTCCGTCCGGCACCGAGCCGCTCTACAAGATCTATGCGGAGAGCTTCAAGGGGCCCGAGCATCTGCAGCGCATCGTCGGCGAGGCGCAGCGAATCGTCGACGACGCGATCGCCGGTGACGCGACCTGAGATCCGTCAGCCGCTCAGGGTGCGCAACTCGCCACGTCCGATGCCGGACACGGTGCGGCCGAGCAGCCACACGATCGCCAGCGTGGCGCCGGCCAGCAGCGCGCAGGCGATCGCATCGGTGATCCAGCCCGGATAGACGACGGCCATCCGCAGCGCGGCGATCGCGGCCGCGGCGAGCGGGAAGCTGACCGCCCACCACGACACCCCAAACGGACAGCAGCGCGTCAGGGAGCGCAGCCGGCTGACCAGCACGGCGAGCAGGAACAGCGTCAGCGCGTACAGCGCCTGCGCGAACAGGTCGACCTGGCCGGTCGTCGCGACATACGCGGACATGCCGACCGACGGCGGCGCGAGAAGGATCATCAGCGACGGTTGCAACGGATCCGGCAGCGGGGGTTCGAACAGCAGCCGCGAGAAGATCAGCGTGAACAGCGGCACCGCGAAGAACAGCCCGACCGCGAGGCCCAGGACCATCACGCCGTGCAGCGGAGGCAGCCCGAGGACCGGCCGGCGAGCGGGATGTCGAGCATCCCGACCACCGGCACGATCCAGGCGGGCGTCGCGTGCGCGGCCTGCTGCCGGTTGCCCAGCCAGCGGTCGACGATCAGCCAGGCGAACACGACCATGCCGACGGCGCCGATGATCCACATACCCTGGGCGAGCGGCCGACTGACCCGCCCGATCACGATCGGCAACAGCAGCAGGCTGATCAGGAACGTGCCGAACAGGTTGCCGGCGATCGGATGCGCGAACTCGGCGCGCACCGCGTCCGGCGCCGAGATCCATTTGACGACATAGCCGCACGAGACGGCGACGAACACGAGTATCGCGACCGCACCGATGACCGACGATATCGCTTCGGGAACGCCGTAGCGGACGCTGGCCAGATGCCATGCGGCACTCAGTCCGGTGAGACCCATGACCGATCCGAACAGCGCGATCGGCAGGTATTCGAGGCGTCGGGTCGCAGCAACGGGGACGCTTGTCGTCGTTTCCATGTTCGCTTTCGTGGGTCGGGTTCGGGCCGTGCGCATGACATGGACGGCGCGTGCCCATCGTAACGTCCGGCGTCGCGAGGTGCGCACCTCGATGGCGCGATCAATCGCTAGCCCTTTGGAGGAGGGCATGGCTGCTGAAGGTCGGGGATACCGTGCGTGTCGTGTCGACTAGCCCGCTAGGGCCTGCTCGCAGCAGACGGCATCCGTATCCCTTCGCAGGGATCCGGACGCGACTGCGCTGCGGTGACGATCACGACGTCGAACGCGGCGACGTTCGGGTCGTCCGCCTCGAGCAGACCGATCGACAGGCTGCGCGCTCGTGTGGCCGGGTTCAGCCAGCGGGGCACCCCGATATCGCGGCGGACGTGTCCGTTGCCGGCGAGCAGGACGGCGCCGTTCGCCGAATGCGCTTCGATCGCGCGAGCCATGAACTGGTCGCGCGCGAACTGCGCACGCGCGAGGCGGGAAGCCTGTGCCGCGTCGACCATCCCGCAATGGCCTGCGACGATCGCGGCGGTCTGCACGCGCAGGATGTCGTCCGGGACAGCGTCGTCGAAGCCGCCTGCGCGCAGGCCGTCCTGCACGATCGCACGCGTGTCGGCTCGCGACACGTTGGCGGCGACGATGGTCAGGTGGTAGGCGATGGCGAGCGCGAGGTAGGGGCGATACAGCGGCCACGACCAGCCCTGCATCGCCGTGCTGCCGGATGTCGCCGCGGCGATCACGGAATCGGGCGTCGCATCCGGTTTCGCCAGTGCGCGATCGAGGTCGCCCTGCCGCTCGCGATCGAACTGTTCCATCAGCAGCGCGGGACGCGCGCCGTCGGCCAGCACGATCCGCAGCGCCTCCGCGCGGATGCGGTGCTGCTCGACGTTGTCGTGCACTTCGCCGAGCAGTGCGACCGGCCGCGATTGCAGCGCTGCGACCACGCGCGTGACCGATGACGATTCGTCGATCGTCGACGCGCAGGCGCCTGTGAGCATGCAGCACGCGATCACCGCGATCCATTTCGTCGTTGCCAAGTCGAATCTCCGAAGTCTGTTCCGCGCGTCCTGCCAGCGTGAAGCGGACAGGAAAGTCGAACCGGGTCGCAAGCGCCGAGTCGGTACGAAGCGACAGGATCGTACCTCGCACGGAACTCGTCGAACCGCCGCGAGAAGGTCGGCTGAAGCATTCGCGCCTTGCTCGCCCATGCAGATGCGGCAGGTCGACCGCATCAGTAAGAGCTTTTCTGACGCCGCGCCTCGCCGTGCCGATCGATGATCCGGCACTCGATCACCGATCCGGTGCGAACCCGAGCCTGCAATAGGAAAACAATCGATGCGCATTGCTGCGGCCCTCGGCCCGTCGTCTGCACGAACGATCCACTACGCGATCGTCGGACTCGGCGACCACTCTCAGGAGGTCATGCTGCCCGGCGTCGCCCACACCGGCAGCTCCGAAGTCGCCGCGCCGCTGACCGACGATCCGGTCAAGCCGCGGAAGGTGGGCGCGCGCTACGGCGTCGACGGAACCTGCGGCTACGACGGCTCCGATGCGCTGGACCTGCGTGTGATCGAAGGCATCATGAAGGCGCTAGAGACCGACTGCCGCAGGCGTTGCCTGCGTTCACTCGGACGCGGCGCAACGACATCGATGCCCGGAAGCGGCGGTTGTCGATGATCGATCCACCCGACCCCCTGCACGCGTCCGGGCCGTCGCGCAGTTCAAGCCTGCGCTTCGATATTCGATGACTCTGCCGGTCGTGCTGCTTCATTTCTTCGGAAGCTCGCACCGCGAGTGGGAGACGGTCACGGCGCTCTTCGTCGTGGACAGGCCCGTGCTGGCGTTCGATCTGCCCGGCTTCGGAGACGCCGCCGACTGCGGGGCCGCGGACGTCGACGCGATGACGGACTACGTGGACACTCGCATCGTCGAGGCTGGCTGGTCCGACTGCGTCGTGGTCGGCCATTCGATGTCGGGCAAGATCGCTGCCGTGCTTGCGGCGCGACAGCCGGCCTACCTGCGCGGCCTCGTGCTCGTGACGGCCTCACCGCCGTCGCCGGAGCCGATGACCGAATACGCGCGCCGCAAACTGATGGCCTTCGATCACAGCCGGGATGCGGCGGCGGATTACATCGACGGCATCACCGAGAAGCTCCTGCCCGACCCCCTGCGCGAAGTCGCCATCTCGGATGCGATGCGCGCATCACCTGAAGCGTGGCAGGCGTGGGTGTCGCAAGGTAGCCGCGAGGATCGTTCGGCAGACGTCGGGCGGCTGGCGTTGCCCACTCTGGTGGTCGTCGGCCGCAGCGACCCTTCGCTCGGAGAGGACGTTCAGCGCCGGCAAGTCATGCCGCATTTCATCGACGCACGCGTCGTGGTGATGCGCGGCGGTCACGCGCTGCCGCTCGAGAATCCGGCGGATCTGCATCGCGAGATCGACGCGTTCATCACAGCGCTCGAGTCGCATTTCGAATGAACGACAGGAGGAGGTCCGCATGAACCTGGATATCGGAGGGAAGATCGCGCTGGTCACCGGTGCCGACAGCGGGATCGGCTTCGAGACCGCGCGGCAATTGCTGGTGGAGGGCGTGCGCGTCGCCATCAGCGACCAGACCGACGCGCCGCTGGCGCAGGCGGCGCAGGCACTCGCAGGTCTCGGCGAGGTGATCGCCGTCCGTGCCGACGTCACGAAACTGGACGATGTCCGCGCGCTGTTCGCCGCGGTTCGCGAGCAACTCGGGGAACCCGACATCGTCGTGAACGCGGCCGGCGTGACCGGGGCGACGGGCGACTTCCTCGACGTCGATGACGAAGGATGGCGCGATACGCTCGACGTCATCCTGTTCGGTGCGGTGCGCGTCTGTCGCGAGGCGATCCCCCCGATGCGCCAGAAGAAATGGGGCCGCATCGTCCTGATCGGCTCGGAGGACGGCGTGCAGCCTTACACCGACGAGCTAGCGTACTGCGCGTCCAAGGCCGCCGTGATCAACCTGGCGAAGGGGCTGTCGAAGGCCTACGGCGAGGACAACGTGCTGGTCAACACGGTGTCGCCCGCATTCATCCATACGCCGATGACCGACGCGATGATGGAGAAGCGAGCGGCCGAGAACGGCACCTCCGTGGACGAAGCGATCGATTCGTTCCTGCAGGAAGAGCGCCCCGGCATGGTGTTGAAGCGCCGCGGGCGCCCGGAGGAGGTCGCCGCCATGATCCTTTTCCTGTGTTCGGAGCGATCGAGCTTCATCACGGGCAGCAACATGCGCGTGGATTCCGGTTCCGTGGCTACCGTCTGACACCTATGACTATCGACTCCGATTCCTCGCGCAGCACGGCCGAAGGGCTCCCACCGGTCTTGGCCGGATCGATCGCGACGGCGGCCTACGTCGTCCCCTACCTGCTGAGCCGATCGACGACACCGTCGCCGGATCATCCGAGGGTCTTCCTCTGGTATCGATTGCTGCGGCAGCCGGCGATCAAGCCGCCCGATATCGCGATCCCGATCGCCTGGGTCGCGATCGAATCCGGACTCGCGTATGCCGGTTATCGGCTGCTGCGCAAGCCGTCGTCGACGGGCAGGACGCGTGCATTGGCCCTGCTGGCCGGCAACCTCATCGGCATCGGCGGATGGAGTCGCCTGTTCTTCGGCGGGCGCAACCTGCCGGTGAGCACGGTCGCGGCTGCCGCGCTGGTCGTGACCGGTGCGGCCTACGTCAACGAGGCTCGCAAGGTCGACAAGCCTGCGGCGGCGGCCAGCGTGCCGCTGGTCGCTTGGGTCTGCTTCGCGACGGTGCTGACTGCGGCGATCTGGCGGCGCAACCGGTAGGTCTCTCGCGCCCAGGACCCGCCGCCCCGGTAAACCGTTACGGGGCGGTTAATGCGCGAATGATCAATTCAAGACATTAGAGCGAGCCGATCAAACGTCGAACCGTTGGTTTTATTGGTCGCAAAGTTATGGTCGGGAAAATGACGACGACACGCTCAGGTACAGGTGTAGTTGGAAGCCGCATTGATATCGCCTGTACCGTTGTAATGCGGATTCTTCGGATAGAGACAGACCGGAAGATTCCGCGCTGTCGTCGCATTCGCAGGCTTGAAGGTATAGGTCAGCTGCGTCGGCGCAATGCCTTTTTCCACCCAATCCATGATCGCACTGGCCCAATCCACCTGCGTGAGCGCTTGACCGGCGGAATGCGTATTCGCAGGGACGAGAAAGAAACGCGTTCCCAGCGATGGGTCAGCCAGACCGTCGCTCTTGATCAGCGCGACCAGTGTGGCGTCGTTACGCGCGTGGTCGTTCGAGGACAATAGATTGTCGCCACTGTCGTGCCACGAAATAAGCTTCTTGCCGGACGCGACGAATTGCGCGATGGAGGGGAGATCGTGATCCGCACCGGCCATCAGGAGCCCACTACCGAAGAGCGGATAGTGGATGTCGACATTGAATGTCGACTGCTTGGCCGACGTCAGCCACGTCGGATCGTTCGTGGCCAGCAGCGCAAAGCCGCCACCGAGCGCGCCGAATGCAGGGCCGAATGCGGAGAAGTCGGACCAGTTGTATCCCGAATAGACTGTTGTTCCGGCAGAGAGCACGAGGGGCGCGAGCAAGTCCTTCAGGGTCTGCACTTGCGGCGCGGTCAGGCAAAGCGCCGGATCGGCGTTTGCGGTTGCCATCCCACACTGAAGCAGCGCCGGGTCGTAGTGGCAAGCGCCCGGATTGGTGAGATAGCCGTCGACCAATCCGTCCTGCGAATCACAGGCCGCCACGGCAGCGGCATAGGCAGCCGTGT
>JBDTIS010000211.1:0-7008 GCA_039936235.1 Burkholderiaceae bacterium | reverse complement strand
CGAGATCGCGATCGTGATGGGCCACGAGATCACGCACGCGTTGAAGGAACACGGCGTCGAGCAAGCGAAGAACCAGGTCTACGGCAATCTTGCCGCGCGGGCCGGCGGCGCGCTGCTGTCGGCGTGGCTCGGCATCGATCCGACCATCACGAACCTCGGCGCCAGCGCGGCCAACAGCCTGTTCCAGCTGCGCTTCTCGCGCGGCGACGAAAGCGAGGCCGACGCGGTCGGACTCGAACTCGCGGCGCGGGCGGGCTACGATCCGCGCGCCGGCGTCGTGTTGTGGCAGAAGATGGCGCAGGCTGCAAAGGGGGCGCCGCCGCAGTGGCTGTCGAGCCACCCGGCCGATACCAACCGCATAGCCGAGATCCAGAAGCGCCTGCCGACCGTGCTGCCGCTGTACGCGCAGGCGATCGGTCGACCGGTGGACCAGCTTCCACCGTATCGCACCGAACAGATCGCCGCACAGTGAATCCGTCCGGCAAGTGACCTCAGGGCATCAGGCCCGCAGTCAACAGCCCGCCGTCGACGTTCAGCACGTGTCCGGTGATGAAGCTGGCCTTCGAATCGTCGAGCAGGAAGGCGATCGCCTCGGCGATCTCACGCGGCTCGGCGTAGCGGTGCTGCGGCGTCAGGTCGGTCCAGCGCGCGCGCATCGCCGCGGTGTGCATCGCATCGACCAGCGGCGTCGCGACCGGTCCCGGTGAGACGGCGTTGACGCGGATGCGGTCGCCGGCCAGTTCGACCGCCAGCACCTGCGTGAGCACGATCACGCCGCCCTTCGCCGAACCGTAGGCGCTGCGTTCGAAATGGCCGATCTGTCCGGCGGTCGACGCGACGTTGACGATCGCACCGCCTCGTGCTGCGGCCTGCATCGCGCGCACGACGGCCTTCGCGACGATGAACGAGCCGACCAGGTTGATCTCGAGCATCCTGCGCAGGTCGTCGACCGTGGTGTCGACGAAGCGCTTCGCGATGGCGGCGCCGGCGTCGTTGACCAGTCCTGCGATGCCGCCGTCGCGTGCGGCGATGCCGGCCACCGCCGCGTCGACCGCGGCCTCGTCGGTGATGTCGACGCGCTGCCACGACACGCGTGGATCCTCGAATACGCCGGCATCGCGATCGAACGCGGCCACGGTCCATCCTTGCGCGACCAGCACGCGTACGGTCGCGAGGCCGATCCCGGACGCGGCGCCGGTAACGATGCAGGTCTTCATGGCTTCCTCGATGCGCGAGCGGGGCGTCATCGTCGCACGGCGTTCCGCGGGTTGACGCCTATCGCCGCGGGATCGGGCCTTCGGTAAACTCGCGCGGCTCGGCCGCCGCACGAGAGTGCGGCGCCCGCGACCACAGACAATGATCGCAATGGCGATGACGAGGAGACGACGATGGACAGGAAGTCGATGAGGCAGGGTGCGAGCCGGCGCGACGTGCTCAAGCTCGGCGGTGTGGCGGTCGGTGCGCTGGGCGCCGCCGCGCTCGGCGGCTACGCGGCGCCGGCACGTGCGGCCGAGTTCAACTACAAGTACGCGAACAACCTGCCGGCCACGCATCCGATGAACCTGCGGGCGAAGGAATTCGCGGACCGGATCGAGAAGGAGAGCAAGGGTCGCGTCGTCTTCCAGATCTTCCCGTCGAACCAGCTCGGCTCCGACACCGACATGCTCAGCCAGGTGCGATCGGGCGCGATCGAGTTCTTCACGCTGTCGGGGCTGATCCTGTCGACACTGGTGCCGGTCGCGTCGATCAACGGTATCGGCTTCGCGTTCGCCGACTACCACGCGGTATGGAAGGCGATGGACGGCGAGCTCGGCAAGTACGTGCGCGCCGAGATCGGCAAGAAGGGTCTCGTCGCGATGGACCGGATCTGGGACAACGGCTTCCGTCAGATCACGACCAGCACGAAGCCGATCGTGTCGCCCGCCGACCTGAAGGGCCTGAAGATCCGCGTGCCGGTCAGTCCGTTGTGGACATCGATGTTCAAGGCCTTCGACGCGTCGCCGGCCAGCATCAACTTCGCCGAGGTCTACTCGGCGCTTCAGACGAAGATCGTCGAAGCCCAGGAGAATCCGCTCGCGGTCATCTCGACGGCCAAGCTCTACGAAGTGCAGAAATACTGCTCGATGACGAATCACATGTGGGACGGCTTCTGGATGCTCGCGAACAAGGGTGCTTGGGAGAGGCTGCCGCCCGACCTGCAGGTCATCGTCGCGCGCAACTGGAACGATGCGGCCATGGCCGAGCGCACCGACACGGCGAAGCTCAACGCCGGCCTGCAGAACGAGCTCGCGAAGCAGGGACTCGTATTCAACCAGCCGAAGCCCCAAGAGTTCCGGGATGCGCTGCGCAAGGCGGGGTTCTATGCGGAGTGGAAGGGGAAGTACGGGGCGGAGGCCTGGGGTTTGCTGGAGAAGGCTTCGGGGTCACTCGCCTAGACGAGCGCAGTCCACTCGAAGCCGACGACCTCGTCGCCTTGTCATTTCGGACGCAGTGAGAAATCTCATCCCCTTGATCATGGCGACCCGTCGGTGAGATCCCTCGTCGCTGCGCTGCGTCGGGATGAGATCCGCTTTCATAGCGAATCCAGGATCAACGCGACGAGCACCATCCGGTGACGGTCGCCTTTCAGTCCGGCGGCCCCCCCGCCGTCCAGCCGAACAACGCCTTCACTCGTCTCGCCGCTAGGACCGAGCATATCCTCGCGCTGGTCGTCGAACTCCCGGTAGCGATCCTCGTCGTCGTCGAGATCGTCGTCCTGTTCGCCGGCGTCGTCTCGCGCTACGGCTTCCACAGCCCGCTGGTCTGGTCCGACGAACTCGCGTCGATCCTGTTCATGTGGCTGGCGATGCTCGGCGCCGTCGTGGCGTTCGAGAAGAGCGCGCACATGCGGATGACCGCGCTGGTCGCGCGGATGTCGGCCGCACGCAGGACCTGGGCCGAGACCGCCGCGCTGGTGGTGCCGTTCGTGTTCCTCGTGCTCGTCTTTCCGCCCGCTTACGAGTACGCGCGCGGCGAGGCCGACATCACGACACCGGCGCTCGAGATCGCCAACGCATGGCGCGCGGGCGCACTACCGATCGGTATCGCATTGATGGCGATCTTCGCGCTGCTGCAACTCGCGCAGCGCGCGACATGGCGGCAGGTGGCACTGGTCGGCGGTGCCGCGCTGGCGTTCGTCGTCGGCGCCGCGTTACTTGTCCGCTATGCACCCACTGCGGTCGGCTCCCTCGGTCGCTGGAACCTCGTCGTGTTCTTCGTCGTCGGCGTCGCCGCGATGGTGTTGTCCGGGATTCCGATCGCGTTCTCGTTCGGCCTCGCGACCGTCGGCTTCATCGTGCTGGCGACCAACGTCCCGACGTCGGTCGTCGTCGGTCGCATGGACGAAGGGATGTCGCATCTGATCCTGCTGGCGGTCCCGCTGTTCATCTTTCTCGGCGGATTGATCGAAGTCACCGGGATGGCGAAGAAGATGGTCGACTTCCTCGCGAGCCTGGTCGGTCACGTGAAGGGCGGCCTGTCGTACGTGCTGCTCGGGGCGATGGTGCTGGTGTCCGGCATCTCCGGTGCGAAGGCCGCCGACATGGCCGCCGTCGCGCCGGTGCTGTTCCCCGAGATGAAGGCGCGCGGCGCACGGCCCGGCGAACTGGTCGCGCTGCTGTCGGCGTCCGGCGCGATGTCGGAGACGATCCCGCCGAGTCTGGTCCTGATCACCATCGGATCGGTCACCGGCGTGTCGATCGCCGCGCTGTTCGCCGGCGGCCTGGTGCCCGCGCTGGTCCTCGCGATCGCGCTCGCGGCGGTCGCCCGCTGGCGCGCGAAGGACGAGGTGCCGACGTCGGTGCGCGCGTCGTGGCGCACGGTCGCGAAGCTGTTCGCGATCGCGCTGCCGGGTCTCGCGCTGCCGTTCATCATCCGCGCGGCTGTGATCGAAGGAATCGCGACCGCGACCGAGGTCTCGACGATCGGCGTCGTCTACGCGTTCACGATCGGCGCGCTGGTCTATCGCCGCTGTCCACCCCGCGCGCTCGCGAAACTGCTGGTCGACACGGGCAGCCTGTCGGGCGCGATCCTGCTGATCATCGGTACTGCCACCGCGATGGCATGGGCGCTGACCCAGTCGGGCTTCTCGAACGCGCTCGCGCAGGCGATGGGATCGCTGCCGGGGGGCAAGGCGAGCTTCATCGCGATCTCGATCGTCGCGTTCGTCGTGCTCGGCAGCGTCCTCGAAGGCATCCCGGCGATCGTGCTGTTCGGGCCGCTCCTGTTCCCGATCGCGCGCATCGTCGGCGTCCACGAGGTCCATTACGCGATGATCGTCGTGCTCGCGATGGGCATCGGGCTGTTCGCACCGCCGTTCGGGGTCGGGTACTACGCGGCCTGCGCGATCGGGCGTGTCGATCCCGCGGTCGGCATGAAGCCGATCGTCGGCTACCTGATCGCGTTGATGATCGGACTGGCCGTGGTGGCCCTCGTGCCGTGGCTGGCGATCGGCTTCCTCGCGAAGTAGCCCGACGCCCATCGGTGGATGAAGATCCCCGCGACAGCCTGACCGATCAGACCAGCCGCTCGACCTTCTGCTTGCGCCACACCAGCAGGTAGTACGCGCTCTGCAACGCCAGCATCGCCACGAAGGTGATCGGATACGCCATCCACACACCTTCGATGCCGAAGCGATCGGCGAGCGCGTAAGCGGATGGCAGTTCGATGGCGACGATGCACAGGATCGAGATGCCGGTCGGCACCAGCACTGCGCCGGACGCGCGCATCACGCCGCCCAGTACGGCGGCGCAACCGTACACCACGCTGCTCCACAACATGATGTGCAGCAACGACTGCGCGAGCTCGACCACCGGCGGACTCGTGATGAACACGCCGATCAGATGTCGCGACATCAGGTAGCCGACGACGACCAGGACGCCGGTCCCGCAGAGCGTCAGCTTCAGACCGGTCCGCGTGATCGCGCCGAGCAGGTCGACGCGTCCGGCACCGATCGCCTGCGCCCCGAGGATCGACGCGGTGATCGCGATCGAGATCGCCGGGAACTGGACGTAGTTGACGACCTGGTTGACGGCGCCGTAGGCCGCAGTTGCGTCGGCGCCGAAGCGATTGACGAGCGACAGCAGCGCGATCTCGGCGAGCGACATCACGATCACCTGCATGCCGGTCGGCAGGCCGATCCTGAGCACCAGCTTCAGCAGCGCCGGATCGATCCGCAACGAGCGCAGCAACGCGCGGTCCGGCGCGAGCGGGTGCCGCTTGTACCGCATGTACAGCGCCATCGCCGCGAGCGCGACGATGAACGAGCCGATGGACGCCGCGGCCGCCGACGTGACGCCGAGCATCGGCAGCCCCCACCAGCCGCGGATGAGTGCCGGCGTCAGCAGGCACGAGACCGTGGTCGACGTGATCAGCGCGAACAGCGGCGTGACGGTGTCGCCGACCCCGCGCATCAGCTGCGTCGCCAGGATGAAGACCAGCAGACCGGGCATCGCGAACATCATCACCCTCGCATAACCGATCGCATCGGGCAGGACGGCCGCCGGCGTCTGCAGGAAGCGCAGCATCGGTTCGGTGAAGGTGCCGCCGATCAGCGCGATCAGCGCGCCGAGCATCAGGCCGAGTGCGAGCGCGGTCCCTGCGATGGCCTTCACCTTGTGGGCCTCACGCGCGCCCCACGCCTGCCCGATCAGGACCGATGCGCCGGCGCCGACGCCGATCACCAGCGAGATCAGGAAGAACACGATCGGGAAGACCGACGCGACGGCGGCCAGCGCGTTCGTGCCGAGCATCTGCCCGATGAAAACGCTGTTGATCGTTCCGGACATCGCCTGCAGCACGTTGCCGAGCAACATCGGTCCGAGGAACGCGACGAACGTCCGCCACAGTGGCCGTGTGTCTTTCAGCGCCGTCCTCGCTTTCGCGGACGGCGCGGAGGTCATCGACGAATCTTCGACGAACGGCGTGCCTGCGCGCGCCACGCCGGACGCTTCAGCTTCCGGCAGCGCCGACAAGGCAGGAGACGGTCGCGAACAGCGTCAGGCGCAGACGCAGTGGCAGCCACGCGGCGGCGTCCTGTCGCGGGTAGGCGACCCGATCCACGAGGTAGCAGGTCACCAGCATCGCCGCGTGGATGAGCAGGCCGATCCGCGGCGCCTGTAGCACGGCGACCCACGCCACCAGCGAAGGCACCACGCCCCACACGAACAATCGCGGCGCCGGCGTGGATTGCGGGAAGGCGAAACCCCAATGGATGGCGCCGATGAAGGAAATCACGACGGCGGCGTAAGCGGACAGTGCCTGCGAAACGGTCGCATGCCATCCCGCGCCGGCGACCCAGACGAGCAGGGCGCCGACGACGAACGGCAGCACGGCGAGATAGCCAAGGCCGAGCGCGACGGGCGACGGCGGATGCGGAGTCGAGACTGACAAGGTGGTGATTCCGGGTTCGGGAAACGTCATTATCGACCGGCCGCGAGCCTGTCGTGGCCGGCATGGGCGATGATCGCGCCCTTTCGGACTACTGCACGAAGATGACCTCCCCCATCCAACAGAACCTCCCCGCGACACCACGGCGCGTCTTCGTCGTCGGCGGCACCGGCACGATCGGCCAGGCCACCGTCCGCGCGCTGGTCCGGCGCGGGCACGACGTCGTGTGCTTGGTGCGGCCGCACGCCGGCGTCCGAGGCGCGCTGTCGGGCGACGACAGCACACGGCTGCTCGCCGGTGCGACGGTCCGCCTCGGCGACGTCGGTGATCCTGCATCGCTCGCCCGCGACGGCTTCCGCGGCGAGCGCTTCGACGCGCTCGTGTCGTGTCTCGCCTCCCGTACCGGGGCGCCCGCCGACGCGTGGGCGATCGATCATCGCGCGCACGTCCACGTCCTCGAGGCCGCGCAGACCGCGGGCGTCTCGCAGGTCGTGCTGCTGTCGGCGATCTGCGTACAGAAGCCGCTGCTCGCGTTCCAGCACGCCAAGCTCGCGTTCGAGCAGGTGCTGATCGCGTCCGGCC
>JBDTIS010000210.1:0-9458 GCA_039936235.1 Burkholderiaceae bacterium | reverse complement strand
ACAGTTCGGTTTCTTCCTCGCTGGTCGGGCTCGCGATCAGCGATGCATCCTGTTCGGCGCGCGCGCCGAGATGCAGCAGCAGCGTGGCGTCGCCGCCGTCGTCGAGGATCATGTTCGAGTAGCCGCCGTCGATCCACTCGAAGATGCGATGGGTGTAGTCCCAGTAGTCTGCGAGCGACTCGCCCTTGACGGCGAAGACCGGGGTGCCCTGGCCCTTGTAGCCGTTCAGTGCGATCGCCGCTGCGGCGTGATCCTGCGTCGAGTAGATATTGCACGAGGCCCAGCGAACGTCGGCGCCGAGCGCCTGCAGCGTCTCGATCAGCACGCCGGTCTGGATCGTCATGTGCAGCGATCCGGTGATCCGTGCGCCAGCCAGTGGCTGCGACGCTGCGAACTCGTTGCGGATCGACAGCAGGCCGGGCATTTCGGTCTCTGCGATCAGGAGTTCCTTGCGGCCCCACGGTGCGAGGGACAGGTCTGCGACCTTGAAGTCGGAGAAGTCGCCCTGGATGAAAGGCGACTTTGAAACCGGGGTGCTTTTAAGAACGGCGCTCATCACGCGCTCCTTTGTCAGAAGAGTCGTGAGCGCCGTTTCCATCGCGGCTCGTGGGCCGCGATGCGTCAAGCCTGGCAAGACCGGGAATACTCGGTCTGTCGCAACGCTCCTTGACGCGGGGATCCGGAGTCTACCGCAGCGCAGCGATCCTTGTCGGCGCCGCTCATCGGTTCGCTCGCGCTCACCTCGCGCAACATCCTCGTTTCTGCTGTAAGTAGCTGAATAGCACCTGCTCCGGCAGGGCGAGTGCGACACTCGCGGCGCAGCCCGGCAGATCGCGGCGCGTCAGACGTCGCACACGAGGAGACCAGCAATGCGCACGATATCCATCGCGTCCGAAGACGGCGACCCGACGATCTGCGACACCGAAGACGGCGTCGTCCGAAAGCTCGACATCCCGCTCGCTCGTCGCGAATTCCTGAAGGGATCCGGCATCCTGATCGGCGTCCTCGCGAGCGGCTCGCTGCTCGCTTCGCTCGCACCGTCCCCGGTGTGGGCGGTCGAGCTGCAGAAGTTGACCACGGCGCAGGGCGACACGCTGATCGCCATGGGCCGCGTGCTGTATCCGCACAAGAAGCTGCCCGACGCGGTCTATGCGCTGCTCGCGAAGGATCTCGACGCGAAGGCCGCCGCCACGCCGGCCACCGCGACGACGTTGCAGGACGGGATCGCGGCACTCGACCAGGCGGCCGGCGGACGCTTCGTCGACGCGTCCACGGCGAAGAAGCTCGCGATCGTCAAGGGACTCGAAGGCACGCCGTTCTTCGGCGCGGTGCGCGGGCAATGCGTCACGTCGCTGTACGACAACGACATGGCGTTCGCCGCACTCGGCTATCCCGGCTCGTCGTGGCAGAAGGGCGGCTACCTCACGCGCGGCTTCCAGGATCTCAAGTGGTTGCCCGCGCCGCCGCCGGCCGCCAGTCCCGTGCTCCACAGGGGCTGAACGGCGTCACGACATCGATCACGACCACAGGACAGGAGACCGGCATGGCGACCATCGATTTCAAGGACGACGCAGCAGTCGTCGTCATCGGCTCGGGTGCCGGCGGCGGTACCCTCGCGAACGAGTTGTGTCAGAAGGGCGTGAAGGTGATCGTGCTCGAGGCGGGCGCGATGCAGTCCAGCGCCACCTTCATCAACGACGAGTGGAAGTCGTTCAGTCAGCTCGCATGGCTCGACAACCGCACCACGTCGGGCAACTGGCGGGTTGCGAAAGACTTCCCCAACCTGCCTGCATGGATCTGCAAGACCGTCGGCGGCACGACGACGCACTGGGCCGGCGCATCGCTACGGCTGCAGGACCACGAGTTCAGGACGCGGACCGTCTACGGCGACGTCGAGGGCGCGAATCTGATGGACTGGCCGCTGACGCTGAAGGATCTCGAGCCGTACTACGCGCGCGCCGAGGACAAGATGGGCGTCACGCGCACCAACGGCATCCCCGGCCTGCCCGGCAACAACAACTTCAAGGTCATGTACGCCGGCGCGACCAAACTCGGCTACAAGCAGGTGCATACCGGCAACATGGCGATCAACAGTGAACCACGCGACGGTCGCGGCAACTGCCTGCAGATCGGCTTCTGTTTCCAGGGCTGCAAGAGCGGCGCGAAGTGGTCGACGCTCTACACCGAGATTCCGAAGGCGCAGAAGACCGGCAACCTCGACCTGCGCCCCGAGAGTCATGTCGTCCGCATCGAGCACGACGACGGCGGCAAGGTCGACGCGGTCGTGTATTTCGACAAGGACGGCAAGGAGCAGCGACAGGCGGCCCGCATCGTCTGCGTCGCCGGCAACTCGATCGAGACACCACGGCTATTGTTGATGTCGGCGTCCGGCAAGTACCGCGACGGCCTGGCTAACAGCTCGGGCCAGGTGGGCCGCAACTACATGCGCCACCTGACCGGATCGGTCTACGGGATGTTCGGGCAGCCGGTCCACATGTACCGCGGCACGACGATGGCCGGCATCGTTCGCGACGAGGCCCACAACGATCCGAAGCGCGGCTTCGTCGGCGGCTACGAATTGGAGACGCTCGCGCTCGGCGTGCCGTTCATGGCAGCCTTCCTGAACCCGGGCGGCTGGGGCGCCGAGTTCACCGACTACATGGACAACTACACGCATCTGGCCGGCATGTGGATCGTCGGCGAGGACATGCCGCGAGCGACCAACCGGATCACTCTGAACACCGACGTGAAGGACAAATGGGGCAGCCCGGTCCCGAACGTCCACTACGACGATCACCCGAACGACATCGCGATGCGCGACCATGCGTTCCGTCAGGGGCAACGGATCTACGCCGCCGCCGGCGCGACCAAGTCGTTTCGCACGCCGCCCTATCCGTCGACGCACAACCTCGGCACTTGCCGCATGGGCGCGAGCACCGCGGACAGCGTCTGCAACGCGCACGGCCAGACGCACGACATCCCGAACCTGTTCATCTCGGACGGTAGCCAGTTCACGTCCGGGGGCGCCGAGAATCCGACGCTGACGATCGTGACGCTCGCGATCCGCCAGGCCGACTACATCGCACAGCAGATGACCGCGAAGGCGATCTGACGTGGCGATCACCGGAGCAGCCGATGTGTGAATTCTTCGTCAAGGCCGACCCGATCCAGTACGAGCAGCGGTCGCGAACGGTGCGCATCCACGGTGCGCTGACCAGCATTCGCCTCGAGAACATGGTGTGGGACACCCTCGCCGAGATGGCCGAGGCCGAGGGCCGGACCACCAACGCGCTGATCGCGCTGTTCCACGACGAGGTCCTCGCGCATCGCGGCGAGATACTGAACTTCGCGTCGTTCCTGCGCGTGACGTGCATGCGCTATCTGCGCCGCCGCGCGATGGAAAACGACGGCGAGTCCACCGGCGTGGTACCGAACGTCCACGCGTTGCCGCGCGCCGTTCGTCTGCGATAACCGGAGCTTCGATGGCCTTCGATACCGAATCGCAACCGGGCGTCTGCGAACGTCCGAGCGACGCGTCGCATGGTTTCGTGCTCAACCACACGATGCTGCGGATCAAGGATCCGAAAGTGTCTCTCGACTTCTACACGCGGGTGTTCGGGATGCGGCTGTTGCGCAAGCTCGACTTCCCGGAGATGAAGTTCTCGCTGCTGTTCCTGCATCGACCCGAAGCGGGTCACGCCCCGCCGGACGAGGTCGGCGCACGGACGGCTTGGACGTTCGCACAGCGTGCCATCCTCGAGCTGACGCACAACTGGGGCACCGAGGACGACGCGGCGTTCGCCTATCACGACGGCAACGCGCAACCGCAGGGCTTCGGCCACATCTGCTTCGCGGTGCCGGATCTCGACGCGGCGGTGCGCTGGTTCGAGGAGAACGCGATCGTGTTCGTCAAGCGACCCGACCAGGGACGGATGAAGGACGTCGCCTTCATCAAGGATCCGGACGGCTACTGGATCGAGATCGTCGAGCCGGCGCGGCTCAGCGGACTGGGCCGCTGACGCGCACCATCCGGTCGAGCAGGTGCTCGATCGCGCCTTCGAGCCGATCGCAGCGACCGATGTGGACGGCTGCGGTCTGGATCACGGTGCTGCGCGGCGCGACCAGCCAGTCGAAGCGCTCGCGGACCGACAACCGACCGAGCGGCCCGGCCGCGGGTCCGCCGGCGCAGATCAGCGGGATCGTCGCGAGATTGGCCGCGAGCGCGTCGACGTCGACGGTCGGGTCGATCGCTCGCAGGCGGGCGTCGTCCAGTTCGATGCCGGCGTCGAGATAGTCCTGGCGCGCGCAGCAGACGATCACACCGACGTTGACGAATTCGCCGCGCTCGACCCGCGGGACGACGCGGACGATCGCGTAGTCGTAGGTAAGGACCTTAACGCTCCCGTTGGGCACGAAGCGCCTCCTCGACGAATGCGCGCGGTGCCTGCAGGCGCGCGATCAGGGTGCTCTCGTAGGCCTTGCGCTGCAGGTCCTTCGCGTCCGCGCCGACGAACAGCGGATCGTCGACCAGCCAGTCGTCGGGAATGGTCGCGACCACGTCGGCGACCACCGATGGGGTGATCGCGGCCGTCATCCGCGTATCGGCCGCTTCGAGCGCCGTCGCGTACGGCAACAGCACGTGGTCCCGGATCAGCGTGAACGGCTTGCGGCTGTTGTCGAGATGGTTGGCCCACTGATGATGGAAGTACAGCGCTGCGCCGTGGTCGATCAGCCACAGCGCGCGATGCCACACCAGCAAATTCGCGTTGCGCGGCGTGCGATCGACGTTCGTGATGAACGCATCGAACCAGACGATCGCCGAAGCCAGGTCGGCACCCACGTTCTCGGCCAGCGGGTCGAAGGTCACCGAACCCGGCAGGTAGTCGAGACCGAGGTTGCGACCGACGCTCGCACGGATCAGGTCCTGGATCTCCGGATCGGGCTCGCTGCGGCCGAGTTCGGCATCGAGTTCGACGAACACGATCTCGGGGATCGGCAGTCCGGCGGCGCGCGCGAGTCCGCCGGCGACGAGTTCGGCGATCAGCGCCTTCGTCCCCTGCCCCGCGCCACGAAACTTCACGACGTACAGGCCGTCGTCGTCGGCCTCGATCACCGCCGGCAGCGAGCCGCCTTCGCGCAGCGGCGTGACGTAGCGGGTAGCGATAACGGTTCGAAGCGGCATCACCACATTGTCACTCGCTTCGCGTTGCAGGCCGCCATCGTGATTCCTGCATTGCGGCAGCGTCGTTCGATCGACTGTTCGAGATCGAGATGCTGGACCCGTGCGTCGAAGTCTTCGCATTCACCTTCGGCTGATAACCGGCCGAAGGTCGACGACAGCCGCTGCAGATCAGAAATGGAGCAGGCGTCGCACTCGATCGACCGCGCTCGATGCGCATCGGCAAGCCCTCCAGCCGGTTTCAGATAGACGCATGTGCGATCCGCAGGTCTTCGACGAAGTCCGCATACGCGGCAGCCTTCGCCTGTTCGTCGGGCAGTCGCAGCAGGAACGACGGATGCACGGTCACGACCACGCGCGTGCGATGGCCTCCGACCGCGACGTCGAAGAACTGCCTGCGACTCTTCTGCACCGGCATCACGCGACCGAACACACTCTGCGCGGCCGACGCGCCCATCGCGATGACGAGCGCGGGCCTGAGCCGCGCGACCTCGGCATCCAGCCACGGACGACAGGCCTGGATCTCGGTCACCTTCGGTGACTGATGCATCCGTCGCTTGCCGCGGACGATGAACTTGAAGTGCTTGACCGCGTTGGTCACGTACAGCGTCTTGCGGTCGACGCCGGCCTCGGCCAGCGCGCGGTCGAAGAGCTTGCCTGCGGGGCCGACGAAAGGCTTGCCGGCGAGGTCTTCCTGGTCACCTGGTTGTTCGCCGACGACCACGATGCGCGCGGTCGATCCGCCTTCGCCGAACACGGTCTGCGTGGCTGGCTCCCACAGCGGACACGCGCGGCAGCCGCGCGCGGCCTCGGCCAGCGCGGCGAGGCCCAGCGATGCCGGGTCCGCGAACGCGGGTTCGATCGTCCCGGGATCGATGGTGGCGTCGTCGAGCGGGTCCCGTGGGGATGCGTCACGGTGTCCGGCCGCCTGCATGACGCGTTCTGCGCGCGGCGGCGCCATCTGCGGCTCGGCGGCGATCATCGCGTCCATCCGCTGGCGCGCGGCCGCAGCCAGCGGCGCGATCAGCTCGGCTTCGGGCAGGTTCTTCCAGTACTTCTTCGGCATGTGCCCCTGCATCGCGGCGAGCTTGAGTCGGGCCGGATTGAAGATGTTCGCGTAGTAGGTCCGCCAGAGGTCTTCGAGCGCATCGTCGTCGGGCGCGTCGCTGCGCAGCGCGCCGGGACCGATGCGCAGTGCCTTGCCATCCCACGATGCGCTGCGATCGGGCGTCAGGATCGCCCAGCGCATCGCAGTAAAGCGGCGCATGAAGAACGGCGCGACGGCCTCGACGATGTGATGCGACGGCTCGAACCAGGCGACGAACCACGGAGACAGCACGTTGAAATGATCGCCGTCGCGTAGCGCGCGCTCGACCTGCGACGGTCGGGGCCTGCTGCCGGCCGCGTCCGGAACGACCACCTCGCGAAAGCGCACGTAGGCCTTCATCTTGTGCAGGTCACGATGGACCGACTTGACCATCGCGTCGAGGCGGACGATGTCCGGATCGACCGCGATCTCCATCAGCCCCGGCTCACGACGAAGCCGCCACAGGACGCGATAGAGCAACGCGAAGCGATCGGCATCGCGATGCAGGGCGGCCGTCGCGGCCCGGTCCATGAAGGCGCGCGGCACCGAAAAGGCGGGCGCCGCCGCCAGGTCCGGCTCTTCGTTTTCGGAGAACAGCGATCCGGCCGACCCGACCGACCAGGTCACGTTTTCGGGTCGTACGTCGCTGACGATCAACCCGCGCGCGGCGGCTCGCCACCCGGCGAAGTCGGTCTCGTCGTCGAGCGCGATCGATCTCATGAATTCACGGGGACAGCGTCACGTGGACAGCGTCACACGGACCGCGTCACGCGAACAGCGAGAGCTGCGCGCTTTCCTGCTTCGCGGCGCGGACCAGCTTCGGCTTCAGCGCTTCGGCGTCGAGCTCGCCGGTCTTCGGGACATGGTCGGCCAACGTCACGAACGGCAGCACCTTGGCCATCGTCACGCGCAGCCGCGCGAGATCGGCGCTATGCAGTCGTCGATGGCGGCGCGACGCGATCAACCGGTCGACGGTCTTCGCACCGAGTCCCGGCACGCGCAGCAGCTCTTCGCGCGGCGCCCGATTGACGTCGACCGGAAAGCGCTCGCGATGCGTCAGCGCCCAGCCGAGCTTGGGATCGACGTCGAGGTCGAGCATCCCATCGGTCCGCTGGACGATCTCGTCGGATGCGAAGCCGTAGAAGCGCATCAGCCAGTCGGCCTGATAGAGGCGATGCTCGCGCACCAGCGGCGGCGCCTTCGGCGGCAGCGCGCCGCTCGCATCGGGGATCGGGCTGAACGCCGAGTAGTAGACGCGTTTCAACCGGTACGAGCCGTAGAGGTTGGCGCTGACCGCCAGGATCCGCGCGTCGTCGCTCGCGTCTGCGCCGACGATCATCTGCGTGCTCTGGCCGCCGGTCGAAAAGCGCTTCGGCTTGAGCAGCGGCTTCATCTGCGCGGTCGCGATGCGCGACGCATCGGCGCGCTCGCCTTTGGCCGCATCGATCTTCTCGCGCAACCGGCCCATCGAGATGCGGATCGCGCGCGCATCCTTCTCGGGCGCGAGCTGCCGCATGCCTTCGGGCGACGGCAATTCGACGTTGATCGACAGCCGATCCGCGTACTGCCCCGCTTCGGCAAGCAGCGCATCGCTCGCATCGGGGATGGTCTTCAGGTGGATGTAGCCGCGGAAGTCGTGCTCGTCGCGCAGCTTGCGCGCAACCGCGACGACCTGTTCCATCGTGTAGTCGGGCGTCTGGATGATCCCCGACGACAGGAACAGCCCTTCGATGTAGTTGCGCCTGTAGAAGTCGAGCGTCAGGTCGACTACTTCGTCGACCGTGAAGCGCGCGCGCGGCACGTTCGACGAGACGCGGTTCACGCAGTACAGGCAGTCGTAGGTGCAAAAGTTCGTCAGCAGGATCTTCAGCAACGACACGCAGCGACCATCAGGCGCGTAGCTGTGGCAGATCCCCATGCCTTCGGTCGATCCGATGCCCTTGCCGCCGATCGAGCTGCGCTTGTCGGCGCCGGACGATGCGCACGACGCGTCGTACTTCGCGGCATCGGCGAGAATTTCGAGTTTTCGGGTGACGTCCATCGCGCGATTTTAAAGCGCTCGCGCCGGTCGGCCGGTCGGCCAAACACCGCTTGCACCATGCCCTCGCCCGCCCGCTTCGAGTCCGGCGATCCGCGTGGCCAGCGCCGTCATGTCGTCCGGCTCGAGGCTGGCCGCCTCGATGCGGACCGCGTCGTGCAGCCGCAGGAAGTTGCCGTGTTGCGAGCGGGCATACAGCGGGTCGTAGTGTTCTGTCATCAGTTCGCGGAACAGCGGCGACAGCTCGTGTGCGAGCGCCCACGTCCGCCAGCGCGCAAGCGTCTCGTTGGACTGCAGCCCGTGCAGCGTCGCGAGCTTCGCGGCGAGGCCGGCCGCGTCGTCGCCGAGGTAGGCGTAGTCGCGCAGGAGGTACGCGAGACGTGCGCCGACGCCGGCCACGATTTCGACGCACGGACTGTCGCGCATCCGGTCGAGCAGCGGCGTCGGCAACGCGAGCTTCCCGATCTTCCGGCTCTCGGCCTCGACGTAGACCGGTCTAGACAGGTCGAGACCTTCGAGCGCGGTCGCGATGCGATTCTCGAAACGCTTCTGCGTCGGCTGCTCCACGCCGGGCAACCCGCCCAGCACCGACCCCTTGTGGTCGGCACTGGCCTCGAGGTCGATCGTCTGTTCGCCGGCCGCGGCCAGCGCCTGCAGCACGCGCGTCTTCGCGCTCCCGGTCGGACCGCAAAGCACGCGCAATTGCAGTTGCGGCGCGATCGTCTCGATCGCGCGGATCACGTGCTTGCGGTACTGCTTGTAGCCGCCGCTGAGCTGGCGCGCGTCCCATCCGACCAGCCGCAGCCACTGCACCATCGCTCCGCTGCGCAGTCCGCCGCGCCAGCAGTAGACGATCGGCTTCCAGGCGGCCGGCCGGTCGGCCATCGTCGTCGCGAGATGGCGCGCGAGATTCGCCGCGACCAGGCCGCCGCCGACGCGCCGGGCCTCGAACGGACCCTGCTCCTTGTAGAGCGTACCGACGATGCGACGCTCGTCGTCCGACAGCACCGGGCAGTTGACCGCGCCCGGGATATGGTCGATCGCGAACTCCGACGGCGACCGTGCATCGATGATCGTCTCGGCAGCGGCGAGGTCGTCGACGGCGGCGTGGCGCTTGGCTGCCGCGCCGCCGTGCGCGCCGGAGCGTGCTTCAA
>JBDTIS010000209.1:0-8554 GCA_039936235.1 Burkholderiaceae bacterium | reverse complement strand
TCGTGCCCGGCGGCATGTCGTTCGAAGACTATTTCCAGCTCGAAGGATGGTCCCCGGACGAGCAGGCGATCCGCTTCCTGATCGGGCTGTCGCCGCGGATGCTGCAGCTGCGTTACCTGGTCGACCGTTCGCGGGTGGATTTCGCCAACAAGCGCGGGCCGTCCACCGTGATGGCCTGCCAGCTGTGCGCGGGGTTCGCCGCGACCGAGGCCCTGAAGATCCTGCTCGGACGCGGACGCATCCTGCAGGCGCCGCGCGGCGTGCACTTCGATGCCTATCGTTACCGGTTGACGCGCACGTGGCGTCCGGGTGGCAACAGCAATCCGATGCAGCGGCTGACGCTCGCCATCGCGCGTCGCCAGCTCGGAATCTCGTGAGTTGCAGCCGATGACCCCCGCCATCGCAACGCGGCCGCTCGACGACATTCTCGATCGCGCACGATGGGCCCCCAGCGGCGACAACCGTCAGAGCTGCCGCTTCGAGATCGTCGCCGACGATCACGTGATCGTGCACGGCTTCGACACCCGCCACGACTGCGTCTACGACCTCGACGGAAGCTCGAGCCAGATCGCGGTCGGCGCCCTGCTCGAGACGATGCGGATCGCGGCGTCGATGCACGCTATCCGCATCGATGCGAAGCGACGGCCCGACTCGCCAGCCGAGGCCCCGCTGGTCGATGTCCGCCTCGTCGCCGACCCGTCGATCACACCCGATCCGCTGTCGTCGTGTATCGAATCGCGGACGGTGAATCGTCGCCCGCTGAGCACGCGATCGATGACGACCAGCGAGCGTGAGGCGCTGGCAGCGTCGGCCGGCGCGGACCACGAGGTGGTGTGGCGCGAAGACGCGGGCAGCCGTCGACGAATCGCGCTGCTGTTGTTCCGCAGCGCGCGCATCCGGCTGACGATGCCGGAGGCCTATCTGGTCCATCGCGACGCGATCGAGTGGGGAGCACGCTTCAGCGTGGATCGCGTCCCGGAAGCGGCGGTCGGCCTCGATCCGGTGACTGCACGACTGATGCGATGGGTGATGAAGAGCTGGACGCGTGTGCACTTCTTCAATCGCTTCCTGGCCGGAACCTGGATCCCGCGCATCCAGCTCGATGCGCTGCCTGCCGTCATGTGCGCCGCGCACTTCGTGATCGTCGCGCGCAACGGCTCCCACTCCATCGACGACTTCATCGCCGGCGGCCGTGCGCTGCAACGCTTCTGGCTCACCGCGGCCAGGCTCGGGCTGCAACTGCAGCCGGAGCTGACGCCGCTGATCTTCGCGCGCTACGACCGAGCGCGACTGGCCTTCTCGCAGACCGAAGGGCTGACCCGTGACGCCGGACGAATCGCGGCGCTGCTCGAACGCGAATTCGGCAAGCCGGCGACGGCCGCCGCGGTCTTCATGGGGCGCATCGGAGCCGGCAGTCCGGCGACATCGAGATCACTGCGGCTGCCGATCGAGCAGTGGATGATCGATTCCGATACGCAGCGGTAGCGGTTCGTCACCTGCGTTTGGAAAGGCAAACTCCAAACTGTCGTCCCGACAAAGGAGGGGCCTCTTCCGCGTGCATCGTCCCGTGCCGTGCGAACCGGGTGGGATCCCTCCTGCGTCGGGATGACAGTGCAAAGAGCAACTGTCGTCCCGACGAAGGAACCCCTGAAACCCTTCGAACCTTCAGCGCTTCCTAAAAGCTGCGTCGCACCTCTGCGTAAACACGATCCTGCTTGTCGTACTGGCCGAACAGCCCGGTCGGATGCCCGCCGAAGACGTCGGCGCCGACCGCCATCCGCCAGTTCCTGTCGAAGTTCCAGATCACCTTCGGCCGCAGCATCCAGTCGCTGCGATTCAGACTGTGGATCGCGAGGATCTGCGGCGAGAAATGGCCCCACTTGCCGGCCCAGTAGACGGTGGCACCGCTCTCGATCGCCCGCGGGACGATGTCCGCGTCGTGATGGTTGAAGCGACGCTGATAGAACTGCAGGTTGAGCCGCTGTTCGTCGGGCAGTCCGAACTCGAAGCTGACGATGTAGTCGAGATAGTTCTGGCCGACGACACCGTCGGCAACGTCGAGCCGCGACACGTTGAACGCGCGCCCCATCGCATAGACCGCCTCGGCCTTGACGACGAAGTTCTGAAGATCCTTCGCAATCGTCATCCCGTACTGCGTCACCTTCTCGTGGACCGGGGTATAGACGAAGGTCGGTCCAGGCGCGTTGACGATCGTGCGCAGGAACGTCGCCTGCGTGTCGACGCTGCGATACGCGAACGCCGCCCCATCCCAGCCGTTGACCAGCGTCGATACACGCACCCCGTAGTTCTGATCGACCCCGTTGCGACGCGGCTTCTTCTCGTCGTTGATGAAGTAGCCGTAGCCTGCCGGCCCCGCCGGCGGATAGGCATAGAACGCACTGCCCGGCTTGCCGATGTCGTCGACCGTCGGCAACGGGATCCAGATCGCCTCGAGGTGCGTGTCGCCCATGAAGTACTCGGCCCGGCCGGCCCACTGCGGGATGCGCAGCATGTCGAAGTCGGGCAGCACGCTCTCGCGCAGATCCTTCGCAGAAACGACGTCGGCGAAGAACAGCCCGACCACCTCGCCCCACACGATCTGCTGGCGCCCCAAACGCAGCTCGACGTTGCCGGCGGCCACGTCGAGATAGGTCTCGCGAACCTGGAACTCGAAGCGCTGATCCTTCTGTACCTGCGACGGATAGAAGCTGCTCAGGCTGTAGATCGCATCGTAGTTCGCACGGACCGTGGCCTTCCACTTGATCGACTCCGACAGCTGTCCCTGTGAGCCGATCTCGAGACGATTCCTCAGCTTCGACCAGTGCGCCGGCGACGGCAGCGTGTAGGCGCCTTCGAACTGGTAGAAGCCGCGCAGTCCGGTGTACATCGGCGGAACTTCGGACGGCAGGTCGTCATCGAGCAACACGTCGGCGCGCTGGCGCGCGTCCTTCGGCGGATCGGCGGCATCGGTCGCCGCGACCATCGATGACGAGAGGCGCAGCCCGGTACCGGCGACGGGCGATTCGGCGCCGAGGGCTTGCGACGACGCGACCAGCGCGAGTGCGACGACCACGCGGCGGCGGATCATGATGGATGGACGAAAGCGCATGCGGGCTCCGGAAATCATGCGACGCGCAGGGCCTTGTCCGGATCGTCTGCATAGAGCCATGCGCGATCGATCTTGATGCCAAGCCTCCTGATCTCGCCATCCTCGATCCGGATCAGCCGATCGGCCATGTTGATCACCTTCTGATCGTGCGTGGAAAAAATGAACGTGGTCTTCGTGGTCTCGTTGATCTTCTTCATCAGCCGCAGGATGCCGTCGCCGGTCTTGTGATCGAGGTTGGCGGTCGGTTCGTCGGCGAGGATGATCTTCGGATGGATGGCCAGCGCGCGTGCGATCGCCACACGCTGCCGCTGGCCGCCGCTGAGCTGGTTCGGTCGATGGTCGGCGAACTTCGCGATGCCGACCACGTCGAGGTAGTGGCGGACGCGCTCGCGGCGAGCCGCCTTCGTCAGCTTGTCGCGCTGGAGGAGTGGGTACTCGACGTTCTCGGCGGCCGAAAGAACCGGCAGCAGATTGAAGGTCTGGAAGATGAAGCCGATGGTCCGTGCGCGCAGGTCGGCGAGCTGGTCGGGTGTGCGCTTCGTCACGTCGTGTCCGTTGATCGTGATCGTGCCGGTGGTCGGCTTGTCGATGCAGCCGATGAGGTTCAGCAACGTCGTCTTGCCACTGCCCGACGGACCCGCGATCGCGAGAAATACGCCGCTTTCGATCGTCAGCGTGACCTGCTTGAGTGCCGAGACGGTCTGCTTGCCGAGCTGATAATCCTTGGTGACGTTCTCGAGACGAATCAAATCCATGAAAGCGGGCAAGCCAGTTGGCAGGTGTTTATGATAAAGGCCGCACCTCGGATCGACGTCGTTGGCGGCGACCATCGGCAGACTCTGTTGCGTAGACGTCATAGACGAACGCGCGGCGACTTCAGGCCTGCGACGATCGGTCGACGACGGGGGGTCGGGCGGGCCGCCTGGCTGCCGATGGAACCCCCTCGATCAACACGGCCCCACCCACGCACCCATGAAAAGAACTATTGCCCTTCCCGTTCGAGTGCTGCTGCCGCTGCTCGTCGCGACCCTGCTCTGCGCCGGTGTGACCGATACCGCTCTCGCGGACGATCCGTTGCAGGACGTGCTCGACAAGTCGGACCAGATCCGCTTTCCGCGTGAAGGCTTCCAGATCGACGTCAGCATCACCAACAGCGCGCCGGGCAAGGAACAGGACAACCGGCAGTACCGCATTCTTTCGAAAGGCAACGAGAACACGGTCGTCATCACGACGGCGCCCGCCTCCGAGAAGGGGCAGATCCTGCTGATGAAGAGCCGCGACCTGTGGGTCTTCCTGCCGGACATCTCGCAGCCGGTGCGGCTGTCGCTGAGCCAGCGACTGACCGGCGAAGTGTCGAACGGCGATCTCGCGCGCGCCAACTTCGGCGGCGACTACACGCCGAAGCTGCTGCGATCCGAAACCATCGAAGGCGAGGCCTACCAGGTGCTCGAACTGATGGCGGTCGATCGCGGCGTCACTTATCACCGCGTCCTGTTCTGGGTTCGTCAGTCGGACGCGCGACCCTACAAGGCCGAGTTCTATTCGCTGTCCGATCGCCTGCTGAAGACCTGCCGCTACACCGATTACCAGAAGGTGGCAGGCCAGATGCGTCCCACCAAGCTGATCATGGAGGACGCGCTGCACGCGAACGAACAGTCGGTGCTGGTGTACTCGAACATGAAGCTGCGCGAATTGCCCGACAAGATCTTCACGAAGGAGTACCTGAAGAAGCTCGAGTGATCGTCAGGCTTGGCGTAGCGCATCGACGACAGCCAGCTTCGCGACGCGCCGCGACGGGAACCAGGCGGCGGCCACGGTCGCGATGCAGCCGATCGCGAAGGCCGTCAGCACCGTCAGCGCGTCGACGTCGATCGCGGCGACGTAGCCGGTGCTCGAATTCGGCGGCGGTGGCATCGGGATGCCGATCGCAGAGATGACGAGCGCGAGCACGATGCCGGCCAGCGCGCCGAGCGCGCTGCCGATCAAGCCGAGCAGGAGGTTCTCCTGCAACACCAGCGCGGACACGCCGCTGCCGTGCGTGCCGAGCGCCATCAGCGTACCGAATTCGGCCGTGCGTTCGTAGACGCTCATGTTGACGGCATTGATCACGCTCAGCAGCACCGCCATCAGGATGATCGCCTCGAGCACGATGAACTGCCGCTGGTAGAGGCTCGCGGTCTTGTCGTAGAAGTCGGCGAGCTGCCGCCACGTCTTGATCTCGTAGCCCTTTCCCTGCAGTCCCTGCGCGAGCGCGCCAGCAGCGCGGTCGGTGGCTTCGGTGGTCTTGAGCAGCACGACGATCGCATTGACCGAAGACAGCGCCATCAACTCCTGCGCGGCAGGCAGCGTGATGCGCACCGCGCGCGCGTCGTAATCCTTCGAGAAACTTCGAAAGATGCCGAGCACCTCGAATTCGCCGCTGTTCAGTGCGCCTTCGACCGTGTGCAGCAGTACCGTCGCGCGATCGCCGACCTTGAGCCTGGTCGCCAACGCGACGCCCTCGCCGATGAAGATCCCGTTGAGATCCTTCGTCTCTAGCCCTCGGCCTTCGACGATCTCGAGCAGCGAGCCGAGCTTCTTCTCCTTCTCGGGCTCGACGCCTTCGCCGACGACCGCGAAGTCCGAGCGGCCGTTGTTGATGACGGCCGAAAAGTTCAAGCGCGCCATCCCCTCCTCGAAGTCGGGTAGCTTGCGTGCGACGTCGAGGACGTCGGAAGGCTTGTCGATCAGGTAATCGTTAGGGCTCCGCGATCCCTTCTCGTAGAACCCGTCGCGATAGATCTGCAGATGGCCGAGCTGCGAATGGATGGTCGCCTCGCGCAGCTGGTTCAGCGCATCGGCGACGAAGCCGCCGCACAGGATCAGCCCCGCCACGCCCGAAGCGATCACGGTCAGCGTCAACGCGGTCCGCGCCCGGTTGCGGAAGATGTTCCTGAATGCGAGTGCCAGCATGCGAGCGCTTCGACGAAAGTGGGTAGGCCGCGCGTTCAGCGGTTCTGCCGCAACGCGTCGACGACGACCAGACGCGATGCCTTCCACGCCGGGTACAGGCTCGCGAGCAATGCCGAGCCGACCGCGAGTCCGAAGGCCCAGCCGGCCAGCGACCAGTCGAGCCGGATGCCCGCCGAGTAGCCGACGCTGCGCCCCGGCGGCGGCGGCATCGGGATGCCGATCGCCGAGATGGTAATCGCGAGCAGCCAGGCGACGACCAGGCCGATCAGGCCGCCGACCAGGCCCAGCAGCACGCCTTCGCCGATGAACAGCTGGATGATCCGGAGGCGCCTGGCGCCCATCGCCATCAGCGTGCCGACCTCGCCGGTCCGCTCGAGCACGTTCATCACGAGCATGTTGGAGATGCCGAGCACGATGATGAGTCCGATCAGCAGCCGGACGATGCCCATCTGGCTCGACAGCAGTCGGACGGTCTTGTTGTAGAAATCCGCGAGGTCGGACCACTTCCTGAACTCGAGCTTGCTGTCCGGATAGCGTGCCGTCCACTGCCGTGCGACCGGTCCGGCCAGTTCGAGGTCGTCGAGCGCGAAGACCCAGACGTGCGTGCCGGTGACCTTCAGAAGACGTCTCGCCATCGGCAACGGAACCTTCAGCGCGACGTCGTCGAAGGCCTTGACCTGCGTGGAGAACAAGCCGCGGACGGTCGCCTCGACGGCACTGACGCCGCCGCTCGCGGTGTTGACCAGCAGCACGACCCGCCCGCCGACCGGCACACCGAGGTTGCCGGCCAGGCCGGCGCCGAGAATGATGCCGTCGGGCACGCCATCGGCGAGGTTCGCGCCGTCGAGGATCGGCAGGCTCTTGCTGACGATGTCCTCTTTCGATGGCTCGACGCCGCTGCCGACGAACGACAGTGTGGCGTCGCCGTAACTGATCAGCCCGCTGAAGTTCAGTCTTCGTGCAACGGCTTTGACGTGCGGTTCCTTTTCGAGCGACGATAGGATCTTGGAATCGTCAGGCAGCAGGAACGCGTACGGATCCGCGGCGCCGTTCTCCAGGTAGCCGGCCTGCATGACCTGGATGTGTCCCAGTCCCGTTTCCGTCGCGGCCTCGCGCATCGCCCAGAAGATCCATTCGACAAATCCGCCGGCCAGCATCAGGACGACGGTCGAGAAGGCGATCGCACCCAGGGCGACCGTCGACCGAACCCGATGTCGAAATACGTTACGCAGCGCGAGCGAGAAGATCAGCACGGTGGAGGGATGCGGCGAATGTTCAAAGCGACTGGGGCCGATCTTCCGTCATGCAGCAGTGCCTGTCACCGTGCCATCCGTGGACGGTGAAGTCCATGTGGTTCCGACGCGCCGCATACGCGTGCTTTTCATCGCGGAGGCGGTCACGCTCGCGCACGTCGCGCGCGTCCACGCGGTCGCCGGTGCGCTCGATCCGTCGCGCTACGAAGTCTGCATCGCCGCCGATCCGCGTTTCGACGCGCTCTTCGGCGCGCATCCGTTCGCGTCGCAGCGCGTCACGACCATCCCAGCGGCAAGGTTCGCGGCGGCGATCCAGAAAGGAACACCGATCTACGATGTCACGACGCTCGCCGGCTACGTCGACGACGACCTCCGTGCCATCGCCAGTTTCGAGCCCGACGTCGTTGTCGGCGACTTTCGCCTGTCCCTGAGCGTCAGCGCACGGCTGGCCGGCACGCCCTACGTCACGATCACGAATGCCGGCTGGAGCCCCTACGCGAAGATCGGTTTCACCGTGCCCGATCTGCCGATGACGCGCTGGCTGGGCGTGACCGCTGCCCAGGCACTGTTCGACTGGGCGAGACCGTTCGCGTTCGCCGCGCATGCGCGACCGGTCAATCGTCTGCGGCAGAGATACGGCATGGCGCGCCTCGCCTCTGACGTCCGCGCCGTCTACACGGACGCCGACTTTATCCTCTATGCCGACCTTCCGGAAATGTTCTCGATGCAGGCGATGCCGAAAAGCCACGCTTTCCTGGGCCCGGTCCAGTGGTCGCCGGACACGGCGCTTCCGGACTGGTGGGACGTGCTACCCGATGACAGACCACTGATCTACGTGACGCTCGGCAGCTCCGGGCAGAGCCAGGTTCTCCCGGCGCTCGTCGACGCATTGTCGAGATTGCCGCTGTCCGTGATGGTGGCGACCGCCGGCCGCATCGCGATGGACGCTGTCCCGGACAACGTCCACATGGCCGACTATCTGCCGGGGGCGACGGCCGCACAACGCGCGGATCTCGTGATCAGCAACGGCGGCAGCCCGACGAGTTATCAGGCATTCGCCGCCGGCACGCCGGTGCTCGGCATTCCCACGAACCTGGATCAGTTCCTCAACATGCGCGCTGTCTGCGGGTCGGGGGCCGGGTTGCTGATGCGCCCGGCTTCGGTCGCCGACGCGTCGATCGCCCGGGCGGTCGACGCACTGCTGCACGAACCGGCCTTCCGCGAAAACGCCGGAGTGCTG
>JBDTIS010000208.1:0-26984 GCA_039936235.1 Burkholderiaceae bacterium | reverse complement strand
GTGCGCCTGGTTGTTCGCGGCCGCGATCAACGCGCTGATGTTCCATGCGGGACCGTACAAGGCGGAGATCGAGGCGCCGCCCGGCCGCGCGACTGGCGCGTCGACGCGGCTGTTCGCGACGGTGTCGATCGTCGTGTGGATCGGTGTGCTGGTCGCGGGCCGGCTGATCGCGTATGTCTGATCGCATGCAGCCGGACGCGGCCTCGTGACCGAGCCCGGAATCAAGCCCATCGCGTGGCTGCCGCTGGGCGTCGTCGTCGTGGTCCTGATCGGGGCGGCGACACTTTTCATGACGGTCGGCACCGCCAACGTCGAGACCTTCATCGCCGTCCAGCGCCTGACGCGGCCGTTGCCCGACACGTTCTGGGCGATGGTGACGATCTGCGGGACCGGTGTCGTCACGTTCTCGCTCCTGTCCCCGACGCTGCGCAGTCGGCCGCGCTGGTACGCGGCCGGCCTCGCTTCCGCGGCGATGGCCGGGCTCTACGCGAACGGACTGAAGAGGCTGTTCGCGTTGCCGCGACCCGCGTCGGTCCTCGACGCATCGCAGTTGCATGTCATCGGCGACACGCTGCATGCGAACAGCTTTCCGTCGGGACACTCGGTAACCGCATTCACGCTGGCCGCGATCGTCGTGTTCGCGTCGCGCACCCCGTTGCGCGCCGCGGCCTGGGCCGTCCCGCTGGCTCTGCTGGTCGCGGTGTCGCGGATCGCCGTCGGCGCGCACTGGCCCGCCGACCTCGCGGCCGGTGCGGCGGGCGGCTGGGTCTGCGGTGCGCTCGGTGTGATGGTCGTCATGCGCTGGCGCGTGTGGAACACGATCAACGGGCTGCGTGTGATGGGCCTCGTGTCGATCGGCGTCGGGATCTCGCTGTGCATCGTCGATCTCGGCTATCCGCTCGCGATCCCGTTGCAGAGGGTCGCGGCGGTGGTCGCGATCGTCGCCGGCGGCGCGACAGTCCTGTGGCCGCGGCTCGATCCGCTGCTGCCCTGGACGCGCGCCGTCGAATGACGGTCGCGAAACGATGACGCGAACGATCGCGTTGCGCATCGTCGCGGTCCTGATCTCGATCGGCCTGTTGTGGTGGCTGGTCGCCGACGCACGCTGGGCCGGGGTCGGCGCGCGACTCTCGCACATCGACGCGGTCGCGCTGGCCGGCGTCGCGCTGCTGTTCGCGGCCAGCTACGCGATGCGCGGGGCGCGGATCCACGGCGAGTTCCGTGAAGAAATCGGCCGGGACGGAAGGCGCACGTACGCGCGCATCCTGCGACTGACGCTGGTCCACAACGCGCTCGTCAACGTGCTGCCTTTCCGCAGCGGCGAGGCCGCATTCCCTGTGCTGCTGTCGCGCTGGTTCGGGATCGGCACCGGCCGCGCGGTCGTTTCGCTGCTGTGGCTGCGAGCGCAGGATGCGACGGTCGTGCTCGCATTGGCCGCGCTGGTGTGGCCGGGCCTGGCGATCGTCTGGCGTGTCGTCGCGCTGATCGCGATCGTCGGCGGCGCGTGGGCCGTGCCTGACTGGGCGCGTCGCCATCGCGTCGCGTCCACGTCGCCGAGGCTAGCGAAGATCCAGGCGCTGCTCGAACGGTCGACCCGTCGTAACCTGCCCGGCTGGCTGTGGACCATCGGCAACTGGTCCGTGAAGCTCGTCGCCGAAGCGTGGCTCGTCGCTCTCGCGCTCGGACCGCACGATGCGGCTGGCCGGTCGGCGGCCGTCCTCGGCGCGATCGGTGCGGAGCTCGCCGCGATCCTGCCGATCCAGGGCGTGGCCGGTTTCGGGACCTTCGAGGCCGGTGGCGCCGCGCTGATGCGCACGCAAGGTGTTGCGCTGACCGACGGGCTCGAAGCGGTGCTCGTGCTGCACGCGGTGGTTCTCGCGCTTGCGCTGGTGGCCGGCGCGCTGGCGGCGCTACTGCTGCCCGGCCCGTCCGCCGCCACGGACCGAGGCTAGGTCAGCCGCACTGGTGCGAGGCAGCGCGCGAAGGCGGAAAGCGACTCGACTGGACGCGCGATCCTTTCATCTTCATCCATCCCAGATCGACGTCCCGGCGGGCGCCTCGACGATCGAGATCGACTTCCAGCAGGTGATGACGAGATCGTCGCGGGCCGTCAGACCGGTCTCGACTGGGGCAGCTGGCAGCGCTCGGAGGGCTACTACGAAGAAGGCGCGTTGATCTGGCTGGATAGCGATACCCGGATGCGTCAGCAGTCGAAGGGAAGCCGTTCGCTCGACGACTTCGCCCGCGCCTTCTTCGGCGTCGACGACGGGCGCGTGGCGCCGCTGCTGTAAGACTTCGACGATGTCACGAAGCAGCTGTCGCGGGTCCAGCCGTACGACGGGGCCGGCTTCCCTCGCACGCGCCTCGACACCGTCGGACTTTCGCCGCTCGATGGTCAACATGAAGGCCTACAAGCCGGAAGTGCTCAGGAAGGCCGTCGATGCGGCCAGGGACGGAAGCGCGCCGATCGACTTACTGTCGAAGGACGGATCCGATTTCCGGCTGGTGCGCGTTGATTATCACCGAGGACAGCGCTATCCCACGCTGGAACGGATCGACGGGACGCCGGATCTGCTGACGCGGATTGTGACGGCGCGATGACCGTGCCCGGACCTTCGATCGATCCTCGCCCGTCGATGCCGGGGGAATGGCCGACACGCAGTGAGAGATCGCACCCGCGAGGACCAGATTCCGGTCGGGCAACGTGACGAGATGCCTCGTCGCTGGGTCCACCGCCCGCATCGGGCACAATGGCGCGCTGCTCCGCAACCCCCACCGATGAACGATCCGCGCTTACTTCCCACGACCTTGCCGACCGCGTTGCGCCACCCCGCGACCGCAAGTGGCGGGAAGGCGTTATCCACGATCGAGACTGCGCTTCCTCCCCATCGCCTGTCGATCATCGTACCGATGTATAACGAGGCCGAGAACGTCGCGCCGTTCGTTGCGCGGACCGAGGAGGCGCTCGCGAACTATCCGAGCCCCTGGGAACTGATCCTGGTCGACGACGGCAGCACCGACGCGACCGGTGCCGAGACGCGGCGCGCGCGCGCGCAGTACGGGCCGCATGTCCGTCCGGTCGAGCTGATGCGGAACTTCAAGCAGACCGCGGCGATGCAGGCCGGTATCGATGCAGCGCGTGGTGACGTCATCGTCACGCTCGACGGAGACCTGCAGAACGATCCGTCCGACATCCCGCGACTCGTCGGCCGCCTGTTGAACGAAGACCTCGACTGCGTGGCCGGGTGGCGCAAGGATCGCAAGGACAACCTGCTGCGCACGATCCCGTCGAAGATCGCGAACTCGCTGATCGCGCGCGTCGTCGGCGTGCGGCTGAACGACTACGGCTGCAGCCTGAAGGCATTCCGCGGCGATGTGCTCAAAAGCATCCGGCTGTACGGCGAAATGCATCGCTTCATCCCGGCATGGCTCGCGACGGTGACCACGCCGCGGCGCATCGCCGAGGAGCCCGTGATGCACCACCCGCGCGTGCACGGCGTGTCGAAGTACGGCATCTCGCGGACCTTTCGCGTCGTGCTCGACCTGATCTCGGTGTTCTTCTTCATGCGCTATCGCGCGCGGCCCGGTCACTTCTTCGGCGGCGTCGGTATGGCGCTGGTGGGCCTCGGCAGTGTCGTGCTGGCCTGGCTCGCGTTCGTCAAGTTCGGCCTCGGCGAGCCGATCGGAGGACGGCCGCTGCTGCTGTTCGGCTTCTTCTGCGTCATCGCCGGCGCGCAGTTCGTGTCTACCGGGGTGCTCGCGGAAACGCTCGCGCGGATCTACTTCGAGTCGGGGGCCGCTGATCTGTATCGCGTACGGCATCCGGAAGAGGTGAAGGATCGCGACGACTGGCGCGAGCCGCACCCGTAGTGTCGTTCCGAGCGCAGCGAGAAATCTTTACCGCCTCGACCAGGGCGAGATCCATTCCGTTCGTTCGGGATGACATGGCGAAGTGCATCCTGGAAAACCTGGAGGCTGGTCGACACGGCACGGAGGGCCCATGAGACTGAGCAACGTTCAGGCCCCCCTCGACCGTCGCACGACCTGGCTCGCTTTCCTGATCCCGCTGGTCCTGCTGTCGATCCGCCTCGGCGGAGCCCCGCTGTTCGACGTCGACGAAGGCGCGTTCTCCGAAGCGACGCGCGAGATGTTCGAGCGCCACGACTTCCTGTCGACGTATCTGAACGGCGCCCATCGATTCGATAAACCGATCCTGATCTACTGGCTGCAGGCCGCGTCGATGCGCGTGTTCGGCGTCGACGAGTTCGCGTTCCGCTTCCCGTCGGTGATCGCGGCCGCGGTCTGGTGCCAGGCGGTCGCAGTGTTCGCCGCGCCGCGGATCGGCGTGCGCAATGCATTGTTCGGCTGCGGGATCGCGGTCACGTCGCTCGGCGTTTTCGTGATCGGCCGCGCGGCGACCGCCGACTCGCTGCTGAACGCGTTGATCGCGCTCGCGCTGTTCGACGCGTGGCGCGTGGTCGAGCAGATGTCGAAGGGCGGCCCGCTGGCCATCGCGATGAGCAGGCCGGCGCTGTATCGCGCCTATCTGTGGATCGCGCTCGGCGTGCTGACGAAGGGACCGGTCGCGGTGTTGATCCCGGTCGCCGCGGTCTTCCTGTTCGCGATCGTCGCGCGCTTCGTCGGCAGCCGCTTCACGCCGCGCGACGCGCTCGTGATGTTCTTCGATCCGATCGGCTGGGCGATCCTGATCGCGGTCGCCGCACCCTGGTACGTCGCTGCGCTCGCGATCCACGGCCGCGACTTCATCGACGGATTCATCCTGCGGCACAACGTCGAGCGCTTCACCGGTACGTTGCAGAACCACTCCGGCAGCGCGTTCTACTACGTGCTGATGGTGCCGTTGCTGCTGTGGCCGTGGCTCGCATGGCTGCTGTCCGCTATCGGGTCGCTGCTGCGCGACCTGCGTGCCCGCGCGCTCGATCCGCTGAAGAGCTTCCTGTGGGTCTGGTGCGTGTTCGTGATCGTGTTCTTCTCGATGTCCGGCACGAAGCTGCCGCATTACGCGCTATATGGTTGCACGCCGCTGTTCGTGCTGTGCGCGATGGAGCGCGAACGCGTGAAGCGCTTGTGGCTCGCGGCGATCCCGGTGCTGATGCTGATCGCGTTCGTCGTCGCGATGCCCGACCTGCTGACGCATGCGGCCGGTGCCGGCTGGATCAGGGATGCGTTCTATCGGGCGATGGCGGCGCGGGCCGAGGCGGCGACACCGGCGTTCTACTACCCGGTCGCGTGGACCGGCGCCGTACTCGTGCTGGTCGCGCTCGGATGGCCGCGACGGAGACGGCGGGCGCGTCCCGTCGTCGACGACGAACGCCGCGCGCGGCGTGTCGCGACGCGCGTGCTCGAGGCGTCCGTGATCGCCACGCTGCTGCTGTGCTCGATCGGCGCACCGATGCTGGGCGAGGTGCTCGAAGGTCCGGTGAAGCGAGCGGCGCTGGTCGCGAAGACGATGCCGGAGCCGGCAGTGACCTGGAACTTTCATATGCCGAGCTTCGCGGTCTATCGCGAGCGGGTCACGCCGATCGGAGCGCCTGCGGTGGGTGAGCTGGCGCTGACGCGGATCGATCGGCTGCCGGCGGATGCGAATGTGGATCGGGTGTTCGAGGAGGGTGGAGTCGTGCTGGTGAAGCGGCGCGGACCCTGAACGACCCGGAGCATGGTTCTGCCTGTCATCCGAGCCGTGTCTGTCGTTGCGAAGGCAGGTAAGGAACCTGGTCCATCATGAGCGATCCGCACGTCGCACCGAGCCCCGTGTCCGACCACCACCATGACGTCGTCATCATCGGTTCCGGCCTGGCGGCGGCCCGATGGCATGACAGCTCGCGCAGACCGGCAAGGACGTGCTGCTGCTCGAACGCGTCGACTAGCTGCCGCGCGAGCCGGCCAACCGGAACAGCCAGATCGTCTTCAACGAGGCGGGCTACCAGGCGAATCAGAACTGGTACGCGGCCGACGGCAAGCCCTTCCAGCCGGGGCTCCACTATTTCGTCGGCTTCGAGGCCTACTACCAGAAGGCCGAGACGCTGTATCACGTGCATGGGCTGCGCTGCGAGAACCCCACCGAGCCGTGGTCCAGCGGCTCGTAAGCGCATCGGCACCTGTTCGATCGCACGCTCTTACCTCGGCAAGAACATCCCGATCGGCGGCACAGCGCATCACGCCGGCACGATGCGCTTCGGAATCGACCCGGCAACATCGGTGCTCGACATCGACTGCAAGACGCACCAGCTCGACAATCTCTACGTGACCGACGCGAGCTTCTTCCCGTCGATCGCTGCGGTGAACCCGACCCCGACGATCATCGCGAACGCGCTGCGCGTGGCGGACCGGATCATCGAGCGGCTGGGGTTTCGGGGAGGCGCGAGTCAGGTCACGGGCGCGTCGATCTGGAGGCCCGGGTGGGATGCCGCGACTTCGGGTATCCGGTCGAGCGACGCGCCGATCGCACGCACGCGCGGGTACGGCGCGAGGTCGACGTCGAAGCGGGCGCACCCGAGCAGATGGCTGGCAAGGCCGAGGTCTGCGATCGTCAGCGTCTCGCCATAGCACCGCGTCGCGCCGTCTTCGAGCGTCGCCTCGTAGGCGATGAGACCTTCGTCGAGCCAGTGCGCGGCCCAGGATGCGATAGCCGTATCGTCGGCGCCGAAGCGCTGGACCAGCTGCTTGCGCACGCGCGGCACGATGATCGGATGGGTGTCGGCGGCCGTCAGCAGGAAGAGGGTACGAACGCGTGCGCGGCCTTCGGCGTCGCTCGGCATCAGCGATGGCGTCGGGTAGGTCTCTTCGAGCCATTCGAGGATCGCGAGGCTCTGCGTCAAGGGCTTCTTCGTCGCGCCTTCGAGCGCCGGAACGGCACCCGCGGGGTTCAGGGCCCGATAGCCCGGCTGGAGATGGTCTCCACGCGCGAGGTCGTAGGTCAGTTCCCTGAACGCGACCTTTTTCAGGCGCAGGGCGATGCGGACGCGATAGGTGGCGAGGGAGAGGTGATAGCTGTGAAGAGTGAGCATGGATGATGATCCGGCTGGGTGGAACGGGACGTACCGGGATGCTACGCCAGCGTCCCTTCCGCCCTGGGCGAGCCATTGTGGCCAGGCGGCGGCACGGCATCCGAAGGCGCTCATCCTTTTCTGGCGGCATGAGTAGAAACCTGCACCTTCACGTGCTCGACGTTGTCGTTCAAGCTGTCGCGGCGTTCATCGACCTGCCGCCGAGTCGAGCGGGCCGGCGCGCGCCGGGCAAAGCCTCAGTTCGCTACGTCGCCGCGCTGCGGAGTCACGATGTTCTGAAGTGGCCGGCTGCGCGCCATCAGCTCGATCAGGTTCCCTCCATCCAGCGACCGCAGGAAGGCCGTTAGAGCCTGCTTCTCGTCGGGGCTCAAACCCAGCGGCTTGAGCAGTGCGCTCTTGCCCGGCGCCTCACCGCCGCCACGGTCGTAGAAGTCGATCACGGCCTCCAGCGTATCCAGCGATCCGTCGTGCATATAGGGGGCGGAGTGCGCCACATTGCGCAAGCTGGGCGTCTTGAACGCGTAGCGGTCGGCTGCTTCGTGCGTGATCTCGAAGCGGCCGAGATCGGGCGCCGCATCTACGCTGTACGCCAGCAGATCCAGGTCGGTGATCACGGTCTGCACGCCGGGTGCGAGCGGCACGACATAAGAATGGCCGGGATGACCGGGAAGGCCGGCGCCGGTGACATGAAACTGGCCATCGGCGAACAAGGCATCTCGAGCGCCGACAATATGGCAGGCAACGCAGCGCGCCTTGCCGGCGAATAACTCGAAGCCCCGCTGTTCTTGTTCTGTCAACGCATTCGTCTGCCCCGCGAAGCGCCAGCGGTCGAAGCGGGAATCGGCTGCGACCAGTGTGACCTGGTAAGCCGCAAGCGCCTCACCCACCGTGTCCATCGACAATCCCCGGCCCTTGAAGACGCGCTCGAACCAGCCATCGTACCGCTGCAGCGCGCGGATGCGCTCTAGAACATGGCCCGCCGAAGGGTTGGCCATTTCATCGGGATGCAGCAAGGGCGACCACGCCTGGGTGACGAGCGAAGACTCGCGGCCGTCGTGGAACAGCGTCTTCTGCCAGGCCACGTTCAACAGCGACGGCGCATTGCGTCTCAGGCTCTTGCCCTCGATGCCGACGCCGGTCTTCGACGCGTTCGACGCAAAACCTTCCTCGGGCAGGTGGCACATCGCGCACGACATCGTTCCGTTCGATGACAAGCGGCGGTCGAAGAACAACTGGCGCCCGAGCTCGATACGCTGCGGATCGAGCACCACGTCCACAGGCAATACCAGCGGCGGCAGCCCGAAGGCTGCCGCCGGGGCGAAGTCCGCTGGCGCCGCGTGCCAATACCACCCCGCCAGCGTGGCTGCGGCGATCAGGCCGACAACGGCCAGCATGCCGGACAGCCCTCGCCTGCCGACGCCTGCCGGCCTCATCGCCTGACCGGCTGCCTACCGTCGGCGGCAAGCGGCTGCGCCGACTCCACGGCCAGTGTCTTGATGTCGTTGAACATCACCTGCGGGTGCAGGAATGCGGCGCTGTAGATCTCACGCACCTGGCCCCGAGGATCGATCAGGAACAACTTGAGCATGTGCGTGCGAGTGCGTGTAGGAGAGCCCTTGGCGTCGACTTCGACCTCGACGTCCTGGCCGTAGCCTTCCAGGATCGGCAGGAGGAAACGGGTCGAATAGGTGGTCAGGAAATGCCAGCGCAGCGCGGTTGAATTCTCGCGCCCGGCGCCGTAGTGCCGCATCGCGTCGGGCGTGTCGTTACCGGGGTCGAAGGACAGCGAGACGAAGCGGACCTTGCCGTGCAAATCGGAGTCGGCCAGCACCCGCGCCTCGAGATCCATCATGGTGGCGTAGGCCAGCGGACAACCGATCGGGTCGGTGCAATAGGTGTAGACAAACGAGAGCAGTGTCACCGCGCCGTGCGTGTAGTTCGACAGCCGACGCGGCAGCCAGTTGTCTTCGAGCACCCAGCCGTCGGCAGCCGGCTGGATCCGCTGCAGGGCATAGCTGCCGGGCGGGTTGGCGACAAAGCCCTGAATCGGCGGCTGGACCAGCGGCTGCGCCGGCAGCACGCCGATCGGTTGCGCAAGCGGTGCCGAATGCACGTACGTGCACGCAGTGCCGGCCAGCAAGGCCAGCACGCCACAGACCGCAAGCGGCCGCGCGTTCATCTGTCGGTGGTTGCAAGCCGCGTCGTCGCAGCTCCGAGCGCAGTCGCCTGGGCAGGCTTGGCCGAGAACTTCATGTGGTGGGCACGGCCGAGCTTGAGCGCGTTGAAATCGACATCGAACACCTTCTTCAACTCTTTGCCGTCCCAGTCGTAGCCGCGCAGGAACTGATCGTCGTCGGCGCCCTTCTTGTCCCAGTTGCCGAGTAGCGAGGAGGTCAGATAGACACGCTTGCCGTCCCAGCTCTGCGAGACCATGTTGACCTGCTTGCCGGTAACCAATTCATAGGTCTGCTTCGGATGCTCGGGATCGGTCATGTCGAAGTAGCGTGTCTTGCCGTCCATGAAGGTATTGACCCAAAGGCCCTTGCCATTCGCAGTGATCGAGATGTCGACCGGCAACGGAATCTTCGACGGGTCGCCGATCGTGGCCACGTCTTTGGCCTGCCATTCGCCCTTCGCGTCCTGCTTGATGAGGAATAGCTTGGAGGTCAGTGCGGTAGCCGTGACGGCCCAGTTCTCGCCTTCCTTGAGCGACCAGCGGATCTCCAGAGGCGCGCCCGGTACGTCGAGCACCTTCGTCGGTTTCATCGACTTGAGATCCCAGACGACCATGGTGTTGCCGAACTTCTTCATGGCATTCGCATCCTTGACCAAGGTGCCGAGGTCCATCATGTAGTTGGTCCAGCCTGTGAAGCTCGACGTGAGCATCACGTTCTTCCCGGGATTGATGCCGATGTCATAGCCGTAACCATCGCCCCCGCCGATGGCTGCGTTGCCCACCGGCATGGCGTAGTCGGAGATGTACTTGCCCTGGTTGTTGTAAAGCGCGATGCCGGTCACGCCACCATGGTCCTTCGAGTTGGACAGGCCTTGCACCAGCATCCGCCCGGGAAGCGCGTAGAAGGTGTGCGGTCCAACGAAGCCGGTCTTGGAAGTGAAGTCGGTGATGGTGTTGACGAGCTTGGGCTTGGCCGGGTCGGTGCCGACATCGAATACGAAAATCTTGTTGTCGTCGAGCCGGCCCGCCCACAGGTATTTGCGGTCGTCGCTGAAACCCATATGGTGTGCCTCGCCTCGACCGCCGACCGACAGGGTATCGATCACTTTGCCGAAGTCCTTCGTGCCGGGTTCGACATCGATTGTGACCAGCTTGTCGGAGCCGTCGCCCAACCCTTTGACGCCGAGCGTCCAGACGTGCAGGTACTTCTCCTGGCCCTTGATCAGGCGGGCGGTGTACGGTGAATTGCAGGTTTCGTCGGCATACACGATGCCGATCGAACCTGCTGCGAAAGCGAATGCCGCGATGGCGATCGAAAGGCTGCGCCTGGAACGGGATGTCATGTGGTCTCCTTTTATCTTCGGTTCAATGAAAGCGAATGCGGAGGTCTCGCTGGTTTTGTAGGTCGTGGCAGCCGTCCGCGAATCGCCATAGGACGTTAAAGCAAGAATCGTGCAAGACTTGATGAGTCTACACAATCGCAACGTAATCCCTTGATTGGATTCGATTTTATTTATCACTTATCAGAGACTCGTGCGCGTTCGCCGGTGTGGCAGCATCGTGGCGCTTCATCATGGCAGTCTTGCGGTCAGTCTGGCAGTCTGGCAGTTCTGGCAGTTCTGGCAGTGAGGCGGTCCTACCCCAATCATCATCGCAGCCAATTAACGGTGGATCCGGATCCGGCAGTGTGGAAGTTCTCGCGGTTCGGGACTATCTCGAAGCGCGCGCGGAGCGCGCAAGCAGCCGAAGCACATGCCCATCGCGACCAAGCAAGCATTGACCCTGACCATGTAGGGAAAGGCACTGTTCAGCCCAAGCCAACCGCTTTCAGCCGGCGATAGAGCGTTCGTTCACTGATACCAAGTTCAGTCGCCAGCTCTCGCCGGGTGCCACGGAAGTTCGCGACCAGACTCGGGAGGTCTTCGGCACTTCCGCCTGGCCTCTTTGCCCTGTGTGCGGACCCAGATAGCGCGGCGAACCGGACCCGTGCCGCGCGACCGAGTTCGTCCGGCAGGTGTTCCGCTCGGACGATGCCGTCGTCGGCGAACAGTCGCGCCCGGTCGAGCACGTTGCGCAACTCGCGGATGTTGCCGGGCCAGTCATGGGTCTGTAGCCGGGCCATGGCCTCTGGCTCGACCGAGATCCGGTGCGTTGCGTGGCCTCCCCGTTGCAGGAATGAATCCACCAGCATCGGGATGTCGGCCGCCCGCTCGCGCAGAGGAGGAAGGTTGATCGGGAACGCACTGATCCGGTAGTACAGGTCTTGTCGGAAGCGGCCTTCCAGCACCATCTGCTGCAAGGGCTTGTGCGTGGCAGCGACCAGTCTGAAATCCGCCTTCTGGGTTTCGACGCTGCCGACCCGTCGGAAAGTCCCCGACTCGATCAGCCGCAGCAGCTTGACCTGCATCGAAAGCGGCACATCTCCCATCTCGTCGAGAAACAGCGTGCCGCCTTCAGCCGTTTCGACCAATCCTTTCTTCCGCGCATTGGCGCCGGTAAACGCGCCCTTCTCGTAGCCGAACAATTCACTCTCGAACAGCGTTTCGGTAAGTCCCGAGCAGTCCACCACCACGAAAGGGCCGCCGGCTCGCTGGCTCGACTCGTGTACTGCGCGTGCGAACAACTCCTTCCCGGTGCCGGATTCACCCAGCAGCAGGACCGGCAACATCGAAGGCGCGACTCGTTGTACAGCGGCCAGCGCTGTGTTGAACGAAGGCGAACTTCCCACCAAGCCTTCGGCGCTGGGACGAGCCGAGGCGTTTCGAACGGTCGCCAACCGCTCCACATAGGCGACCACCTCGCGGCGCGCATCGAGGATCGGGCGCAGTTCGACATCCACATGTTCCGGACCACGCGGCGTGTGATGAATGTGCAGCACACGGTCGGGGCCCTTGAGTTCGAAGGCCCTCTTCATCGGGCAGTGCTCGCCGGCCTGATCGCAAGGCACGTCGAAGTGATGGGAAATGCGATAGCACTTGTGCCCGATATAGGGCTTGTCGACGGTGCCGAACTGCCGCCGGTACGCAGTATTCGCGGCGAGGATGTTGTATTCGGTATCCAGCACGATCATCGGTTGCGTCTCATGCTCGAGGAACGAGATCAGGGCCTGAACCTGAGGCAGGGAGCGCAACGTTCCCGATTCGTTCGAGGTCGATTCCGGGGTCGGAGAAGGCTGAGTGTTTGGCATGGCCGGCTACAACGAGTGCTTGCCTGAACCATCTTACTGCCAAAGCTGTCAGTTGGCAGCGACGACTGCCAAATCCGCTGACTTCGTGAGCCTGTCAGGCGAGTCGACTTTGATATCGAGTAACAAAACAGGCGACAGACCTATTTATTATCATGAAGTTATAAACATATTTAATGAATTGGCACCCGTCTTGCTAGTAGCCTGTGGCGGACCCTTCCAATTGTCAGTCTGCCGGCCATTGCGTGCGAAACAAGGAGACACCCATGAGAAGCAACGAAGGTACCCTCGATCGCGTGGTTCGCGTCGGCGTCGGCTTGTCCCTCATCGGATTGGCCGCGACGAATGTCATCGGTCCATGGGGTTACATCGGCATCGTCCCGTTGATCACCGGTGCCGCGGGCATGTGCCCGTTGTATTCGCTGCTGCACGTCAGCACATGCGCAGTCAAACGCCGCTGACGACATCGAGCGATTCATGAACTCCGGAAACGCCATGTTGGTAGAGGGCCACTTCGACCCAGGCACCTCGACCGTCAGCTACATCGTCTTCGACAAGGTCACGAAGCAGTGCGCGCTGATCGACAGCGTGCTCGACTACGATCCGAAGTCGGGCCGCACCTCGCATACCAGCGCGGACCAGTTGATCGCGCGCGTTCATGCGCTCGGCGCGACGGTGCAGTGGATCCTGGAGACCCATGTCCACGCCGACCACCTTTCAGCGGCCCCCTATCTGAAAAAGCATCTGGGCGGCAAGCTCGCCATCGGCGAGCACATCAAGACCGTGCAAACCGTCTTCGGACAACTATTCAACGCTGGTCGTGAGTTTTCCCGGAGCGGCCGTCAATTCGACCATCTCTTCGCAGATGGTGAGAGCTTCCAGATCGGTAGCCTGCAAGCTCGTGCGATGCATACGCCCGGCCACACGCCGGCCTGCCTGACCTACGTGGTCAGCGATGGCGAAGGCATCGACTCGTCCGTGGCCGCATTCGTCGGCGACACGTTGTTCATGCCCGACTACGGCACGGCCCGCTGCGATTTCCCCGGCGGCGATGCCCGCACGCTCTATCGCTCGATCAACAAGGTGCTGAGCCTGCCACCCGAAACGCTGCTCTACATGTGCCATGACTACCAGCCCGGCGGCCGCGAGGTGCAGTTCGTCAGCACCGTCGCCGAAGAGCGCGCGAAGAACGTCCATGTGCGTAACGGGATCAGCGAGGAAGAGTTCGTCGCCATGCGCCACGCTCGCGATGCCACGCTCGACATGCCGACGCTGATCCTGCCCTCGGTCCAGGTGAACATGCGCGGCGGACAGCTGCCTGAGCCCGAAGACAACGGGACGAGATACATCAAGATCCCATTGAACGCCGTTTGATTTCGACTTGACCCGGGGCTCGCATAGCGCCCCATCGAGAGAGTTGCCCATGGACTTCAAAGCCCTCACGGCCGAACTGTCGGTCTCTCCCCAAGTCGCGGCGAGCGACATGCCCGGCATCGCCGACGCGGGCTTCCGCTCGGTGATCTGCAACCGACCCGATGGCGAAGGTGTGGACCAGCCCGTGTTCCGCGAAATCGAGCGGGCAGCTAAGGCCGTCGGACTCGAATGCCGTTACCTCCCGGCGGTGTCCGGCACGGTCTCGGATGCGCAGGGCGAGGAGTTCGGCAAGCTGATGGCCGAACTGCCCAAGCCGGTCCTGGCGTTCTGTCGCACCGGCATGCGGTCGACCACGATGTGGGCGTTATCGCAAGCAGGTTCGCTGCCGCTACCGCAAATCATCGAACGTTCCGCCACCGCGGGATTCGATCTCAAGGGCGTGGTGCGGCGCATTGTGAACGGCGGCAAGACCCCGATCGAAGTGGCCGACGCCACGCACGACATCGTGATCATCGGCGGCGGTGCGGCCGGCATCTCGGTGGCGGCAAGTCTTCTCGCACGTAGTCCCGCACTCGACGTCGCCATCGTCGATCCGGCTGACATCCACTATTACCAGCCTGGCTGGACAATGGTGGGCGCAGGCATCTTCGACGCAGCCACCACGGCGCGCACGATGGCCTCCGTGTTGCCGCGCGGCGTTCACTGGATCAAGTCGGCCGTTGCCGCGTTCGAGCCCGAGCGCAATGCTGTCGTTCTCGACGGTTGCCGTGTCGTGAAGTACAAGCAGCTCGTCGTATGCCCCGGCCTGAAGCTCGACTGGCACGGCATCGAAGGGTTACCGGAGACGCTCGGGCGCAACGGCGTGACCTCCAACTACCGCTACGACCTGGCGCCCTACACCTGGAAACTGGTGCATGCGTTGCGGCGAGGCCGGACGATCTTCACGCAGCCGCCGATGCCCATCAAGTGCGCCGGTGCGCCACAGAAGGCCATGTACCTCTCGGCCGACCATTGGCGCCGCACCGACGCACTGAAGGACGTCGACATCCAGTTCTGCAACGCAGGTGCCGTGCTGTTCGGCGTCGCTGACTACGTTCCGGCCTTGATGGAGTACGTCACGGCCTACGGGATCGGCCTGAATTTCGGCGAGACCCTCGTAGCGGTCGACGGCCCGGCGAAGAAAGCCGTCTTCAGCCAGACCGGTGCGGACGGAACGAAACAGGTGATCACGCGCGAATTCGACATGCTGCACGCGGTACCGCCGCAGACGGCGCCCGACTTCATTCGCGTCAGTCCGCTGGCCGACAAGACAGGGTGGGTCGATGTCGACCCCGGCACCCTGCGCCACAAGACATTCGCCAACGTCTTCGCTCTCGGCGACGCCACGAATACGCCCAACGCCAAGACGGCAGCGGCGGCGCGAAAGCAGGCACCGGTAGTCGCGCACAATCTGCTCTCGGCAAACGGTGTCGTGAAGGGTGAGGCCACATACGACGGCTATGGAGCGTGCCCGTTGACCGTGGAGCGCGGCAAGATCGTACTGGCTGAATTCACCTACGGCGGAAAGGTCGCTCCGAGCTTTCCGAAGTGGCTGATCGACGGTACGCGCCCTTCCGCGCTCGCCTGGTACCTGAAGGAACGCATTCTCCCCCCGCTCTACTGGGACGCGATGCTCAAAGGCCGCGAATGGATGGCGCACCCCGAGATGGTTGGGTGATGGCCGAGGTTGCGATCCGTCCCCGGTGCCGCACCGACCGAATCCTTTTGCGCTCGCGTGCGAACGACGCGGGCAGGGGTCGTTTGCAGCGCCTTGGACGTCCCCTCTGACTTGCCACTCCAGGCCGGGCGCGTGAGTTCTCTGGCGTAAGCAGTGCACATTCGACTGACAGATCAGACCGAACGGCACTGGCCGCGAATGTCCCCGCTACGCCGGCGATCAATAGCGAGCGTCCGACGGCTTCTTGTCCTTGGGAAAATCGTGCACCCTTCCCGCAAAGTCGGGCCTCGGTTGGTGCGAGAAGAACTCGGCAACATCGACGGCGTCCTGGTCGGAAAGTCCGCCTTGCCCGAGCGGGAATTTGTCGTGGAAGCCGATCGGCATGTTGCGCTTGACGAAGGCCGCCGCCGTATAGGTGCGCGCCATGCCGGCTCCGATGTTGAACGAGTCGGTTCCCCATAGGGGCGGGTAGACGTATCGGCCGTCCGCGCGGCGCAGGCCCTCGCCTTCCTTGCCATGGCACACCGCGCACTGTGCGGCGTACACCTTGGGGCCGTTGCCCACATCGGGCTTGAGTGAATGGTCGATCTTGCCGACGCCGCGTCCTTCCACCTTGTCCTCCGGTCTGGTTTCCCGCCTCATCCAGTCGAAATAGGCGACCATCGCTTTCATGTCGCTGGAATCCTTCGGCAGCGGTTTGCCGTTCATCGAGCGCAGGAAGCAACCGTTGATGCGTTCTTCGATGGTGATGACGCGGCCGGCACGCGGCGCGTAACTGGGGAAGAACGCGGAGACGCCGACGAACGGCGAGCCATCCGCGACGGTGCCGGCGTTGAGATGGCAACTGGTGCAGTTCAACTGGTTGCCGACGTTGTTCGGCAGCAGCGCCTTGGTTTCGACATGCAGGCGCATTCCGCGGACAACCTGCGCGGCATTGGGCACGGCGAGCATGTCGGAGAGCCGTGGTGTCACGAAAGCGGAAGAATTCGCGACCTTGGGATCGAGTTGGGCCCGCATCGCCTTGACGTAATTGGCGGTGACTGGCTCAGTGATGTTGCCCCAACTGCTGCGCACGAAGCTCACGATCTCAGCGAGTTCCAGGTCGGACAGCCGGGTGAAGGCCGGCATGGTGTAAACGCGCGGATGGGTCTTCGTTTCCGCCGTCTTCCAACCGGTCAGCATGATGTGGATCAGCGTCGAGGGATCCTTCTCGGCGACCGTCGGGTTCTGCGCCAGTGGCGGGAATACCTGGTCGACACCGGCACCGTCCGGGCGATGGCAGTCGGTGCAGAACTGGGCATAGCCCAGGCCGCCGCGGGTCGAATACATCGTGGCCGGCACCTGCGATGTCGCGACCCTCGCCGGCACAGTCGGCGGCGCCAGATCACCGTTGCCTGCCGGCAGCGACTTCAGATAGGTCGCAATGGCCACCAGGTCGGCGCCGGTGAAGTGCTGGGTACTGTTGTGGATGACCTCGGTCATGCCGCCGGAGACGGTGGCGAAGGCGTTCTGCCCGGTCTTCAACAGCTTCGCGGTTTCCTCGACCGTCCATAGATCGCGCAGGCTGACGGCACGCCAACCCTCGACTGTTTCACCGGCAAGGAATTTATTGCCGCTGGGGCCGGCCGCGCTCATCGCTTTTTCCTGGAAGGCGAAGCCGCGTGGCGTATGGCAAGCGCCGCAATGGCCAAGGCTCTCGACCAGATAGGCGCCGCGATTCCAGATCGCATCCCTGCCTGCGTCCGGCTTGAATGGGGCCGAATCGACGAACGCGAAATTCCATATCGACAAGCCGAAGCGCAGGTTGAACGGGAACGACATGTCGGCCGGCTTGTTCGGGCTCTTGACGGCTGGTAATCCGTGCAACAAGAAGGCGTACAGCGCCCGCATGTCCGCTTCGCTGGTTTTGGCGTAAGACGGGTAAGGCATCGCCGGATACAGGTTGTGGCCATCGGCGGCGATGCCGTGACGCATGACGCGGTCGAACTGCGCGAAGGAATATTTGCCGATGCCGGTTTCGGAATCGGGTGTGATGTTGGTCGAAAAAATAACGCCCATCGGTGTAACCAGCTTGCGCCCGCCGGCCATCGTCGCGCCGTTGTCAGCGGTATGACAGGCCACGCAGTCGCCAAGCTGCGCGACGTATTCGCCGCGCGTAATTAGGGTCCTGTCCATATCGGCGTCTGCACGGCTATCGGCGGCCGAGCCGAACAGCAACGCACTGCTCAAAAGCGCGAACAACCGACGTTGAATTTTCATTGCGAAGGCCTCTCGCGCGTGCATGGCTACCGTGGCACGCAACGCACGGTGCGACCCGAACCTCGTCCTCGCGGTTGTAGGCTCTTGAGTGGGTTGCGTCCGTGCGCCCGCACACAAAGGATCTCAGCGATTCATCCGGCCCCGCCGGCTTGCGCGTTCCCCGAGATCAGGCGTCCGCGAAAATTCGAAGCGAGTCCCCGGATGCAGACAACGACGTGCCATCCGCGCCCACCTGACAGGGGCCGGTGCCGCTGAAGCCGGTATTCCTGCCGGTCATGGTCGTCTGCAGCGGTTCGAGCGGGTGCTCAATGCTCGATCGCCAGGTGATGAAGATTCGGATCCTGCAGCGCGGTTCGTGACCTGAAGCCGTTGTTCGCGCTGGTTTGCTCTGCTGCGAACAGGGTGAGCGTCGCGACGATATCGCCGCGCTCTGCATGGGTAGCCCCACCATCGGCGGGCCTCTCTCGATAGCCCAGTAATTCCAGATGCGGCGCTTTCCCAGCAGGTGTTCTCATCCCCACGACATCGACTTTCGCCTCGACGATTCCATCGAGTCGATCCTGTTCTATCCCGCGATTCAATGTCCTGCCAGCGACGGTCAGACCGAGCGTCTCGTAGAACGCGATGCTCCGCTCGATGTCGACCACGGAGATCGCCGTGTGATCGATCGCGGCGAATAATCGACCCGATGTTCGGTCGGGAAACGCAAGGAACTCCAGCGGATGCCCTTCGGGATCGCGAAACTTGAACGCTGTCACGCCGCCCGTGTCGGCCGGCAAAGTCTGCGGCCCATCGGTCGATATCGCTTGCCAGCCCTTGATGCGTTCGAGCCGAGCCATCGCCGCATCCATGTTCGCGACGCGAATCGCGAAGTGCTGGAACAGCTGGCTCCATCCCGGAACGTCGCCGGGATACGGAGCCGCGTCCGGACCCGCTGGCTCTATCCAGAGCCGCGTGTCGCCCAGCATGAGGTGCAAGCATCCGTCCGGTACTTCTTCCGCAGCGACTTTCTCATCGACGAAATCGAACGCCTCGCGATAGAAGCGCGCCAGCGCCTCGGCGTCCTTCGACATCAACACGATCGCGACGATCCGCCACGCGCGAAGCCGGGCCGGCAAGCCCTCGGTGGCGTGATCGCTCATGGCGCGACCACACCGTGCTGCCCCGCCTCGACTCGACCACTCGCATAAGGCTGCTTCGACGAAAACGGATGCTCGAAGAACCGCCCCGCCGAGCCGGCATCCGTCCCGAACGTGATCAACGGGAACCCGCCTGCCAGCGCGAAATTCTTCCGGAAGTCCCAGAAAAGGCCTCGCGCCCGACTGGCCTTGCGCACCCAGAAATCTCCCGGCTTCCAGAACGGCTTCCACAGCAAAGCGGTGACGCAGCAATAGCCGGCCAGGACGAACGCCGCCATGCGATCGCAGAAATCGATCAGGATCGCCAGCGCCATGAACACCTCGACGCACAGCCCGATCACGATCGCGGCCGTCGCCACACCACGTGACCGGAGCGACTCCGTGCACTGATCGACCGCGGCATCGAACTCCAGCACCTTGTCGAATGCGCTGAACGGCAGGAACAGGGCGACGGGCAGGAGCCGCACAGTGAACGCGATGGTGATGTCGAACACGGTGACGGCGGGTTTTCCCGGGTGATCAGTCAGACTGCACTGTAGCCTGCGTGGGTCATCGTTGCCGCGGATGAAGTTCCTACCTGCGTTCGGAACGACAAGGTTTTCTTGTCATCCCGAGCGCAGCGAGGGATCTCACGTGCGTCGCCTCGATAGAATCGATCCGCCTCCAACATTCCAGGTCGACCCCGTGAAGATCGAAACACCGAACGCACCGCCGATCGCTGTCCGCGAAACCGACGAAGGGCTGCGCCTCGGCCAGATCGAGGAGGGGACCGACTGGCGCGCATGGGGTCCCTACCTCAGCGAACGGCAGTGGGGCACGGTCCGCGAGGACTACAGCGCCAGTGGCGATGCATGGCTGTACTTCCCGCACGACCAGGCGCGCAGTCGCGCTTATCGCTGGGGCGAGGACGGCATCGGCGGCTTCGCCGACGACCAGCTCAGGCTCTGCATCGCGATGGCGTTCTGGAACGAGCACGACGCGATCCTGAAGGAGCGGCTGTTCGGCCTCGACAATGCGCAAGGCAACCACGGCGAGGACGTCAAGGAGCTCTACTATTTCGTCGACGGCACGCCGACGCATTCGTACATGCGGATGGTCTACAAATATCCGCAGGCGGCGTTCCCGTACGACCACCTGATCGAAGCCAACGCGCTGCGTGGCCTGGACGATCCCGAGTACGAGCTGATCGATACCGGCATATTCGACGACGACCGCTATTTCGACATCGAGATCGAATATGCGAAGGCCGCGCCGGACGACATCCTGATGCGCGTCACCGCCCACAACCGCGGCGCCGAGCCCGCGAAGCTGCACATGATCCCGCAGCTATGGGCGCGCAACACGTGGGCGTGGCACGCGGGACGGCCCGAGGCGCGACTCGACACCGACGCCAGGAATCAGATCCGCATCGGGGTCACCGGCTGCCCGGCGATGCGCGCCACCTGCGACGGCGATCCGACGCTGCTGTTCTGTGACAACGACACGAACACGAACCGCCTGTTCGGCACCGACGTGCGCGGCTGGTTCAAGGATGGCGTCAACGACTACGTCGTCGACGGCGAACATGCCGCCGTGAACCCGAACCAGTACGGCAGCAAGGCGGCCGCGCAGTACGTGTTCGACATCCCGGCCGGCGGCAGCGCGACGGTCCGGGTGCGGCTGCGGCCCGACGACGGCACCATCGTCGACAGGGACTTCGACGGCATCGTCGATCTGCGGCGCAGCCAGTGCGATGCGTTCTACGCGGCGCTGCAGCGCGATCTCCCCGGCGACGACGAGCGGCTCGTTCAGCGACAGGCCTTTGCCGGCCTCCTTTGGGGCAAGCAGTATTACGGCTACGACGTCCGTCGCTGGCTGCATGGCGACGCGGCGATGCCGCCGCCCCCGCCCGAACGCAAGGGCATCCGCAACGGCGACTGGCGCCACCTGGTGCTGTCCGACGTGATCTCGATGCCCGACAACTGGGAGTACCCGTGGTTCGCGAGCTGGGACCTGGCTTTCCACTGCATCGCATTCGCGCTGATCGATCCGGCCTTCGCGAAGGCGCAGCTGGTACTGCTGCTGCAGGCGCGGTCCCAGCATCCGAACGGCGAACTGCCGGCCTACGAGTGGAATTTCGACGCGGCCGATCCGCCGACCCAGGCCTTCGCGGCGCTGCAGATCTACGAGATCGACAAGGGCCAGAGCGGCGTCGGCGACGTCGTGTTTCTCGAGAGGGTGTTCCACAAGCTGACGCTGAACTTCACGTGGTGGGTCAACCGCGAAGACATGAAAGGCCGCAACATCTTCCAGGGCGGCTTCCTCGGCCTCGACAACATCGCGCTGTTCGATCGCAGCGTGCCAATGCAGGACGGCTCGTACGTCGACCAGTCCGATGCAACCGCATGGATGGCGATGTATGCGCTGAACCTGATGCGGATCGCGATGGAGCTCGCGACACACGATGCCGTGTACGAGGACCTGGCCACGAAGTTCTTCGAGCACTTCCTGTACATCGCCGAGGCCGCGCACGGACCCGACGGCGTGACGGGATCGGGTCTGTGGGACGACACCGACGGCTTCTACTACGACGTACTGGAGAGGCCTGGCGAGGCGCCGCAGCCGTTACGCGTCCGATCGCTGGTCGGGCTGATCCCGTTCCTGGCCGTGGAAGTGCTCGAGGACGAGGTGGTTCGCGATCTGCCGCAATTCGCCGCGAGGCTGCGCTGGTTCCTCGCGCAACGCCCCGAACTCGCCCGGCTGGTCTCGCACTGGAGCGACAAGAACAAGCACGAGTTCAGGCTGCTGTCGCTGATGCGGCGCGACCGGATGAATCGCGTACTCGGGCACATGCTCGACGAGGCCGAGTTCCTGTCCGACTACGGCGTGCGGTCGGTATCGAAATACCACCTCGCACATCCGTTCACCCTGAAGCTGCACGACCAGTCGTGCTCGATCACCTACGAGCCCGGCGAAGGTCGCACCCGGCTGTACGGCGGCAACTCGAACTGGCGCGGGCCGATCTGGATGCCGATCAACTACATGCTGATCGAGTCGCTGTTCAAGTTCCACGCGTACTACGGGGCGGAGCACCGGATCGAATATCCGACCGGCTCCGGCGAGTTGAAGAATCTCTACGAGATCGCGATGGCGCTGACTGCTCGCCTCACGAGGCTGTTCCTGAAGGACGCGCATGGCCATCGCGTATTGCTCGGTGACAGCCCGAAGCAGCAGGACGATCCGCATTTCAAGGACAAGATGCTGTTCCCCGAATATTTCCACGGCGATACCGGCAAGGGCCTGGGCGCGACCCATCAGACCGGCTGGACCGCCTTGATCGCAGTGCTGCTGCATCCGCGCGACAGCCTGATGCAGCAGGCCACCACGGCGATACCCGCCGACGGCAACGAACCAGATACCGGAGCCCACCGATGAGCAGCGAAAGTCATGAGTCCACGCAGAACCCGATGTCCAACGTCGATACACCGGAGTTGCGCACGCCGGCCGCCGAGGTGGCGCCGCGCCATCCGTACTTCCCGTATCTCACCGGTCAGCCCGCGCTCGTGACCGGCGCGAACTCCGGCATCGGCAAGGCCGTGGCACTCGGGCTGGCTGCGGCCGGTGCCGACGTGATCGTCAACTACGTGGTCGACCCGGCTTCGGCGGACGAGGTGTGTCAGCAGATCGTCGCGATGGGCCGCCGCGCGATTCCGATCCAGGCCGACGTCAGCGACGAGGCGCAGGTCGTCGCGATGTTCGCGCAGGCCGTGAAAGAGTTCGGCACGCTGCACATCGTGGTCAGCAACGCGGGCCTGCAGCGTGACGCGGCGTTCGACGAGATGACGCTCGACTACTGGAACAAGGTCATCTCGGTGAACCTGACCGGCCAGTTCCTCTGCGCGCGCGAGGCGGTTCGCGAGTACAAGCGACGCGGGCTCGACCTGAAGGTATCCATGGCGGCCGGCAAGATCATCTGCATGAGCTCGGTCCATCATCAGATTCCCTGGGGCGGCCACGTCAACTACGCGACGTCGAAGGGTGGCGTCCTGCTGATGATGAAGAGCATCGCGCAGGAAGTGGCGCCGCAACGCATTCGGGTCAACGCGATCTCGCCCGGCGCGATCCGCACGCCGATCAACACGGCCGCGTGGGACACGCCGGCCGCCTACGAGAAACTGATGACGCTGGTGCCGTACGACCGCATCGGCGAACCCGACGACATCGCGCAGGCGGCCGTGTGGCTCGCGTCCGATGCGGCCGACTATGTCACGGGTACGACGCTGTTCGTCGATGGCGGAATGACGTTGTACCCGGGCTTCTCGACGGGCGGTTGACGACGAAGGAACCGGCCGAAATGCAAGGGGGCGTGTAGGAATCGTCCTAATCCGCCCTGATCGGGGAACCGGTCGGCATTGCCGGTTTCGGACGAGGCAGCTTTTTGAAAGGATGCCTCCAATGAATGCCCAGTCCCGTTTGAACCGTCGCACGCTCTTCGTCCCCGCCATCCTGTCCTGCGCCGTTCTGCTCGGCGGCTGTGCCAGCCAGGGCAAGCCGCCGGTGGCCGACCTCGCGATCGCGCGCACGTCGGTCAGCCAGGCGGAAGCCGCCGGCGCCGCGCAGTACGCACCTGTGGAATTCCTGTCCGCGCGCGACAAGCTCGCGCGCGCGGAGTCCGCGATGCGCGAAGAGCGCTACAACGATGCGCGTCGCCTCACCGACGAAGCCGCTGCGGACGCGGACGTCGCGGAGCGCAAGTCGCGCGCCGTCAAGTCCGCCAACGCCGCGATGGAACTGCAGCGCTCCAATTCCGTGCTCGGCAACGAGCTGAACCGCGCGACCACGCGGCCTTAATCCGCGTCGTTCGCTCGCAAGGCGCCGGCTTCGAGGTCGCGCGCGCACTCTCAATTTTTCGAAGGAACTTTCATGAACTCATCGATCCGACCCCGTGTCTTCACCGGCCTGACGATCCTCGCCGCATCGTTGCTCGCGGCCTGCGCCGCGCCGATGAACAACAGCAACCTCGAAGCCGCGCGCGTCGAGTACACGACCGCAGCCTCCGACCCGGTCATCGCGCAGAGCGCACCGAAGGAACTGGTCCGCGCGCAGGAAGAACTGCAGCGCGGCGACCTCGCGTTCAAGGACAAGAAGGATGCAGCGACCGTCGACCACTTCGCGTATCTCGCGCATCAGCGCACGCAGGTCGCGATCGAGGCCGCACGTATCACGCGCGCCGACCAGGCTGCGGCGAACGCGCAGACGCAGCGCGACCGCATCGTCCTGGCGTCGCGGACCCGCGAGGCGGAGCAGGCACGCGGCGCCGCCGATCAGGCTCGCAGCGCTGCCGAGCAGGCGAAGATGGATGCCGACGCGGCGAAGCAGCAGGCGCTCGCGTCGCAGCAGCGCGCTGGCGCTCTCGAAGACCAGCTCGCCGCACTGCAGGCCAAGCAGACCGATCGCGGCATGGTGCTGACGCTGGGCGACGTGCTGTTCGACACGGGCAGGGCCACGTTGAAGTCCGGCGCGATGCGCACGATCGACAACCTCGCCGCATTCATGCAACAGCATCCGGAACGCAAGGTACTGATCGAGGGCTATACCGACAGCGTCGGCAGCGACAGCATGAACCAGGAGCTGTCCGAGCGCCGTGCCGACTCGGTGCGAGACGCGCTGGCGCTCCGCAACGTCTCGGCAGACCGTGTCACGGTCCACGGTCTCGGCGAGCGCTATCCGGTCGCGAGCAACGACTCGGGTTCGGGCCGTCAGTTGAATCGCCGCGTGGAGATCGTGTTCTCGAATGCCGCCGGCATGTTCCAGGCGCCACGCAGCTGATCGATTCGTGCGCGGTTGAGGGATGATGCGGGGCGCAGAGGGTGGCGCCCCGTTTCATTTGGATCTGGTGATCGCGTCGCCGACGCCGGTGGAAGGAAGGTCGCTTGCCCGAAGCTCACCCGGCGGAGCCGTCTGCGTCGCGATCGACGCGTCGCTGGACCGTCGGCGATGTCATCGATTTCGAACGGTACGTTCACGCGGAAGACCATCCGACTGCTGCGCCGGCAGCCGAATGGTTGCCGTCTCGCTCGGAAGATCGTCGAATCGTCTTTCTGGGATGGCTGGACCGTGTCCGCGCCGGCTCGCCCGTCCCGTCGCCGGGGTCCGTCTTCGAGCGCGGTCGGCGCCTGGTACAGGCCTTCGCCATCGCGGTCGGACTCGTCTTCGGCGCCGGTCTGGCCGGCGGCCTGCTGTCCCATCACGAGACCGAGCCGATCAACACGCTGATGTTCTTCGGCGGCACGGTCGGCGTCCAGCTGGTCTTCCTGCTGCTGGTCGGCATCGCCTGGCTCGCGCGGATCGCACGGCTGCGGATCTCGTTCGTCCAGGATGCGACGCTGCTGCTGATCGGCCTCGCGGGTCGCCTGACGCGCCGCCTCGACGGGGATCGGCGGTCCGCGCTGCAGTCGCGCTGGTCCGAGCTGAACCTGCGTTCCGAACGCCTGGCGCCGCTGGTCGGATGCCAGGTCCTGATGGTCACGCAGCTCTTCGCGATCGCGTTCAACGTCGGGTTGCTGGCGGCGATGCTGCTGGTCTATCTCCCGTTCGTCGAGCTGCGCTTCGGATGGCAGTCGACCTACTCGTTCACGACCGCAGGGGTCGATGGGTGGGTGCGTCTCGTCTCGACTCCGTGGTCGTGGATCTCCGCGGGGCTCGCACCGGACGCGAGCCAGGTGGCGGCGACGCGTTACACGCGGGGCCAGAACGCCGGGAGCCTGCCCGCCGACGCGGCGCATGCGTGGTGGCCCTTCCTGTTGTGCGCCATCGCGTTCTATGGGCTGGCGCTGCGCGTCGCACTGGCCGGGCTCTTCGGTGTCGTATCGCGGGGTCGGCTCGCCCGCTTGTCGTTCACGCATCCCGATGCGACCGCGTTGTGGCGCCGACTCCACAGGCCGCTGGTCGTGACGAGCGGTGGCGAGCGCGTGCTGTCTGCGGACGCTGGCGGTGACCGGCCTCGGCCATCCGGCGGCACCGACCTGCTGATCGTCGACGAAGACCTCGCATCCGATGAGGGCCTCGAAAACGTCCGTCGTCGATTCGGCGGGCGTGTCGGCTGCGTCGTGACGGCGAACATCGACGACGACGCGTTGAGCGGTGTGCTGACCGCCGCGCTGGACCGGCAGGTCGGCAGCGTCGCCATCGCCACGTCGGCGACTCGCGATCCGATCGTAGCCGTCGCCGCGTTCGTCCGCGCGGTGGCAGGCCGCTCGTCGAAGGACGTCGAGATCACGTTGCTGTTGTGCGGCGACGCGACCGACGAGCGGATGATCATCTGGCGCCGCTTCGTCGGCATCCAGCGTCTGCTGGCCGGGGTCGAACGATGCGCGTGATGCCGACGATTCCGACCTTCGCCGTCGTCGGCGCGGTCAACCACGGCAAGTCGTCGGCGGTCGCGGCGCTGCTCGAAGACGACACGGTCCGGATTTCACCGATGCCCGGCGAGACCGTCGACAACAAGCGTTTCGCGCTGCGTGACAAGCTGATCCTGTTCGATACGCCGGGCTTCCAGAACGCGCGCAAGACGCTGGCGCAGATCGACAGGGCCGAGGCCGGCGACGATCCGCTGCGTACATTCGCCCGCTTCATCGAAACCCATCGCGACGACCCGGACTTCGACGCCGAGTGCCGCCTGCTGCAGCCGATCGTCGACGGCGCCGGCATCATCTACGTCGTCGACGGTTCGAAGCCGCTGCGCGACATCAACCTGTGCGAGATGGAGATCCTGCGGCTGACCGCGGCGCCGCGCCTCGCGATCATCAATCGCACGGACGACGAAGACCACGTCGACGCGTGGAAGAGCCGCCTCGACCAGCATTTCAACATCGTCCGTGTGTTCGACGCGCACCATGCCACGCACGCGGATCGCCGCGACTTGATCGAGTCGCTAGCCAGCATCGAGCGCGGATGGAAGGACAGCCTCCACCAGGCCGCCGACCTGATCGACGCGGAACGGGATAACCGCGCGATCGATGCCGCGGCCCTCGTCGTCGAGTTGATCGCGTATTGCCTGCGGCATGCCGAGAGCGCGCGGGTCGATGCAGCGATGGGCGCGGCTGACCGCGACGCGGCCGTCGCGCGT
>JBDTIS010000207.1:0-4931 GCA_039936235.1 Burkholderiaceae bacterium | reverse complement strand
AGGCCGCGTCCGAGCTGGTGATGCTGGACGTCAACGCGCTCGCCTCCGGCCACGACTTCTTCCAGGTCGGCGGCATGGACGTCAGCCCGAGCCAGAAGATGCTGGCGTATGCCGAGGACACCGTCGGCCGTCGCCAGTACGTCATCCGCTTCAAGAACCTCGTGACCGGGGAAACCCACGCCGACACGGTGCCGAACGTCAGCGGCGACATGGCCTGGGCGTCCGACGACCGCACGCTGTTCTACGTCGAGAACGATCCGAAGACGCTGCGCAGCCATCGCGTGATGAAGCACGTGCTGGGCACCGATGCGAAGGCCGACGCGCTGGCCTACGAGGAAAAGGACGAGGCCTATTACACCGGTGTGCACCGCACGACGTCGGAGCAGTTCATCGTCATCGACCTGTCGTCGACCGAGTCCGACGAGCAGCGCATCCTGCGCGCCGATGCGCCCGACGGCGCGTTCGAGGTGTTCGCCCCGCGCCGCGCGAAGTTCCACTATCAGGCGAGCCACATCGCGACCGGCGCCGAAGGGGCGCGCTGGATCGTTCGTACCGACTGGCAGGCGCCCAACTACAAGCTGATGCAGGTTTCCGAAGGCGCGGTCGGCGACCGCGCCGCGTGGAAGCCGCTGGTGCCGCACAGCGAGCAGGTTTTCGTCAACGACTTCACGCTGTTCGCGAACTACTACGCGATCGACGAACGCAGCGACGGCCTGCGTCGGTTACGCGTGGTCGCGTGGAGCGGCGCCAAGAGCTTCTACATCGACTCGACCGAGCCCGCGTACACGACGTCGCTCGGCGCGAACGAAGAGCAGGCGACCGACACCCTGCGCTACGGCTATTCGTCGCTGACGACGCCGGCTTCGGTGTTCGAGGTCGATATGAAGACCGGCGCGAAGAAGCTGTTGAAGCAGACGCCGGTGCTCGGCGACTTCGACGCGAACAACTACGCGACCGAGCGCGTGTGGGTGACCGCGAAGGACGGCGTCAGGGTGCCGGTGTCGCTGGTATATCGCAAGGATGCGTTCCGGAAGAACGGCAGCGCGCCGATGCTTCAGTACGGCTACGGCTCCTACGGCGCGTCGATGGACCCGACCTTCCGTTCGAGCATCGTGTCGCTGCTCGAGCGCGGCTTCGTGTACGCGCTGGCGCACATCCGCGGCGGCGAGGAGATGGGTCGTGCGTGGTACGAGACCGGCAAGAAACTGAAGAAGAAGAATACGTTCACCGACTTCATCGCGGTGACCGAGGCGCTGGTCGCGCAGGGTTATGCGGCGAAGGACAAGGTCTTCATCGAAGGGGGCAGCGCCGGTGGCCTGCTGGTCGGCGCCGTCGTCAACATGCGCCCGGATCTGTATCGCGGGGTCGTCGCGCAAGTGCCGTTCGTCGACGTGGTCACGACGATGCTCGACGAGAGCATTCCGCTGACGACCAACGAGTTCGACGAGTGGGGCAATCCGAAGCTGAAGAGCTACTACCGCTACATGCTGTCGTATTCCCCGTACGACAACGTCAGGCCGCAGGCCTACCCGGCGATCTTCGTCTCGACCGGACTGTTCGATTCGCAGGTGCAGTACTTCGAGCCGGCGAAGTGGGTGGCGAAGCTGCGCGAGATGAAGAAGGGCGAGCAGCCGCTGATCTTCAAGACCAACATGGAAGCCGGCCACGGCGGCAAGTCGGGGCGCTTCCAGCGGCTGCACGAAGTGGCCGAGGAGTACGCGTTCATGCTGGATCTGGTAGGGATCAGGGAGTAGTGGCGCGGGGTTCGTCAGTCGCGAGTCCATGGAAAGATCTGTCGAGGAACTTTTACCGCGATTCATGGGTTCGCACGTCATGCCTGGTGGGTAACATCCCTCCTTCGTCGGGACGACACGTCGTCTGCGGACGCCCATACTATCCAGCCGATCCCAGCGAGACCGCCATGCATCCCCGCGACTTCAGCGACATCCGCAATGAAAAGATCCAGCAGGCCGCCGCGAACGCGCACGCCTACGTCCTGGCTGCCCAGAAGATCATCGACTCCGTCGACACGCTGAAGCTGCGTACGACGCCTGAACTGATCATCTCGCTCGCCGGCGTCATCGCGATCGCGCACGGGAACGAGATCGAACCTTGAACGCGAGCCCCCGTGCGCCGGCGGCGGACGCCGACTTGTCATCGATGCGACGCGTCGGCACAATGCGCCGCTCTACGGCCTTGAGGCCATCAGCGATGCGTCGAGACGATTGACGACGCCTGCCACCAAAAGCGAGGATCAGCGATGCAAGGTGTTCTGTTCGGACTGTTCCGCGACCGCGCTTCCGCCGAGAGGGCGCTGGCCGCGCTGCTCGCGGCGGGCATCGCCCGCGACGCCACGTCGCTGCATCATCAGGACGCGCCCATCCCAGGCAGCAAGGAGGAACGTCCGGGTCTCAAACCGGCTGCCGACGATCCGGGCCTGTTCGCCGGCCTGTTCCATTCGCTGTTCAACAGCTCCGGCGAGATGGATAGTTCGAAGCATGTCGATACGGTCCGCCAGGCCCTGCATCGCGGCGAGTACGCCGTGTCGGTCAGCACGAATGATCCCGGTGAGATGGCCACCGCCGAGCGGGTGTTCACGGCGAACAGCGCGGTGCTGCAGCTGCATCCCGAGCCGGACGTCTGAGCGCCGGGTCCGTTTGTTCCTGCGCATCAGCAGCAGAAACGGCAGGGCGACGCGCGTCGCGATCGTTCCTTGTTCGTCAGGCGGCCGGCGATCAGCATCGTCAGCCTCGTTCCTAGGCCGCTGGGCGCCGTCACGAGGCCGATCGCGACGGCCGGATAACCGATCAGCGTCTGCAGCATCGGCAGCAGCACACGCGTCGCGTAGCGCCAGGCAGACCATGAAATCAGCCCGATGCCGACCGCGAAGTTTCGATCGTTCAGCAGCTTGCGGTCGAATCGACGATTTCGCGGATGCAGGTCTTGATCCCGTAGAACGACAGCAGCGCGACCGGCAGGTTGATGAAGAATACCCAGCGCCAGCTCAGGTTGTCGGTCTGCCGGCCGCCCAGCGCGGGACCGGGAATCGCTCCGATCATCACGCCCATCCCCAGCGCCATCGCCTGACCGCGCTTCTCGAGCGCGCTGTTGTCGATCCTGAAGGCCGGCGACAGCGGGACGCGCGCGGCGCCGAACAGACCCTGCAGCAGTCGCGCCACCACGATCTGTCCGAGCGAATCGGCGATGTCGCCCGCCAGCGACCCGACCGTGAAGCCGTCCACCGGGATCAGGAAGATGCGCTTGCCGCCGAAGCGTTTGCTGAGCGAGCCGGCCAGCAACGTCGCGATCGCGGCCGCCACGATATACGACGTCAGCACCCACGAGATCCGATCCTGGGACCCGGAGAGATTGCCCGCCATGTGCGGCAGCGCGACGTTGGCGATCGTGCGGTCGAGCGTCTGCATCACCGTCGCCGGCCTGATGAGGACGGCGATGAAACGGTTGCGTCGGCGCTGGTCGTGCGACGGATTCGATGCGGTGCCCGAGACGCTAACGGTCCGACAGGTTGTAGCGCATCTGCTTGAGCGCGAGCAGGAGATGCGCGACCTGCTCCCGGTCGAGGTGCCGCGCCGCTTCCTTGACGATCGTGACGGTCGATCCCGCCGCGATGCGCGCCGCTTCGCGCAGCCATCCGGTCAGGGCGCCCGGGTAATGGGGCCGGCCGCGCGCGTCATGGTCTGCGCTCGCGGCGAACCCTTGTGCCGAAACGTCGTGGACGGTCTTCATCGTCGCTTTCCTTCTTCGTTCGTGGAAGCCGCTTCCTATAATGGCGGGCATGCCCCACTTCGCACACGATCTGTACGACAACCCCTGGTGTCATCCGGACCCAGAAGGGATCTAGCGCCGATGAAGATCCGCATCGTCGGCGGTGGTCCCGCCGGCCTGTTCTACGCCTACCTGATGCAGCGCGACCGCATCGCGGCAGGCGAGCCACCGCACGACATCGAAGTCTTCGAGCGCAATGCCGAGGATGCGACCTACGGATGGGGCGTCGTGTTCTCCGATGTCGCGCTCGCGTTCGTGCGCGACATCGCCCCCGAACTCTACGACGCGATGACCGCGAAGCAGGAGGTCTTCGACGAGATGGCCGTCGTCCATCGCGGCGTCCACGTCACGCTTGCGCACAACACCTTCCACCGGATGGCGCGTATCGACCTGTTGAAGGCGCTGCACGCGCAATGCCGCGGCGTCGGCGTGACGATCGTGTTCGGGCGACGCGTCATCGACGTCGACGCGCTCGGCCCCTGCGACCTGATCGTCGCGGCCGACGGCGCCAATAGCGCGATCCGCACGCAGTTGGCCGCTCATTTCGAGCCGACGCTCGACGAGCGGCCGAACCTGTTCGCGTGGTACGGCACGACACGGCTGTTCGATGCGCTGTCGCTGATCTTCCGGCAGAACGACGACGGGCTGGTCATCGCGCACGCCTATCGCTACAGCCCGACGCTGAGCACCTTCCTCGTCGAATGCGATCCGGCGACGTTCGCGAAGTCGGGGCTAGTCGCGATGACCGAAGTGGACAGCCTGGCGTACTGCGAGCGGGCGTTCGCCGACGACCTGCAGGGCCATCCGCTGCTGTCGAACCGGTCGACCTGGTTCCGCTACACGATGGTCAGCAATGCGCACTGGCATCACGGCAACGTCGTGCTGATCGGTGATGCGTTGCGGACTGGGCATCCGTCGGTCGGCTCGGGCACGCGGCTCGCGATGCAGGATTCGATCGCGCTGTTCCAGGCATTCAAGGCATGCGGTGACGACGTGCCGGCGATGCTCGCCGAGTTCGTGCGGACACGACAGCCGGGCTCGGACAGCCTGCGGCGTGCCGCGTTGAAGAGCGCCGCGTGGTACGAGGATCTCGGGCCGAAGCTCGGACTCGATCCGGTGTCGTTCGCGTACGACTACGTGACGCG
>JBDTIS010000206.1:0-5988 GCA_039936235.1 Burkholderiaceae bacterium | reverse complement strand
TACGAGATGCTGAGCGACGCCGACAAGCGCGCGGCCTACGATCGATACGGCCATGCCGGTGTCGACCCGAACGCCGGCGGCGGCGCCGGCATGGGGGGGTTCGCCGAAGCGTTCGGCGACATCTTCGGCGACATCTTCGGCGGGCAGGGTGGCCAGCAGCGCGCGCGCGGCGGACCACAGGTGTTCCGCGGCGCGGATCTTCGCTACGCGATGGACATCACTCTCGAACAGGCCGCTGCAGGGTACGACACCCAGATCAAGATTCCGACCTGGGACAACTGCGAGACCTGCCAGGGGTCGGGCGCGAAGCCCGGCACGAAACCGACGACCTGCCCGACCTGTTCGGGGTCGGGTACGGTCCGCATGCAGCAGGGCTTCTTCTCGATCCAGCAGACGTGCGGCCGCTGCCACGGGACCGGCAAGATCGTCCCCGAGCCCTGCACCACGTGCGACGGCGTCGGCAAGATCAAGGCCACCAAGACGCTCGAGGTGAAGATTCCCGCCGGCATCGACGACGGGATGCGGATCCGTTCGTCGGGCAACGGCGAGCCGGGCGTCAACGGCGGCCCCAACGGCGACCTGTACGTCGAGATCCACATCAAGCAGCATGCGATGTTCCAGCGCGATGGCGACGACCTGCACTGCGAGATGCCGATCGCGTTCTCGATCGCGGCGCTTGGCGGTGATCTCGAGATCCCGACTCTCGGTGGCAACGTGTCGCTCGCGATCCCCGAAGGCACGCAGAGCGGCAAGACCTTCCGGCTGCGCGGCAAGGGCATCAAGGGCGTGCGCGCCGGGTATCCGGGCGACCTCTACTGCCACGTTGCGATCGAGACGCCGGTGCGGCTGACCGAGCATCAGAAAAAGCTGCTGAAGGAGTTCGATGCGTCGACCAAGGAGGGTGGGTCGAAGCACAGTCCGCAGACCAAGGGCTGGGCGGAAAAGGTGAAGGCGTTCTTCGCGTAGGGCTGCGCGCCATCATGGAATTCTCTGCCGCTGTCGGTCGATCGCTATGGCTCTGATACAGTCGGCGCTCCCCAAAGCAAGAGGAGTCATCCATGCCCAGCGGTCTTCACGACGTTTCGATTCCCGTGTTCGCACGGATGCTGCGCAACGTCTCGACGCTGCTCGACAAGGCGGTCGCCGACGCCGAAGTGCGGAAGTTCGAGCCGGCGGTGCTGCTCGGGTCGCGCCTCTATCCGGACATGTTCCCGTTGCTGCGTCAGGTGCAGCTCGCGTGCGACTTCGCGAAGGGCGCATCGGCACGGCTGGCCGGCATTGCCGTGCCCGCCTTCCCCGACGAGGAGACGACCGTGGACGAACTGAAGGCGCGGATCGCGAAGGTGCTCGCGTTCATCGCAGGCGTGTCGCATGCGGATGTCGATGGCGGCGCGGAGCGCACGATCACGATCAAGCTGCGTGATGGCAGTGTCGACATGAAGGGTATCGACTACCTGAACAACATGGCGATGCCGAATTTCTACTTCCACGTAACGACGGTCTACGCGATCCTCAGGCACAACGGGGTGCCGATCGGCAAGCGCGACTTCGTCGGTGTATGAACCGGTGCCGGCGTGAATCCGGATGCCGTCCGGTTCCCGTTGTAGGGAGCAGGGCCGCAGCGATGACGGCTCGATCCCACCATAGCGTCCTTCGCTCGAACCAGGAGAACCTCATGCACTCGATGATCCGCACGTCCGCGACCGTCGTCTTCACCGCCACCGTGCTCACCGCCTGCAGCGCCGTGACCACTTCTTCGGCGCCCACCGTACCGGCCGCGATCGCCGTCCCGGCCGGCAATGCCCTCGCGTTCACGTTGAAGGGATCGGGGCTGCTGAACTACGAATGCCGCGCGAAGGCCGATGCGCCCGGCACATTCGACTGGGTCCTGGCTTCGCCGGACGCCGTGCTGAAGGACAAGAACGACGCGCTGGTCGGCAAGTACTACGGCGGCCCGACCTGGGAGCATGCCGACGGCAGCAAGGTCACCGGCAAGCAGCTCGCAGTCGCGCCGGCCCCGGCTGCCGGCAACATCCCGTGGCAGCTCGTTCAGGCGACACCGTCGAGCGGTCCCATGACGATGAACGGCATCTCGTACGTCCAGCGCATCAATACGGTCGCCGGCGTCGCGCCGGCCGAGCCGTGCACGGCGTCCGTCGTGGCGTCGAAGAAGCAGGTGCGGTATTCGGCGGACTACCTGTTCTACAAGAGCTGACCGGCACGGCGGCGTCGGTCGGACGCACCGCGGTTCGCACGGTCGGGATCGCGGCGCCTGCGGACGAGCAACACCAGCGCGCCCATTGCAATCAGTACGAACGACCCGGGCTCCGCTACCGCGGTGGCCCGCTGCAAAGTGAGTTGGCCGGTGACTGCGTCGGAACTCAGCGACGAGCTCAGGAAGATGTCGCTGAACGCGCAGTTCAACGCGGTACCGGTCGCACAGATGTTTCCACCGCCGTAGCCGATCAGCGAGCCGCCCGGCGTGCCGATGTTCAGCAGCACGCCGTTGCTGCCAACGCTCTGGAACAGGTAGGATGGCGTCAGGCCCCCGGGTGCGAAGACGGACTGGCCCAAAGGGTTGTAGAACGTGTCGACCACCACGCCGCCCGAGAATAGCGTCGCGTGCTCGTCCAGCACGAAACCGATCGTCGTGTCGATGGTGACAGTGCCAGCCAGCCGATCGCCGTTGGCGAACACGGCGGCGAGATCGAAAATACGAATGGTGTCGGTCACCGGGGCGAGCACGCCCTGCACGACGTTTGCGACCGGCACACCGCCGGAGAACACATCGCTGAAAGCGCAATGGATCGCCGCTGCGGTGCCGCACAGTTCGCCTCCGGCGTAGCCGACCAGCGACGTGCCCGGCACGGCGCCGACGAACAGGTACCCGTTGGTGCCGGCACTGCTGAACAGGTACGACGCTGCTAGCCCGCCCGGAGCGAACGGGCCTTGCGAACCGGGGGCGCCGAAGTCCGAAAGAGCGATACCGTCGCGATAGAGCGTGGATGTCTCGCCGGTGACGAGGCCGGTGGCTGGATCGATGCGAACCGTACCGGCGACGTAGTAGCCGCTTCCGAATGACGCGCGCAGGTTGAAGACGGCGTCGGCACGGGCATTCGCTGCGAAGAGCAGTGAGCAGGCCAGCAGGATTCGGGCGATCGAATACATGGCGCGCTCTCGTCGTGGGGGAAGGACACCACGGAGCAAGGAGCAGACCAGATCAACATTATCGTTCCGGATCATCCGCTTGTACGCGGCTACGCATGGCGCGGACCGGTGCAGTGTCAAGCATCCCGACGGACTGATGGACGCCTCCAGACGCCGGCCGATGGCGGGGCATCGGTCGGACGTCCATGCATTCGTCGGCCGTCGTCAGCGCTTGTAGAACAGGTAGTCGGCGGTGTACCGGGTTGCCTTCTTCATGCCGATGGTCGATGACGTGCAGCTGTCGGACGGCGCAATGCCGCCGCTGGTGTTCGTGCGCTGGATGTAGATCACGCCATCCAGAGTGCCGGAGCGCGATGCCGAAGTTCCCTGCAGCAGCAGCCACGGGATGCTGCCCGCCTGCGGCGCCGGCACGTCGGCGATCACCTTGCCGCTGACCTTGCTGCCATCGCCGTATTCCCACGTCGGGCCGGCGTAGTGCTTGCCGACGATCGCATCGGCCTTGTCGCGCAGCACGGCTTCGGGCGCCACGAACACCCAGCCGTAGCCGCCCGCTTCGGCCTTCGCGCGGCATTCATAGTTCTGAAGTCCCGCACCCTTCAACGTCAGCGCGAGCCTCGCGCCCGACGGCGCCGCGATCGCGGCCGGGACGTCGGCGGACTTCGTGACGATGGCGCCCGGGCCCGCGAGATTCATGGCGCTGCAGGCGGCCAGGGCCGAAGCGAACGTGACGATCGTGAGGGGGCGCGACATCGCATGCATGGGATCTCCTGAATGTACGGCGAGAAAGCCGTGCCCTGATCGTCGATCGCGAACGCACGGCCGTCAAGCGCGCATGGCGTGGATTCGCCATGCGCCGCGCGCGATCAGATCTCCTCGTACAACGGCAGCGTCAGAAATTCCTCGAACGCATCCTGCGTGCTCATCTGCGTGAAGATCTCGGCCGCGCGATCGAACTTCCCTTCGAAGCCGTCGGCCTTGATCTTCGCGAGTTCCTCGGGTACGAGCGCCTTGACGAGTTCGGCGGTGATCTTGCGACCGTCGTCGAGCACGCCCTTCGGCGAGCGGATCCACTGCCACACCTGACTGCGGCTGATCTCGGCCGTGGCCGCGTCTTCCATCAGGTTGTGGATCGGCACGCAGCCGTTACCGGCCAGCCATGCGCCGAGGTAGTGGATACCGACGCCGATGTTCATCCGCAGGCCGGCCTCGGTGATCGGCTTCTCGGGCTGGAAGTCGAGCAGGTCCGCGGCCTTCACGTCGACCTCGGGCTTCTGCTTGTCGAACTGGTTCAGACGGTCGCCGAGCACTGCGACGAACTCCTTCATCGACGGCTCGACCAGGCCCGGATGCGCGACCCAGCCGCCGTCGTAGCCGTCGGTGGCGTCGCGGCGCTTGTCGGCGATGATGCCGGCCATCGCGGTCTCGTTCTTCACCGGATCGTTCTTGATCGGGATCAGCGCGCTCATGCCGCCGATCGCCGGCGCGCCGCGCTTGTGGCAGGTCTTCAGCAGCAACAACGCATACGCACGCATGAACGGCGCGGTCATCGTGACCTTCGCGCGGTCGGCGAGGCAGAAATTCTTGTCGACCTTGAACTTCTTGATGCACGAGAAGATGTAGTCCCAGCGGCCCGCGTTCAGGCCGGCGGAGTGGTCGCGCAGCTCGTACAGGATCTCATCCATCTCGAACGCCGCGAGGATGGTCTCGATCAGTACGGTCGCCTTGATCGTGCCCTGCGGCAGGCCGACCTCGTCCTGCGCCATCACGAAGATGTCGTTCCACAGACGCGCCTCGAGATGCGACTCCATCTTCGGCAGGTAGAAGAACGGACCGGCGCCGCGCGCGACCTGCTCCTTGCCGTTGTGGAACAGGAAGAGGGCGAAGTCGAAGAGGCCGCCGGATACGCGCTTGCCGTCGATCAGCACGTGCTTCTCGTCGAGGTGCCAGCCGCGCGGCCGCACCTGCAGCGTGGCGATCCTGTCGTTGAGTTTGTAGGTCTTCGTGCCGGCCGGTGACTGCTGCGTCAGCGTCAGCGTGCGGCGGATCGCGGCCTTCAGGTTGATCTGCCCCTGAATCTGGTTGGTCCAGCTCGGCGCGTTGCTGTCCTCGAAGTCGGTCATGTAGCTGTCCGCCCCCGAGTTGAACGCGTTGATGACCATCTTCGCTTCGACGGGCCCCGTGATCTCGACACGGCGGCAGTACAGCGCCTCGGGCACCGGCGCGATCTTCCAGTCGCCGTCGCGGATGGACCTGGTCTCCGCGAGGAAGTCGGGACGCTCGCCGGCGTCGAGCTGGTTCGCGCGAACGACGCGGGCGGCCAGCAGTTCCTGGCGGCGTGGCTCGAAGGCACGCGACAGTTTCGCGACCAGCGCGAGGGCTGCGGGGGTGAGGATTTCGGCGAACTCGGGTGTGATCTCTGCCGTGATCGTCACGCCCTGAGGAAGGTTGCTCATGAAAACTCCGTTGGATTGAAAGCGGTGGTCGTGCCGTCTGGAGGGTTGGCCGGCCGGAAGTCTAAGCGTTTCGCGACGAGATGAATTCCAGCACGTCGTGCATCGTGCGGCCCGTCGCCGTCGGAACGACGTCGAGCGCCTCGAGCGGCGCGTCGGCGCGGTTGATCCAGAACGTCGTGTAGCCGAACCAGGTGGCACCGCACGCGTCCCAGCAGTTGCTCGACACGAACAGGATCTGGCTCGCCTCGCAGCCGAACGCGCGGGGTCCGAGCTGATAGGCCTCCGGCGCGGTCTTGAAGCGACTCACCGAGTCGACCGACAGCAGGTGATCGAAGACACCGTCGAGTCCGCCGTTCGACACGATCGC